>QCPF01000014.1 GCA_003212655.1 Prochlorococcus sp. AG-436-D21 | reverse complement strand
ATGAAGGATATCTAAGTGATTTTCAATTATTCTTGACCAATCACATTTGAAGTCAACTAATACCTCTTCATATACATAATCCTTATGCGTAAACCCATTTTCATATAACTCGTAATTACTTATTGGTGCATCTTCACTTATATTGTTTAAATCAGTGTCAGATTTTTTAGAAAAATGTACAAAAATATATCCATTCTTTTCTAAAGCTTTGTATTGAGATAAGTGAATTCTTTTGGCGTAGTTATCGTAGTTATTATCTACTATATGTCTGCATGTTATTCTGTCGAGATTTTGGCAACTTCCACCAGATGAGAATTTAGCTCCATGATAGGGACAGGTTATTACTCCATCTGATAATGTTCCTTCAATAAAAGAGGCTCCCCTATGTGGACAAATATTTTTAATACACCTAACGTTTTCATTTTCATCTCTATAAAGAACAAGAGGCTCATCATAGAGTGAAAAATAAAATAGCTTATTTTTTTTTATTTCTTTCGAAGGACATATTGCATACCAACCAAATAAACCTATTTTTAATTCATTTTGATTTTCTCTAATATCAAACGAGTCAATTTTTACTACCGTTCCTTTTTTAAATGGTTTAAGAACGGTATTTAAGTCTTTTGATTTAAAAAAATTAATTTGTCTGTTTTCCATAAATTAATTTCTTTTTTAATTGACTGTTTATCTTTCGGAACTATAACCCAAGTAAATAATCAATTACTTATAAAAAGAAAATTCTCTATTATTTGTAGCAATAATTATTTAGTTCTTGAAAAATATTCAGTCCCTATCGTATTTATGTATCTTTATTTTATGTTTTATGTATCTTTTGTGATTCTTTCAAATTTTTTATGTAATCAATAGCATCATCAATATTTTTGTGGAAATTGCATTGGCCTAAATAACAACCTATAAATCTTAAGAATTTTCTCTTGCCACCACTAATTTCATATCTATGTATCGTGCCGCCATCTATAGGAGCATAAATAAGTTCTGGTAGTGCCATATTAAATTTGTATTTAATACTTTATTAAACAATAATTCATGTTCAAATACATTTCCATAGCTCGATCCATATATTTAATAATTAATTTACTTATTTTTAAATAATTATTTATTGAATACCCAAGTATTATTTGCTATCTATTAATTATTGATATGAATTTTTTATTATGCCAAAAGCATTTAGGCGTTTTTTAAAAAAATTACCAAAAAAAATTCAAACTATAAAATACTCATTTAGAGAGTTTTTATCTTCCAAAATATGAAATATTTGTTGTGGTTAACAAATTTTAAATTTTTACATTTTTAATAATACATAGTCATCAGAGCTAAATTCTAAACTATATTTAACTCGCAATTTATGAAATATTATGATCAAAAGAGTTTTTTCGATATTGACTTTAACTTTCCTTCTTCTTTTTAGTAGCCCAGTTTACTCATTGGATGCTTCTTCTAAAACTCTAGAAAAGTATACTAATAAGATTTCTAATAAGTTCACAAGAACCTACTGTAATACTTCGAAATTCGGTATTTCTTATGAGGGAGCTTTGGCATTTGCTATTGGAGAGACTAATAAGGAATTTAAAAATAATAAACTCAATAAGTTTATAGATTATTCTTCACTAAAAAATTCAATAGTTAATGATTTAGAAAATAATTGCCAAGTTTATGATTTTGCGATTGATAAATTAGAAAATTTAAAATTTAACTAGTAAAATGTAAATTGTTAAAGTCTTATTTTTTACCTATCCAATCATTGGGTTTTCCCATCATCCATTCGAAAACCCCCTTGGGATCAAGGTTTTTAGATGCATAAACAAATAAAATTGGAAATATTAAGATTACTGCACCAATAACTGCTACTTCTATCTTGCCGATCCCCATCTCAGCTACTGTTAAAGCAAAATAATTAATCATTATCTTTATTGAATTAAATTTTCTATCTACATAATCTACAAAGAAATTTAATTCTTTCTCATTTCTATGAGAAATCTTAATTTTTATAGAGAAAGATATTTGTATAAAGTACCTATTTAATTGGTGCAGACTTTTTAATACTTTTAATAATAGACTTCTGTTTGATGGTTATGGATCATGGAATTATTCTTTTCACACCTATTTTTGCAATCTTGATTGGATTTACATTATTTAAAATTTTAAAGAAAAGAAAAAGATCAGCTAAAAGTATTTATAAATTGATAGATAATTTAGAAAAAAAATACATTTATTAATCTCATTTATAGGAAAAAATTAATCAAATTCTATACCAACCTCTTCTTTTAAATCTCTCTCCAAATCTGGAAGATGTGGTTCTACCCAATGGTCTTTGTTATCAATACCAGCTGCATTTACATAATTCATAATGTGTTGATCCACTTGCTTGTAAAGATCATGCAAATTTAAATCCATACGAATATCATGTGCAATTTCAGATACTTGTTGTTCTGTTAGACAATGGTCTGGATGAAGTAAATCACAACATGGTATTCTTTTCTCAATCAATTCATTTAGATTGATTTTTATTTCGTAATCTTGATGTACAGTCATTAATTTAATATCTCCAATGTCATTCTAATTATGTTTAAGGTTTTGTATATCTTTAGTCAAGAAACAAAGTTCTTTAGTACTGGTGAGGTAATTTTAAATAAATAGATCTTCCAAATCTTTATACAAATCATCATTCTCTTTTTGGTTTTCCATAAGGTCATCGTGATCTAGTGAAAGTTCATTTTTTGAGGTGTAGAAAAGATATCCAAGAGCTCCTAAAAGTAAGGTTGTTGGTAGGATCATTAGCAATTAATTGACTTATAATGAATATAGTGCAACACTTATTACAGTCAAGTGCTGAACTTTAATTTATTTTTAAATGCCTACTAAGAAAAAAAGAGTTGGTTTTATTCCTAGAGAAGATGTTATGAGAATAATTGATAAGTTGAGCATAGAGAACAATTTAAGTAATTCAAAAATAATAAGTATTTTGGTAGAGGAAGCGCTTTCTATAAGAGGTATATTTAATAAAAAAAATGGTAAAGCAACTCAATTATATCAATCGAATAATTATTATATACAAAACTTAGCTGATAATTCTCGTGACTTAATAGATAATGCAAAAACTCCAATCGATACTAATTCAGAAAATCATTTTAATCCTAGTAAATCTAACAATATTTATGAGGCAAATCAGGATAATTTTGACTTGCAAACTTATAAAAAGTTTTTATCATTCCTTAAATTTCAGGAAATGATGGATAAATATAATAATTAAAAAGTGTTGTTAAGTGCTGTACAGTGCGTTAAGTTAAATTTGTATTTAGGGGAGATTTGCGTATTAGAAATTATTTGAAACCATTTTAAAAACCTAAATTCAATTTATCCATAAAATATTTATTCCTATGAATTCATCTCTCCCAGTTTTATCTCTAAATCTACTCCCTCCAGATAAGTTATATTGTGATTTTAGTTATTGGAGTTCTTTGTTCTCTCAGGATATGCAAATTTTATGGGATAGAGCGCATGGAGTTCCTTTAGAAAAACTGCCAAAAGGTGTTTCTGATATGATTTTTCCGTATTTATTGCTTGCACTTTCAGACTATAAGACTTCTCAAATAAATAAAATGAATGGAATAGGATTAGACAATCTATTAAGCCTTTGGTTTGAAAAGTACTTATTAAATAAAAATGGTTACTTCGAGTTAATTAAAAAATAATTTTTAAATTTAGCCATAAATATCAAATTTATTTGCTTTAAAAATTTACTACGGTTAAAGATTTTTTAAGTGATTCTTTACGAATTGGCACATCAATAGTCTTGCTATAAATATATTAAATGGTTTGATGATGAATTCTTTAAATTTCTTTTTAGCAAATATGTTTATTGTCGTTTTGATATTGCTAATCAGGAGAGATAAAAAATTAAGAAAAGCAAGATAAATGAAATTTAATTCAAAAACCCTAAGCTTGATATTAAATCTGTTATTTTGCTTGTTTATTTTTATTATTTAATTTTTTAGTCTTTATTCATTAAATTTTAAAAAATTCAAAAATTAATATTCAAATTTGGTTGACTTTTGTTGTTAATGCGATGATAATGGCAAAAATAAATTTTTAATTGTGAATCCTCTTTCAGATACTTTTGATGATTTTGTTGATGATCTACTTTCATCAGATGTTAATTTGTTGAAAGATGAACTTGATTTTCTACTTATGCAACATTTGTTTAATTCTATAGATTTGAAGCGTATCAATAAAACTGAAATTGAAGAAAAAGAATCATTAGCTGCTTAATTTTTTATGAAATTTTTTTATGAAAAGTTATGGGTCCCAGTTTTTGGTTATATTTTATCAAAATTTGTTTTTTTAATTGAAGGTAAAAAGCAAGATTCTAAAAATAAAAAATAGAAAAATTACTTTTTGTCTTTATAAGGTATTTTTAATTACATAATTTAAGTCAGTATATTTTGATAACAACAAAAGTTGTGCTTTAAATTTATGAATGTATGCATGGTTGGAATATACATAATTGCTTTTTAGCAAATTAAAATGAACAAAAATAATATATTGAAGCCATATACAGTGCATTACCGTGATTTTCAAAATATAAGATTAGAAAATTGTTTTTATGCTTCTGACGCTTACGAGGCTAGAACACTAGCAATGGAATTTAATAAGTATATTAATGAACATCCAAATAGTATAGACCTAATAAGATGCGAAAAATGATTAAAATTTTAGTAATTTAAAAATAAAAATTTATTTAAACACTTAAGAATTTATCAATAACTGCTTGACTCAACTCACTAGTATTTCCGCTAGCAACAATACCTCCGCGTTGCATCGCATAATATCTATTGGCTTGCCTCACAAAATGCAAATGCTGTTCAACTAATAAAACACCAATTCCTGTATCTCTAATTATCTGGTTAATGGCATTTTCAATGTCTAAAACTATATTCGGCTGAATACCTTCCGTTGGTTCGTCAAGCAATAGAAGTTGAGGTTTGCCTAGCAATGCTCTTGCAATAGCTAATTGCTGTTGCTGTCCTCCACTAAGATCTCCACCTTTCCTTTGAAGAAAATCTTTAAGGATTGGGAAGAGATCATAGATAAATGGATCTATTTTCTTGTTCTTAGATAATCCACCTGGTAGAGATTCCATCCCTAGCATAAGATTCTCTTCAACTGATAGGTATGGAATAATTTCTCTTCCTTGAGGAACGTAAGCCATTCCTTTCCTAGCCCTTTGATGAGGCGCTTTTCTATTGATATTTTCACCAAGCAAATAAATATCTCCTTTTTTTTGTTTTAACAAACCAATTAGTGATTTCAATAAAGTTGTTTTGCCAACTCCATTTCTTCCAATCAAACAAACCATTTCTCCTGATTTAACGTTTAAATCTACATCTCTAAGAATATGACTTTCGCCATAATAAGTATTTAATGATTTTATTTCGAGTAAATTTTCCATAACTAGTCCTCAGGTCTTCCTAAATAAACGTCAATAACTCTTTTGTCTTTTTGTATGGTTTCCATGGTTCCCTCACATAATACTGTGCCCTGATTTAATACTGAAACATTACTATCAAGTCTTCTTATAAATTCCATATCGTGATCTATTACCACTACTGTATTTTCGCCTGATAAAGATTTTAATAAATCAGCTGTAAGATCTGTTTCTTCATCAGTTAAACCGGCAACAGGTTCATCTACTAACATTAAATCTGGCTTCTGTCCTACTAACATGGCTATCTCGAGCCATTGTTTTTGGCCATGTGATAATGATCCAGCTTTAGAATCAACTTTTTGAGATAAATTAACAATCTTCATAAGACGATCAATCTCACTAAGTTGCTCATCCTTAATACTTTTATTTATAAGGTTTAAGGGACTTTTAGGAGTTGTTACCGATATTTCAAGATTTTCTTTAACTGTTAGATTTTCAAAGATTCTTGGACTTTGGAACTTTCTTCCCACTCCAAGTCTTGCTATTTTATGCTCCTTTCTACCAACTAAAGATTTTCCTTTAAAAATTACTTCACCGTTCGTTGGATTAACCTTTCCAGTTATTACATCTAGAAATGTTGTTTTGCCTGCGCCATTGGGTCCTATTACCGCTCTTAATTCTCCTTTCTTCAAATTTAAATTTAGTTTATTAAGAGCTAAAAAACCCTCGAAACTAACGGTAATATCAATTAAATTAAGAAGATCTGTCTTATTCATTATTGGCCTCCTTATTGTTAACTTCTAAGCTTGGATATGTTTCAATCTTTCTTTTTAAACCAAATCTTTGAAGAAGATTCCTAGGACCATCTCCTTGAATCCATCCTAAAACTCCTTCTGGCAGAGCTGTTACAACTAAGATAAATAACCCTCCTTGAATAAACATCCAGCTAGCAGGTAAAGCTTCACTTACTAGACTTTTTGCATAGTTGATGAAAACTGCTCCTAGTATCGCGCCCAATAAAGTTCCTCTCCCTCCAACTGCAACCCAAATAACCATTTCTATAGAAAAGGGAACCGTCATAAATTGAGGTGATACTATCCCAGACTGAACTGTATATAAAGCTCCCGAAATTCCTGCAAGACCTCCAGCAATAGAAAATATTATCGTCTTGAATATAACTGGGTTGTATCCTGTAAACCTAACTCTTGGTTCATCATCTCGTATCCCTATAAGAATATTTCCAAATCTTCCTTTAACTACCCACTTTGCAAAAAACCATGCGGCTATTACTAGTATGGCGGTTATCCAAAAGAATATTCTTTGCATGGACTCAGAACCTACCATCTGACCAAATAATTGTGTTACATCTGTTTTTAATCCATTTGTTCCATTTATAAGTTTTTGTTGTCCATTAAAAAAGTTAAAGAATACAAGAAGAGAAGCTTGAGTAAGTATAGAAAAATAAACCCCTTTGATTCTATTCCTGAAAACAAGAAATCCAATTAAACCAGCAACCAATGCTGGAATTATCCAGATAGCGAAGAAGGTAAAAACAGGCGATCTAAACGGTTCCCAGAAAAAAGGTAACTTTTCAACACCATATAAAGCAAAAAATTCAGGAATATTATTTGGAAATTCAGAGGAGCTGGTTATTTGCAAATACATTGCTGCACAATATCCACCTAATGCAAAAAATATACCTTGTCCAAGACTTAGTAAACCTGTATATCCCCAGATAAGATCAACACCAAGTGCGACTATGGATAATGATAAGTATCTACCTAGGAGGTTTAGTCTAAATACGGGGAGTAGAGTTGGTGCTGCAATAATTAGGGCTATTAATATTATCCAAAATGATAATACTATTTTTTTATCGAATTTAATTTTACTTAGGGACATTAGTTTTCAACCATCCTTCCTTTTTGAGGAAATAAACCTGTAGGTTTAAATTGTAAAAATATAACAATTAGTGCAAATATCATTACTCTTGCCATACTGGTGGTTGCAAAAAAGTTAATTGTGTTTGATAAAGGTAAAGGCATATCTGGCCATATTGATAAGAGCCTTCCAGCTCCAATTAAATCAGTCATTATTCCTATCCCAAATGAAGCAAGTACTGTTCCTAGTAAATTTCCTACTCCTCCCAGCACTACAACCATAAAACAACCAACTATATAGTTTCCGCCAACATTTGGCCCTACCGAACCTAAAAGAGATACTGCTACCCCTGCAACTCCTGCCAAGCCAGATCCAATTCCAAAAGTAATTATATCCACTTTTTCAGTAGATATACCAAGGCAATCACTCATTTGTCGGTTCTGAGTAACAGCTCTTATACGCATCCCCCAAGCACTTTGATTAAGAAATAATGTTATTGCTATTACAGAGATTAGAGTAATGACAATTATCATTAATCTTGTTTTAGGAAATGCAGTGCCAATAATTTCTACTTGACCTCTCATCCATGAGGGTGCTGTTACATCAACATTTCGAGCACTTGCTCTACTAAGTTTGCTGACAGAGGATGAAATTACGCTACCTGTAAGGACTCCAGTTAATGCAGCAAATATCCAAGAACTAAATTTAAAATATTTGAAATTTATTGATTCTTTTATTTTTGAAGGGAATGTTGTTGGTAAGAATAAACCAATTAAAAGACTTATAACCAGACCGGTACCATAAGCTAAAGGTACACTTCTGACAAATTGTTGAAGAATTAAGCTCACCCCCCATGTTGCGAGAAGTGTTTCTAGTGGACTTCCATAAAGCTTTCTTATTATTGTTTTTTCCAGGAGAATTCCTACTACTCCACTAACAATAAAAGCAAGGAAAATAGAAACTATTATGTAGGAATTGTAGAAAGGTTTTAATACAGGTAATTTGAAAATTAATTGTGTTACATATGTTGTGTAAGCCCCAAGCATCATAAGTTCTCCATGGGCTAGATTTATTACACCCATAAGACCAAAAACAATTGCTAGGCCTAATGCTGCAACAAGTAGTACAGATCCGATTGCAACACCATTAAAAAGGCTATCGAGTAGTAACTCCAATTTAGAAAAAGAAAATATTTGATTATATAAAATAAAAGGAGGTGTAAACCTCCTTTTATTTTGAAGTATAGGTCTTAATTATTTAAAGCTTATACTTTTCTCCTTTTGAAGGATCTGTCCAATCGCATGCAAATCCTTTTGAACTTGGATGCTTTTGGTTCCATGCTTGAGGAAGAACAACTCCTGTCTCTTCGAGGATTGTAAATCCACCCTCTGCATTAATCTCTCCAATTCTTACTGTTTGAGATAAGTGGTGATTAGGCATAACTTCAACAGGACCTTGTGGAGCATCAAACTTTTGTCCAACAAGTGCTTCCCTTACTGCGTTGTCGTCGAATGTTCCAGCATCTTCAACTGCCTGTTTCCATAAATAAACCATGTTATAGGCAGATTCTTGAGGATCAGCTACAACACGATCAGATCCCCATCTTTTCTTGAAACTTGCAGCAAATTTCTTAGATGCAGGAGTATCAATTGACATCATGTAGTTCCAAGCACCATAGTGACCTTCAAGGAACTCAGGTCCAATTGTACTTATCTCTTCTTCAGCAATTGAATAGTTCATTACGTAGTAGCCACTTGAAGGTGTGATACCTGCGTCTTGAATTTGTTTGAAGAATGCAACGTTTTGGTCACCATTAAGTGTATTAATGATTATTCCACCTTCAGGAAGCGCCTTCTTGATTTTTGAGATAATTGGAGCAACTTCAGTATTTCCTAATGGAAGGTAATCTTCTCCAACAACTTTTCCTCCTAACTGTTTTACCTGGGCTTTTGTGATTGTGTTGGAAGTTCTTGGGAAAACATAATCAGAACCTACAAGGAAGAAATCCCCACCAGCTGCGGGAGATCGCTTATACATGAAATCTGTAGCGGGTTCTGACTGTTGGTTTGGTGTGGCTCCTGTATAGAAAATGTTGTTAGAACATTCTTGAGCTTCGTATTGAATTGGATAGTAAAGGAAAGCATCCTTTGATTCGTAGACTGGTAACATTGCCTTTCTACTAGCAGATGTCCAACCACCAAATACGACAGGTACTCCGTCTTGATCTATAAGTTTTTTAGATTTTTCAGCAAAAGTGGGCCAGTCAGATGCACCATCTTCAACTATGTACTCTATTTTGTAGCTTTTACCGCCAACTGTTACACCACCAGCAGCATTTATCTCTTCAATAGCCATTTTTTCAGTATCAACAAGGGTTGATTCGGAAATTGCCATTGTTCCAGATAAAGAATGCAAAATACCAACGGTTACCGTGTCGTCGAAACTTCCGGAGGTTCCTCCACCACCGCATGAAGTTGCTGTGACAGCAAGTGAGGCAGTAGCTAATCCTGCCAAAATACGCCTTGAAATTCTCATGAATTAGGATAAATTAGGTAATTGACCCTCATTAGGGGGATAAAGTAAAAGTTATTAACGAGTGAGAATTCGTTTTGTATCAGTCGTAACTTTTTGTTGAATCCAATATATAACAAATATTTATTTTGCTAGTTTCGATTTTTGGGTATATTTGACTCTAAAAATTTAGTTATTTCTTCAACACCTTTGCCGTTACTAAGGTTGGTAAAAAACCAAGGTTTACCTTTTCTCATAAATTCCGTATCACTTTTCATAATATTTAAATTTGCACCAACCATATCTGCTAAGTCAATTTTGTTTATTAATAATAAATCTGACCTTGTGATCCCTGGCCCACCTTTTCTAGGAATTTTGTCTCCAGCAGATACATCAATCACATATATTGATAAATCTACAAGTTCTGGGCTAAAACTAGATGCTAAATTATCACCTCCACTCTCTACAAAAACAAAATCTAGAGGATTATATTTATTTTCTAAATTAGAAACTGCATTTTTATTTAAGGAGCAATCCTCTCTTATTGCTGTATGAGGACAACCTCCTGTTTCTACACCAATAATCCTTCCTTCCTCTAAAACTTTTTTATTTATTAGAAAGTTAGCATCTTCTTTTGTGTATATATCATTGGTAACTACTGCTATCTCATATTTTTTTTTTAGGCTTAAGCATAGATTTTCTACTAATGCCGTTTTTCCTGAGCCTACAGGCCCAGCAACTCCCACTCTCAATTTACTGCTCATAAATTAATTTCTAAAAAGTTTTGTATAAAGGTCATTATGATTTTGTTGTGCCATAGCTAAACCTACATTGCCAAAATAGATGTCATTAATTTCTTTGTCCATAATTTCTTTAGAAACTTTTGAAATTATTACTAATAAATCTCTCTGAATTAGTTGTGCTTTCGTTGAACCAATAGGAATAATCCTTAATGCTGCACTAAGTTGGTTTGCACTCCAAGAGTAAAAAAAATTCTCAACCATTTCTAACTTCGTAATTTCAAAACAATAACAAGCCCAACTCCAAGCTAAAGGCCAGGAGCTTTTTTTATTTTTTTTATATAGATATTCAAATCCAAATTCTTTGTTTAGATCAAAGAGAGATTTTGCCATTTGAGTTTGTTGTTCTCGAATTTCGACAGAGTCTTTTGATGAGAGGATCCATTTATCCAAACTTAATAGCTTTTGCAAATTACTTTTTAAATTTTTGCCGTCATTTAATTCTTTAAAAATATCAAAAAAATCTAATAAAAGTCTTGCATCCAGTCTAATCTGGCCAATTTCTAGTTCACTTATGATTAATTCTTTTACCGAATTTGAGTCTTTTAAATCTTTAGTATTTAGGTAACTCTCCAATCCCTCCGAATAACAAAAACCTCCAACTGGTAAGTTAGGGCTTACTAATAAATATCTTAATAGGTGACTTTTACTCATGACTATGGGCACCTCTTTCCGGAAAAAATTTTTTCTGGATATTCTTGATATGAACATTAAAATTTTTAAGCATATTTTCAATTACGTAATCACTTTTTGTTAGAAGAATGTCTTCTTCAATTTCTACTTCTACATGCCTATTTCCTAGATGATAAGCAGTTTTAATAAGTTCAATTTTAGAATTTGAACTTATTTCAAGTAAATTTTCTGTTTTGGCAATTATCTCTACATAAAAATCGCACTCATCAGTTGAAAGAATATCTCCATCATTTAATTTGCCTCCTCTAGGTAACTGTAAGATTATTTCTTGATCACAATCGGTTAGTCTTTTACCTCGTAAGATTCTTCTTTCATCTGAACTTAGGGTAAGTTTTAAAAATGAACCTAATCTCGGTTTTTCCTTAATCCAATCAGTTACAACTATTTGTTTATTCATTCTCATAATCAAAATTTTTGGTTACTTTAATTTAGTAATTAAAGAAAACAATTTATGATTAAAACTCCTTGGGAAGGTAATTGTTTCTTAAATTTTCTCAATAATAAATCAAGTTTAGGAAATGTTGATAAAACAATCTTTAAATCTAAATCAACTTCTCCTTACAAGTTATTAAAGCCTACTCATGATCAGGAGGGCAGATGCATTTTACCTGTTCTTCATACAGCAGGGGGATTGGTTGGAGGAGATCTACTTGAGTTTGAAGTAAATCTTGAAAAAAACTCTAAGGTTTTGTTGACAACTTCTTCAGCTCAGAAAGTATATGGATCTGTTGGAAGATCTAAAATTAATCCAAAAGGAATTTTTTCAAAGCAAAAAAATCTCATAAATATTCTTGATAACTCTCATTTGGAATATTTGCCTCAAGAAACCATTATCTTTGCAAACGGCTTATATGATCAAAAATTTAAAGTATCAATTTCAGAAACTTCAAGTTTTTTATTTACAGATTTAATAAGACTTGGAAGATCTTCTTCCGGAGAATCTATTGAGAGTGGAGTTTTTAGATCTAAATTAGAAATTGTGAGAAATAATGATTTATATGATGATTGGGAATATGTTGATCAAATTGAATTATCTAAAGCAAGTTATGAGGCAAAGTCAGGCATGGATTACATGCCTGTTTTTGGATCATTAATTTGGATTTGCGAAAAAGATTTTTCCAATTCAAAAATAAATAATCTTGTGGGAAATATAAAAAAAATTTTCAATGAAAATGATAATAATTTATCTATTGGAATCCTTGAAAATGGAATCTCTGTAAGATTCCTAGGGAGTTCTTCTCAAGAAGCTAGGAAATGTTTTTTTTGTATTTGGAAACAAATTAGGTCTGTTTGCGGATTTTGTGAGCCAAAATATCAAGGTGTATGGCCTTTACAAGATTCTATGAATTATTAATTATGTTCACTAAGAACCTTTTTTAAGAATTTATAGATTAATTTTTTATTATGCATCTTTCACCTCAAGAAAAAGATAAATTATTGATTTTTTCTGCTGCCCTCCTAGCTGAAAGAAGGCTTAGTAGAGGTCTAAAGCTTAATTATCCTGAAACTATTGCTTTTTTGAGTTTTCAAGTTCTTGAAGGTGCTCGAGATGGTAAAAGTGTAAGTCAATTAATGTCAGAGGGGACTACCTGGCTTTCAAAATCACAAGTTATGGAGGGCATTTCTGAAATGGTTGATGAAGTCCAAATAGAAGCAGTTTTCCCTGATGGGACAAAGTTAGTTACTATTCACAATCCGATTAACTAGTTTATGAGTAATTTAATTCCTGGCGAAATAATTCCTGAACAAGGTGAAATCGAATTAAATCTTGGTAAGGAGGTCAAAACAGTAAAAGTTTCTAATTCTGGAGATAGACCTGTACAAATTGGATCTCATTATCATTTTTTTGAAGCTAACAAGGCTTTAATTTTTGATCGAGAAATAACACTTGGTATGCGTCTTGACATTCCTGCAGGAACTGCAATTAGATTTGAACCTGGAGATACAACTGATGTCAAATTAGTTCCATATTCAGGTTTAAGAATTGCACATGGTTTTAATTCATTGGTTAATGGTTCTTTAGATACTTAAAATTATGTCCTATAAAATTGACAGAAATACTTATGCGCAAACTTACGGACCCACTAAGGGAGATAGAGTAAGGCTTGCTGATACCGAACTTTTTATTGAAGTAGAAAAGGATTTAACTACATACGGAGATGAAGTTAAATTCGGTGGAGGTAAAGTTATTCGAGATGGGATGGGACAGTCTCAAGTAAGAAGAGCTGATGGAGCAGTGGATACCGTAATAACTAATGCTTTGATCGTTGATTGGTGGGGAATAATTAAGGCTGATGTTGGTATAAAAGATGGAACGATTTTTGAAATTGGTAAGGCTGGTAATCCTGATATCCAGGATAATGTAGATATTGTTATTGGTGCATCAACAGAAGTAATAGCAGGGGAAGGCCATATTCTTACTGCAGGTTCAATAGATACTCATATTCACTTTATCTGTCCCCAACAAATTGAGACAGCACTAGCCTCAGGAATTACAACTATGTTGGGAGGAGGAACTGGACCTGCAACTGGCACAAATGCTACAACTTGTACTCCGGGTTCTTTTCATATTACAAGAATGCTTCAATCTGCAGAGGCATTTCCAATGAATTTAGGTTTTTTTGGAAAAGGAAACTCAACAAACGAGAGTAATCTTATTGATCAGGTTGAAGCTGGTGCATGTGGACTGAAGCTTCATGAGGATTGGGGAACGACTCCCTCTACAATAAATTCTTGTCTTAATGTTGCAGATAAGTTTGATGTACAAGTTTGTATTCATACTGATACTTTGAATGAGGCAGGCTTTGTTGAAGATACCATCAACGCTATTGCAGGAAGAACTATTCATACTTTTCATACCGAAGGAGCAGGCGGTGGTCATGCGCCAGATATCATAAAAATTTGTGGAGAAAAAAATGTTCTTCCAAGTAGTACTAATCCAACAAGACCCTATACGAGGAACACATTAGAAGAACATCTTGACATGTTAATGGTCTGTCATCATTTGGATACTAAAATCCCTGAAGATATTGCATTTGCTGAATCAAGGATCAGAAGAGAAACCATAGCAGCTGAGGATATCTTGCATGATGTAGGTGCCTTTTCAATTATTGCTAGTGATTCTCAAGCTATGGGAAGGGTCGGTGAAGTAATTACAAGAACTTTTCAAACCGCCCATAAAATGAAAGTCCAAAGAGGTCCATTATCGCAGGACTCTGCTAGAAACGATAATTACAGAGTAAAGAGATATATTTCTAAAGTCACAATTAATCCTGCAATAGCTCATGGTATTGATAAACATGTTGGGTCTATAGAAAAGGGTAAAATTGCGGATTTGGTGTTGTGGAAACCTTCCTTTTTTGCTGTAAAGCCTGAATTAGTTGTTAAGGGAGGATCTATAGTTTGGTCCCAAATGGGTGATGCAAATGCTTCAATTCCTACTCCAGGTCCTGTACACGGTAGACCTATGTTTGCATATTTCGGTCAATCTTTAATAAAGAGTTCTTTTACCTTTTTAAGTAAGAATTCAATTGATCAAAATATTCCAAATAAATTAGGCTTACAAAAGAAATGTATTGCCGTAGAAAATACCAGAAATATCAATAAGTCACACTTAAAACTTAATAGTAAACTACCAAATATTTCAGTTGATCCTCAAACTTATGAAGTTTTTTCTGATGGGGAACTTCTTACTTGTGAACCTCTTGATGAAGTCCCAATGGCTCAAAGGTACTTTTTACTTTAGAAGTTTTTAATTAATTCTTTTTCAGTTGTCTTGATATCTTGTGACCCGGCAATTGCCAAGTCTTCTTGCAGTTTGTTCTCACAAGATAAAACTCTTGACCAACTTGGTAACTGCTGTGTTGTAGGGCAAGCTAAGTAATCTTCTGTAGCAGGTCTCAATAGTTTCGCAAATTTTTGTACTGATAGCTCTTCTTCATGCCTATCGTATGGAAGTTGATTAACTGCTGAATCTAATCCAAATTGTTTTACCCGATCTTCTCCAACTCTTTTGTAAAGAACTTCTAAGGTTGCTAGTTGAGTACTTGTTAAGGTCTCTGCTTGATGCTCCATAAGACCTCTTAAAACACTTGAAAGTATTTCAGTGCACATTTTTTGCAAACCTTCTTTAGATGAATCACCAATATTCTTATGTTTGTGATCAAATAAACCTAGGTCAACTTGGGCTATTTTGGAAGTTCTTACGTTTCTGTAAACCTCTGATAATAAACCTATCTCTAAACCCCAATCACAAGGAATTCGTAAATTCATAGCGAGGTCTTTAGTGAAAGCAAACTCCCCTGCTAATGGATATCTAAATGATTGAAGATATTGTAAAAAGGGACCCTTCCCAACTAGCTGTTCAAGACTTGCCAATAAGGGGCCCACAAATAATCTTGTTGCTCTACCTTGTAATTGATTTGTCTCTAAGGATAACCTACTGTAAAAAGCTTTTACATATGATATTCCATATGATTCATCCAGAAGGGGAAGTATCATTCTTGAAGGATACAAAGGACTAAAAGTTCTTATATCAGCATCAAAAAGAGCAACAACTTCTGATTTTCTGGTAGCAACTCCTATGCCTTGCCAGACAGCCCATCCTTTACCTGGAGTTCCTAAAAGTTCTAACCCATTTTTTTCTTGGCTTTTTAATAGTTCTATTACAGAGGGAGAATTAGTCCATTGAACGTGAACTGGAAATGGCATTGAGTCAAAAAATGATTTTGCTGCCTTTACTTGTTCAATAGTTTTTGCAGAGAGAGCAATAACTAATTCATTTAATCCTGTAAGGTCTTTTAAAACTTCTCTTATGTCTTTTAATGCTGGACGCTCAAACTCTTCATATAAGCAAGGTATTAAAATACTAGTTGATCTTTTTTTAAGACTTTTGTTTAATTCTTTGAGTAAATTTCTTGTGACTCCATATTCATGTATTGTTGTGATTAACCCTTGTTGAAAGTCCATTTTCTAATTGATGTGCAGAATAGTATTAATACTTCGTTGATTTTTTCAAAGTGAAGCAAATTGATTCAGAGAAAAAATTAGATAGATTAAAGATTGGTAAATTGTTAAAAACAATTTATTCAAATAATACTACAGAAGAAATTAATTTTATTTCAAATCAATTATTGCAGATTTTAGAAGATTTCTCAGAGAAATCTGCTTTTGAAGAAATAAGAGATAAGGAAAGGTGGAATGAATCTCATTCTGTTTTGATAACTTATGCAGATAGTATTTATAAAAATGGCGAGGCAACATTAATTACTCTTAGTGAGTTGTTAAGTAAACATTTTGGCAGTCTTTCTAAAGTTGTACATATTCTTCCTTTTTTGAAATCTACAAGTGATGGAGGTTTTGCAGTCTCTAGTTATGATTCCTTAGAAGAAAAATTTGGGGGTTGGGAAGATCTCAAAAATATTTCCAAAAATCATGATTTGATGGCTGATTTAGTACTTAACCATGTCTCATCATCGCACCCATGGGTTCAACAATTTATTAAATCCCAAGAACCGGGAATATCTAATATTTTTTCACCGAATCAAAATCTTGACTGGTCAAGTGTTGTTAGGCCAAGAAGTTCTTCCTTGTTTTCTCAAATAAATACCGAAGATGGACCAAAACAAGTTTGGACAACTTTTGGTCCAGATCAAATTGATTTGAATTGGCAAAATCCAAAAATGACTCTTGAGTTCTTAAATTTAATTATTAGTTATTTATCTAATGGAATTAAATGGTTCAGGCTTGATGCTGTAGGTTTTATTTGGAAGGAATCAGGGACAACGTGTTTGCATTTACCAAAAGCACATTCAATTGTGAAACTTTTAAGATTTCTTTTAAATAATCTTCTTGATGATGGAGTTTTAATAACTGAAACTAATGTTCCTCAGAAGGAAAATTTATCTTATCTGATTCCTGATGATGAAGCCCATATGGCATACAATTTCCCATTGCCTCCTCTTCTGCTAGAAGCAATTATTACTTCAAGAGCTGATATTTTAAACTCATGGATTTTTAATTGGCCAGAATTACCTGATGATACTACTCTTTTTAATTTCACTGCATCGCATGATGGTGTTGGGCTAAGAGCTCTTGAGGGTTTAATGAACGAGCAGAGAATAAAAGATTTATTAATTAATTGTGAGAAAAGAGGCGGATTAGTAAGTCATAGACGTTTATCAAATGGTGATGATAAACCTTATGAATTGAATATTAGTTGGTGGAGTGCAATGGAAGACTCCAGTAGAGATGCCAAAAGATTTCAATATGAAAGATTTATTTTGAGTCAATTATTAGTAATGGCTCTGAAAGGGGTTCCTGCCTTTTATTTGCCAGCATTACTAGCTTCAGAAAATGATATCAAAAGTTTTTCTATGACTGGTCAAAGAAGAGACCTAAATAGAGAAAAGTTTAAATCAGAAAATCTTTTAGCCGTTTTAACTAATCCTGATTCTAATGCTAATAAAAACTTAAAATATCTTCGAAATGCTATGGATGTCAGATCAGAATTAAATCAATTTCACCCTTGTTCAGAAATGAAATGTTTATCTAAAGGTAGAAGTGATATTGTTGTAATCAAAAGAGGTAAAGGTCCTGAGTCTGTTTTTGCAATTCATAATATGACTGAAAATAAAATTAATTATCAATTGAATGATAATGATCTACCAAAAATAATTGATAATGATTTCAATACCCACGATTATTTAACATCAACAAAATACAATTGCAAAAATATTAGTCTTGATCCTTTTCAAGTAATTTGGCTTAACGCTTTATAAAAATGATAGAAAATTCTTCTATTTGGGTAGTAAGTGATGTAGATGGTACTTTAATGGATCACTCATATGATTTATCACCTGCTAAAGAAACTATAAAAAAACTACAAAAATTATCCATACCCGTAATTCTTTGTACAAGCAAAACCGCTTCTGAAGTAAGAGTTATTAGAAAGGAACTTAACTTGACGGATCCTTATATTGTTGAGAATGGTGCGGCAATATATGGTGAATCTCTTAAAAGAGTTAATGGAGAAATTATTCTTGGAATAAAGTACAAATCTCTTGAAGAAATTTTAAATTTTATCTCTAATGAAATCGATTATAAACTTACTCCTCTTAATAATCTAACTGATCAAGAAGCCACTCAGCTCACAGGTTTAGAAGGCAAATCACTGAACTTGATGCGTGATAGGCATTGGAGCATGCCTTTTTTAAATCCGCCAAGTTATCTAGAAGAGAAAATTAATATTTGTTGTAAAAAATTCAATGTTGATATTTTTAAGGGAAATAGAATGAGTCACTTGTTATCTACAAAATCGAATAAAGGTAAAGCAATAAATGCTCTTAAAGAATATTCAAATGTTCAAAATATTGAAATTATAGGTTTAGGTGATTCTCCAAATGATTTGCCTTTACTTTTGAACTCAGATATTAAAATTGTTATTCCTGGAATAGATGGACCTAACTTAAATTTACTTGAACAATTAAAAGATTTGGAATTTACTCTAGCTTCTAAACCAAATGGATATGGTTGGAAAAATGAAATTAATAAATTTATAAAAAAGCGAGAACTAAGTTAGAAAGATGAAAGATTTAGATATTAATTTTCCTCTTGATAAATTTGAAAAATTAATTATTGATATTGGTTGGGAATCCTTGGATGATTGGTTCAAATTTTGGGATAATCAAAGAAGCATTCTTTCAATTGATCAATATTGGAACAATAAAGTAAATGATGATTGGATTTGGGGTTTGGCTTTACCTCTTTTATCTCAGGCTTATAAATTTCAAAATAATTTTTCTGATAGAAAAATAATTGGAATCTCAGCATTACCTGGTACAGGTAAAACAACACTTGGTAAATGGCTCGAAGCTATTTCGTTAAAATTAAATTTCAAAATTGCAGTTATTTCAATTGATGACTTTTATCTTCCATCAAATGAGATGAAATTAGCAATTAAGAATAACCCTTGGAATGTTTCAAGAGGATTTCCTGGTAGTCATTCAGTAAAATTAATGCATGAAAAATTATTGAATTGGAAGATTAATGGCGAATTAAATGTACCAGTTTTCGATAAATCTTTAAGAAATGGTTTAGGAGACAGATCTCATTGGAGATTAGATAATCCTGATGTATTAATTCTTGAGGGATGGTTTTTGGGAATTAAACCATATTCTATTGACATAAATGATCCCCCCATCAATACAACAAATTTGAATCTTCATGAATCCTCTTATGTATTAAAAATTCAAAATAACCTAAACGAATATTTAGATATTTGGACTTTAATAGACACTATTTGGCACTTGAAACCCTTAAAGACTGAATTTATGAATATGTGGAAAATAAATCAGGAAAAAGAAATGTTTTTACACAAAGGTAAAGCCCTTCAAGATGAAAAATTATCTAATTTCTTGAGAATGCTTAATGTTTCTATTCCCCATAAAAGTTTTGATTTTATAAATTCTTATGCGCTTTTATTAATTGATCAAGAGAGAAATTTATTTGACGTTGGATTAAATTTGTAGCATTTTCTAGGAAATTTTTTTTCAGTAATTTTTTATACATTTTTTAAATCTCTAAATGGTGTTTAATTGAGAATATTTTGCTGTTTTAGTATGGTTGAGTTTTCTTACAAAAATGAAGGCTGTAGAATGGTTGTCTTGAGATGTATAGGCCCATCAAATTTTTTTTTAGAGAGAGTTTTATTTCCAACTGATATTCTTACTTTTATGGCTCCAAATGATTCAAGAGTCGAAATTTGGGGAAATGAATTATATGGTCCTAAGTTAGAAGAGAGAATAAGAATTTCTGCTGATAATGAAGATTCAACTTTAGTGGCTTAGAACCTATATTCTCTATTTGTCTTCGAGTCAAAATTTTTTACAAATACCTAATTTTTATTGATATTATCTAACTAGTTTTAGTTTTATAGATGAATTATTTTTCTTCCTTTGCAATAGGAGGTTTTGTTCCTTCTGCAGCAATCGCTGGAGTTTTACTTTTAGTTGGTTTAGGAGCCTTCTTTTATCTCGGTATTAAAGGTCCTACAGACTATTAAACCTGATTTTGATGAACTAATGGTTATTTTTAATAACCCTACTAAATAAAGTATCTCTATGGATTTAACAACTATTTTATTTATATTAAGCTTGCCGTTCGTTTTATTAACAGTTTACTTTGGTACAAAAAACGATTTTTACGAGAGTGATAACTACAAAGGAGATGGCTGTGCTCACGATGTTAAAAGGTAACTCTATCTTTAATCACCTTTAAATACGCATGTCCATCTACTATCAAATTGCCAAACAGGTCTATATATTTCATTTGTAATTTTTTCGCCTGCGGTATTACAAGCATCTAAATCTTTCATAGGAATAGAATGCAATGAAGGACTTGTTATTCCACTAACCTCTGGCCTTCTTCCTGGCCCTTGTCTATAAGTTCCAATTATTAACCAATAGTCAGCTTTTGCAGAATCAGAAAAGATTAAGGAAATAAGAAAAAATAATATTAAAATAAATTTTTTTTTCATTTTTCTATATTAGCTTTTAATTATTAAATGTAAATTGGTATTAATTAATTAGGTAATTTAATAATTTTTGGAATATTTAAAATTTATTTTATATGGCTTAATTCAAGGTTTAACTGAATTTATTCCTGTAAGTAGTACAGCTCATTTAAAAGTTATATCTCTTTTTTTAGGTATTGATGATCCTGGAGCATCTTTATCCGCTACTATTCAATTTGGAAGTGTTATTGCCATAACTTGGTATTTTAGGAATGATATTTTTAATTTTAGAAATCAATCTTCAAAAAAATTTCTTGAATATCTCTTACATGGAAGATTATTAAGGTCTATTTTGATTGGTACTATGCCAATTGTTTTGCTTGGTGGGAGTATAAAGCTATTTGCCCCTTATTTTTTTGAAAATTTTCTTCGTTCGAATTTGTCAATAGCATTGGTTTCTTTCCTAATGGCTTTTTTTATGTACTTGGCAGATAGTTCAAAAAGAGGTTCTATTAATATCAAAAACCATAATTATTCAGCTAGCTTTTTGATAGGTTTCTTTCAGGCATTTGCCATTTTTCCAGGTGTTTCAAGATCGGGGGTTACTATTTCTAGTGCCCTAATATCAGGATGGGAGAGAGGAGATGCTGCGAAATTTTCTTTTCTTTTAGGGATGCCAGCTATCTCTCTCGCCGCGATTGTTGAGTTTATTTCTTCTTTTAATGAATTTTTTTCAATAGGTTTTCTCCCTCTTTTTGTTGGTCTTATTACTACATTTTTGTCCTCTTTATTGGCTATAGATTTCTTATTAAAGTATTTTTCATCAAATGGGTTGAAAATATTTATTATATATCGAGTTATTTTTGGTGTTGTAATTCTTCTGAATTTATAATTTGCTGAGAAAAATTTTTATTCAATTATGTTAAGGTTGAAAAAAAATTCTTTCTAATGAATATTTTTGTATCTTTCCAACTAGGTGAAGTAGAAGTTTCAAATCTTACTATATTGGTTTTAGCATTTTTTTCTTCTTTTACATTCATAGCTGTAGGAATAAGTTCATATAAACTATATAAATCTCTTATAAATGAAGACGAGAAGTAATCGGAACGGCGGGATTTGAACCCACGACCCCCACTACCCCAAAGTGGTGCGCTACCAAACTGCGCTACGCCCCGTATTCTTACTATAAAGATAAGATTGATTTAAATGTTATTCTTAATTGGATTGTTATCAGATCTCAATACACACTTGTCAACTTCCCAATTAAAGTTTTCCCATATATGGTCTTCTAATTTATAGTTGCTTCCAGTAAAATCTCCTAACTTAACTTTTGTAGGAGAAGCGGAGCAATACTGTCTGCTCCCAGCTGATGCAAGATATTGTTGATGGTATTGTTCCGCATAAAAATATTCATCAATTATTTTTATTTCCGTTTCAATTAAACCAAGGTTTTTTTTGTTTAGTTCCTTTTGATATTGTTCCTTACTAGTTAATATAGTTTTAATATTTTTTTCATTTTTAAAATATATTGCTGATCTATATTGGGTTCCCATATCATTACCTTGCCTGTTTTTTTGAGTAGGGTCATGACATTCCCAAAACATTTTTAATAAATCACTTACATCTATTTCTCTTTTATCCCAAATAACTCTTACAACTTCTGAATGACCAGTTAAGCCAGAACAAACTTCATAATAAGTTGGATTGCTTTTTTCACCACCAGCATAACCTACAGAAGTAGTGACAACTCCCGGAAGTTTCCAAAAACACTTTTCTGCACCCCAGAAACATCCACATCCAAAAATTATTTCATCCTCTTCTACACTGGGATCTTTTTTAATATCCGTTTTTAATATTCTATGTAATGAATACGCATCATTAGTTAAATTTTCATCCTCATTATTCATAATGTTTTTCAGGAATTTAAGCATAATTTAAATCTATTTATTATAGGTAAAAAAATTACTTTCAGCTCTTAATGATTCTTGTAGCAAGTTCTCTCTCCCAAAGTTGTTTATATAGCCCATTAACTTTTACTAAATCATTATGAGCCCCTTCTTGTACTATTTCTCCTTTATCTATTACTAAAACCCTATCACATGTAGCTGCAACGGAAAGTTGGTGACTAATCATTATGATTGTTTTATTACTTCTATCACTCATTTCATCTATTATTCCTGCGGCTGTTTTATTATCTACGCTTGCTAAAGCATCATCAAGAACAACAATAGGTGAATTAACAAGTAGTGCTCTTCCTAGTGCAGTTCTTTGCCTTTGTCCACCACTTAATGTAATACCTCTTTCACCAACAATAGTTTTAAACCTTTGCGGAAAACTATTAATATCATCAATTAATCCAGCTTTTGTAGCGCTTTCTTTAACTAAATATTTAGAAGCTTTGGGTTCTCCAAAACTTAGGTTTTCTGAGATTGTAGAGGTAAATAGGAATGCTTCTTGAGGAACTATTGAAATATTTTTTCTAAGATCACTTAATTTTAATGTTTTTATATCAATTTCATCTAAAAATAATTGATTGTCTGGAATTTCAATAGTCCTTCCTAGAGACTTTGCTAGCGTTGTCTTGCCACAACCTACTGGCCCAACTATTGCAATTAGTTCTCCAGGATAAATTTTAAAATTGAGACCATTTAATGCATTAAATTTTGATCCCTGATACTTTATTGTTAAATTTTTTGCTTCTAATAATCCTTTAACCTTTCTTTTTAAAAATTTAGTTTCTGCTCTATCTACAATACTTGGATTTTTTTGAAGGATTTCTTCCACACGATCTAAACTTACTTGACCGAGTTGAAAAGTATTTAATGTAAAACCTAATAGAGCTGTAGGAAAGACAAGCCTTTCTACGTATAGGATTAAAGCTACTAAACCACCTATTGAAATAAATCCACTCTCTAGTTGAAAAGTCCCTAACGATAATAAAATCAATAATGAAATTGAGGAAATACCTTGCAACAATGGGAATAGGGTGCTCGCTGTTCTTGCAAGTTTTATCGCTGAATTTCGATAGGCATTGTTATATATGTTAAATTCTTTTTTCTCAGCATTCTCTTGAGCATAAATTTTGATGGCACTTATGCCAGAAAGATCTTCTTGTATTAGATCACTAAGTTTTGATAATGATTCTTGTTGGGCTTTTCTTTGATTAACCATTCTGCCGCCGAATAGACTTACAATTCCAAGTATTAATGGAAATATCATTAATGCTGATATTGTTAGTGTTTTATTAATCGAAAACATTGAAGGAATAGTGAATGAATAAGCTAATACAATGTTGCATAAGCTCAAAACGGTAAATCCTAAAAGCCTTCTTATATTTTCAACATCGCTTGTAGCTCTACTTATAATGTCTCCACTCCCTTTTTTTTGAATCCATTCTGGATCTTGAATCAGTAAATGGTCAAAAAGTTTTTGACGAAGATTTACCTCTACTTTTCTACCTATGCCGAAGACAATTTGTCTTGAAAATAATCTTATTAAACCCATACAAGTTGCCAAAAATATTAACCATATAGATTTAGAAATAATAAATTCGGAAGAAAACCCATTTTGCAATTGATCAATTATATTTTTCACTTCTAACGGTATTACAACACTTAGTATATTTACTAATAAGAGAGCTAAAGCTCCATATAAGAATTCTTTTTTGTAAGGTCTAAGATATTTAGATATAACTTCTATCTTTAAATTTTTCATTTTATTTTGCCAATATGATTAAGATAATGTTTCATTTTTGAATATGTGAGCTAATTTTATAAATGATTCAGTATTTATTTATGGGTAACGAGCAAACTCATCCATTACATGAAACAGACAAGAACATTATAGATTCCCTTATCACTAAAAAAACACCAGAAGATCTTGACTACATAAACTTAGCTAGATTAATTAATCGATATAGCAATTTCCCAGGAGAAATTGAAATTAAAAGTGATATTGAAAAAATTTTAAATTTTTGGAAAATAACAAAAAACGAACTTTTTTCAAAAACAAAAAATATTTGGTCAAAAAGCTTCAGGCCTTCTAATACAAATAAAGATTTAGTTGGCTCAGGTTTTGATACCTCAAATTGAATTTTATCTGCATAATTTTTCTTCCAAAAATAAATGTCTTCTAATCTATCAAACGCTGAAATCCTAAATAATTTGTTGGAAGGAAGGGACCTTGATGAATTAACTTCAAGATCTTTAATGCAAAGATGGCTTAATGATGAAATTTCAGATGTTGAAACAGGAGCTTTTTTGAGTGCATTAAGAGCAAAAAGTTCTACAGGCGTCGAACTAAGTTCAATGGCTGAGGAACTCTTAAATGTTTGCGAATTGCCATTAGCAAGACCGAGTTTGTATTTGGTAGATACTTGTGGAACAGGTGGTGATGGAGCTAATACATTCAATATTTCAACTGCAGTTGCATTTGTAGCTGCATCTTGTGGGGTAAAAATTGTAAAACACGGAAATAAAAGTGCTAGTGGAAAAGTTGGCTCTGCTGATGTTTTGATGAATCTTGGTTTGAATTTAAATTGTCCATTAGAAAAAGTAATCAAAGCGGTAAGTGAAATTGGAATAACTTTTTTGTTCGCACCTGTTTGGCACAAATCATTAATAAAACTTGCCCCATTAAGAAAGACTCTTGGAATAAGGACAGTATTTAATCAACTTGGACCATTGGTAAATCCTTTAAGGCCCAATGCACAAGTTTTGGGTGTTGCATCTGAGGATCTTTTAAAACCTATGGGAAGCGCGCTTTTAAAAATGGGTATGAATAGAGCTATAGTCGTTCATGGGGCTGGTGGCCTTGATGAAGCTTCGCTTCAAGGAGAAAATAAATTAGTATTTGTTGATAATGGAGAATTACGGTTTTCAGAAATAAATATTTCAGACTTTAACCATGAAAATATATCTAACGAAAAGCTAGTGGTTTCTGATCTTGAATCTAACGAGGAAATATTAAAGTCTGTCCTAAATGGTTATGGACAAAAATCTCATATTGATGTTGTTGCTTTGAATACTGCTTTAGTGCTTTGGGTAGCAGGTATTGAGGATGATTTAAATGAGGGATTTAATAAGGCTTTATTTTCGATTAATCAAGGAGATCCTTGGAAAAAATTTTCACTTTTAAAAAATTATTTATCCCCTAATTAGTTTATTTTAAATTGATGATTAATCGCTATAAGAAAAACGCAAAATTAGTTTTAAGTAATGGGATTGTATTCCCTGGATTTTATTTTGGCGCTTCAGGTACAGCCATTGGGGAAATAGTTTTTAATACAGGAATGACGGGGTATCAAGAAGTTATTACTGATCCAAGTTATTACGGACAGATATTAACATTCACCTATCCAGAGATTGGAAATACTGGTATTAATTTTGAAGATTCAGAATCTGATATTAATGTTAAAGGGATAATTGTTAGAAATTTTTCATCTAATAACAGTAATTGGAGATCGAAAAAAAATTTTAATCAATGGTTAATTGAAAAAAACATCATAGGTCTTTATGGAATTGATACGAGGGCGCTTGTTAAAATTTTAAGGTCTAGTGGTGCTATGAATGGAATTATTACCTCTCTAGATAAAACTGTAGAAAGTTGTTTAAAGATAATTCACGAAACGCCAAACATGGAAGGATTAAATTTATCAAAAGTAGTTTCAACAAAGCAACAATATTTATGGAAAAGTCATACGAAAACAATTTTTGATTTAAGAAAACGATATGCTGAATCTTCTAAGAAATTAAAAATAGTAGCAATTGATTTTGGAATTAAAATTTCAATTCTTAATAGATTGGTATCACATGGTTGTGAAGTTTTAGTATTACCTTCTCGATCTTCTCTAAAAGATGTTCTATCTAACAAGCCGGATGGCATATTTTTCTCAAATGGCCCAGGCGATCCTTCTTCTGTTTCTGAAGGTATAGAACTTGCAAAATCACTTATTGAGCATGGTCAAATACCAATGTTTGGTATTTGCCTTGGTCACCAAATATTTGGATTAGCATTAGGAGGTTCGACTTATAAATTACCTTTTGGACATCGTGGTTTAAATCACCCTTGCGGTGAAAATAATAAAATTGAGATAACAAGTCAGAATCATGGTTTTGCTATTGACCCTAAATCTATCTCAAAAGACATAGCTAGAATAACCCACTACAACCTTAACGATAATACTGTTGCTGGACTAGAAGTTCATAACAAGCCAATTTTTAGTGTGCAATATCATCCAGAAGCAGGCCCTGGCCCACATGATTCGGATTATTTATTTAAAAAATTTGTTTCTCTAATGTTAGAAAGATGTTGACATATTGTTTTCTTTTGATTTGATAATTACATTTATTAATTAATTTTTTTGGAGGTAATAGATCATAGAAGATTTCCAAAAGTTAACGGTTTCTTTAAGAGGAAACCTTGAGTTTAAAACAAACATTATTGTTTTTACTTTTAAAGGCCAACTTGATGCTTTCTCAGAAAAACAATTCAAGACTTTTGTTTCTAATAACTTAAAAAATGAGTTTCCATTCGTCATTGATCTTACAAAAATAGATTTTTTAGATTCCTCGGGTCTTGGAGCTCTTGTTCAGACTGCTAAAGAATGCAAAAAGTCTAAACTTGGTTTCTCTGTCGTTGGTAATTCGAGAGTGGCCCAAACAATTAAACTTGTACGTTTAGGGGATTTTCTTAACTTGAAGTCAAGCCTTGAAGATGCATTAAATTATTTAAAAAATTGAATTATTGGATTCAAAACTTGGTTCCATATGGATCTCCCGATGATATAGGTGTTATTCAACTTGCTTGGCTTGGAGATTCCGTATGGGAGCTTCACCAAAGACTTAGACATGTTCATTTCCCTTTGAAATCTAAAGATCTTCATTTATCTGTAGTAAACGAAGTAAAAGCAAAATCTCAGTCAAAATCATTAAGTCAAATTGAACATTTATTAAATTCAAATGAAATGGATCTAATTAGGCGTGCTAGAAATAAAACAAAGAGATATCCAAAGTCTTC
This sequence comes from Prochlorococcus sp. AG-436-D21, assembly GCA_003212655.1. Lineage (GTDB taxonomy): Bacteria > Cyanobacteriota > Cyanobacteriia > PCC-6307 > Cyanobiaceae > Prochlorococcus_A. The sequence goes on along the minus strand of QCPF01000014.1, from coordinate 4,111 downwards.
AGACCCTACCATTTACTCCAGGGCAACTGGTTTTGAAACTCTCATCGGTTGGCTATTTTTAAAAGATCCTCAAAGATTATCAAAACTTTTTGAATATTTAGAATTAAAAATGAATTGAACTTATGAAAAATCCCTCTAAAAAAAGGTTTCCTGGAAAAAATAATAAGGATTACAAAAAAAAATCAGATTTTGGTTATTCCTCAAAAAATAAAAATAGTTCAAATAAAAATGAAAGATTTTTCAATAATTCTGCTAAAAATAAGAATAGTGAAAATTTAAAAAATGATAAAAATATTACTTTTTCATCTTTCAGAGAAAGGCAAACAATATTGAAATCCAGTTCAGAATTTCCTAATAAACATCCTAATATGCATCAGGAGTTTGTTAACAAGAGAAATTTTGATGATTGGATTTGGGGAAAACATTCGGTTTTTGAGGCTCTTAGTAGTGAAAGAGCTATTAATAGGATTTGGTGTACTTCGGATATCTTCTCTTCAGATAAATTTTATATATTACTTAAGGAACATAAATCAAAAGGAGTCTTAATTGAAGAAGTTTCTTGGAACAGGCTTTCGCAATTGACTTATGGTGCCTCACATCAAGGTGTGGCATTGCAGTTGGCATGCTCTAAAACAATATCCCTAGAAAAATTAATAGAATTTTCTAAACACAATTGTGTAAATCCTATAATTCTTGCATTAGACGGTATAACTGATCCACATAACGTTGGTGCGATTATAAGATCAGCGGAAGCATTTGATTGCAAGGGTATCATCATTCCTCAGAGAAGATCTGCCGGACTTACGGGAACAGTCGCCAAGGTAGCTGCAGGAGCGCTAGAACACTTGAAAGTAAGTAGAGTTGTTAACTTAAATAGAGCACTTGAGGAACTTAAGAAAAATGGTTTTCTTATTGTTGGCTTATCTGGAGATGGTCAATTATCTATCTCAAATTTTCGAGAAAAAGCACCTTTGGTAGTTATAGTCGGATCTGAGGAAAAAGGTATTTCATTGCTTACTCAAAAAAAATGTGATTTTATAATCAATATTCCTCTTAAAGGTAAGACTTCAAGTTTAAATGCCTCTGTGGCGGCCGCCATTTCACTATTTTACTTGACAAGTTAATAGTTTTATTTGTTAATGATTGCTCTTGTTAATGACCTCTAAAATGTTGTTGTTTCAATACATTTATATGATTAATAAATATTTCTTGAATTTTATCTACAAAATTGTATAGAATTTAACAAGAATTGATGGTCAAATAGGCCAATTAACTTGATTAGAAACTTTGGAAACAAACTCGGATTAGCTTGGTGGGCTAAAATTGAGACAGATCAACCTAGTACTACTTACTGGTTTGGTCCATTCATTACTAAGCGTAGTTTAAAAGAAAATATGTCCTCTTTTATTAAGGATTTGTATGATGAAGGATCAAAAAATATTAAACATAGTCTTGTTCGCTGCAAAAAGGAAGAACCACTAACTGTTTGATTACTTTATTTTTAAGACATAAATCAAGAAATGAATTTTAATTCTTTAAGAAAGGAAATTATTAGTAATAATGCTTCTGTTAAGGAATTAGTAAATGATATTTTCGCCAAAATTGATCATAAAGATCCTGAAATTAATTCATATATTTGTACTACAAGAGATAGTGCTATCGCACAAGCTGAGAATATAGATAGATTAATTCAAAAAAATGAAGTTCTTCCTCCCCTTGCTGGGATACCAATAGCGATAAAGGATAATATTTGCACTAAGAATGTTGCCACCACTTGTGCAAGCAAAATGCTCAAAAACTTTGTTCCGCCATATGAAGCTACAGCTTCAAATAAATTATGGTCTTCAGGTGGAATTTGTATAGGGAAAACAAATTTAGATGAATTTGCAATGGGTAGTTCAACGGAAACCTCTGTATTTGGTGTTACTTCAAATCCTTGGGACACTAATAGAGTCCCTGGAGGGAGCTCAGGTGGTAGTGCTGCTTCAGTTGCCGCTGGATTTTGTTCAGCGGCTATAGGCTCTGATACAGGGGGATCTATAAGACAACCAGCCTCTTTTTGCGGTGTCGTAGGTCTCAAACCTACATATGGCAGAGTTAGCAGATGGGGACTGATAGCATTTGCTAGTTCTCTTGATCAAATTGGCCCAATTACAAATACTGTTTCAGATGCTGCTGAAATTCTTTTTTCAATATCTGGTAAAGATCCTTTTGATTCCACATGTCTTGATAAACCAGTGCCAAATTATTTGGCTGATTTAAACAAATCTATAAAGGGTTTAAAAATTGGAATAATAAGAGAATGTTTTGAACACCCAGGCCTTAATTCAGAAGTTAAGGAATCGGTTCTTTCTGGGGTTGAAAGATTCAAAACCTTAGGAGCTGAAATTGTCGAAGTTCAATGTCCTAGATTTAACGACGGAATTGCTACATATTATGTCATTGCACCATCTGAAGCTTCGGCAAATTTAGCTAGATACGATGGAGTCAAATATGGCTACAGATCGAAAGAGGGTTCAACTCTTATTGATATGACATCAAAAAGTAGAGCTGAGGGATTTGGAGATGAAGTTCAAAGAAGAATTTTGATAGGAACTTATGCTTTGTCAGCTGGATACAGTGATGCCTATTACAAGAAGGCACAAAAAATTAGGACACTCATAAGAAATGATTTTGATAATGCTTTTAAGAAAGTAGATCTTTTATTAACTCCAACTTGTCCAACCACTGCTTTTTTGAAAGGTGATTTTGTCAATGATCCCCTTTCTATGTATTTGTCTGATCTATTAACTGTTCCTGTTAATTTAGCTGGACTCCCTGCAATTAGTATTCCTTGTGGTTTTGATACTAAAGGATTACCTATAGGATTACAATTAATAGGAAATGTATTAGATGAAGAAAGAATTTTGAATGCTGCAAATATTTTTGAAATTGATGCTCAGGTAATTAAGAACAAACCATCATTCTAAATTTGTATTAATAATTAATTTGTAATCAAAAAGTATAGATCTTTTAGAAATTTTCTATATCTTATATATATAAATTATTTAAATATGGGTTTCGTTCCGCTTCATAATCATAGTGACTACAGCTTGCTTGATGGAGCCAGTCAAATTTCAAAGATTGTAGATAGAGCGTCTGATCTTGGGATAGAATCTATAGCTCTTACTGATCATGGAGTTATGTATGGTGTTCTTGATTTGGTCAAGAAGTGTAAAGAGAAATGTATAAAACCAATTATTGGCAATGAAATGTATGTGATTAACGGTTCTATAGATGATCCTCAACCTAAAAAAGAAAAAAGATATCATTTAGTTGTCCTAGCAAAAAATTATACTGGTTATAAGAATCTAGTTAAGTTAACAACAATTAGTCACTTAAATGGGATGAGAGGTCGTGGCATTTTTTCTAGACCATGTATTGATAAATCTCTTTTAAGTAAATATAGTGACGGTTTAATAGTTTCTACAGCTTGTCTTGGTGGAGAAATACCTCAGGCCATCCTAAAAGGTAGATTAGACGTTGCAGAGGATATAGCTCTTTGGTATAAAAAATTATTTGCAGATGATTTTTATCTAGAAATACAAGATCACGGCTCTATTGAGGATAGAATTGTTAACGTTGAATTAATAAAAATTGGGAAGAAGCACCAAATAAAAGTCATTGCCACGAACGACGCGCACTACCTAACAAATATGGATGTTGAGGCACATGATGCTTTGCTTTGCGTATTAACAGGAAAACTAATTAGTGATGAAAAAAGGTTGAGATATACCGGTACAGAATATATTAAAAGTGAGAATGAAATGCTTGAACTTTTTAGAGATCATATTGATGATGAATCAATTAATGAGGCAGTGAACAATACAGTAGAAATTTCTCAAAAAGTTGAAGTATTTGATTTGTTTGGCGATTATAGAATGCCAAAATTTCCTCTTAACGAAGTTACAGATTCATTTTCTTTCTTAACACAATTATCCAACGAAGGGCTTATAAAAAGACTTAAAAAGAAAGATCTTAAAGAAGTTGATGATAAATATAAAAAAAGATTATCTTCCGAATTAAAAATTATAAAAGATATGGGTTTCCCAGATTATTTTTTGGTTGTTTG
>QCPF01000013.1 GCA_003212655.1 Prochlorococcus sp. AG-436-D21 | reverse complement strand
CTTTTAATATCAATATTTTTTATATTTGTAATAGAGTTCGTCCTGTTACTTCCAGTTTTCTGAAAAGCAAAAAAATCATGCTCGCCCTCCATTTTTTTGGATACATTTAGCATTAAAACTTCGTCTAATACTTTTTGGTATCTATGCCATGACCAATTATTAATGAACAAGTTAGGAAATTTACTATTATTAATAACATATCGATAATGTCTATACACTGCTGAATAGCATGCATGCCAACTATTATTAACCTCAACTGATTCCAAGATCCTAATCGTTGAGGGTAAAAGACTATTTAAAACATCAGCATAACTATTTCCTGGAATAACAAAATCAATATCAAAGTGTACTACTTGTCCTGATGCATGAACCCCAGCATCAGTCCTACCTGCAGCAAAAGTCTTTACTTTATGGTTCGTAATCTTTGAAAGAGCTTTGTCTAGGGTACCTTGAACTGTAGTTGCATTTTTTTGCTTTTGCCAACCTGAATAATGAAATCCATCATATTGGACTAATAAAGCTACCCTTTTCAAAAGTTATTTTCTGGTAAAAGCCTCTTAATTAACTAACTTAAACAAGCTCGATTATAGCCATTTGAGCGTTATCACCTTTTCTAGATACGGTTCTGACTATGCGTGTATATCCACCTTTTCTCTCTCCATATCTTTCCTTTGCCTTCTCAAATAATGAATGCACTAATTTCTTATCATAAATATATCCAATAGCCCTTCTTCTAGAAGCCAAACTTCCCTCTTTAGCAAGTGAAATCATTCTTTCAGCTTCATTTCTTAATGCTTTTGCTCTAGCTTTTGTTGTCGTTACTCTACCTTCCCTAATTAATTGTGTAGTTAAACCTCTTAGAAGTGCTTTCCTCTGATCAGCAGGTTTACTTAATAATGGAATTCTAAGTTGATGTCTCATAATCTTAAAAAATGTTAAACAGATGTTCTGCTTTGTGGGATAGAAATGCCAATGCGCTCAAGAGCCTCAATAACCTCATCTGCAGATTTAGAGCCAAAGTTCTTAATTTCAAGAAGATCTTCATAACTGAAGCCCATTAAATCCGAAACTGAATTAACTTGTGCCCTTTTCAAACAATTATATGCTCTAACGGACAAGTTTAGTTCTTCAAGAGGAATTTGAGCTTCAGGAGATGGTTCAGGTTCTTCAGGAATTTCCTCAACCATTGTGACAGTAGCAAGAGGTTGAAACAGTTCTATTAACTGATTTGCAGCTTCAGCAATAGCATCGTCAGGAGTTGTTGAGCCGTCTGTTACTACTTCCATTTTTAATCTTTCTCTTCCTGTGGCGCCTTCTGCAACAGCAGTTTCATCAATCGTAAAATTCACTCTCTTCACTGGCATAAATACAGCATCTATTTGAAGTAAGTCAATAGCAGTTGTCTCTTCACTCTTCCGGTCGACGGGTCTATATCCAACACCTCTTTCAACATGGATTTCCAACTCTAAGTTATGCCCTTCCTGAATAGTTGCGATCGGTTTTTCACCATCAACAATTTCAACTTGAGAGGAGAATTGAATATCATTAGCTTTCACCTCCATTGGACCGCTCGCTACTAACCTGCCGATTTCGAGATCTGGATTAGAACTTTTTATTGATAGTTGCTTACAATTGAGAAGAATATCTAAAACGTCTTCTCTAACTCCAGGAATAGTGGCATATTCATGATTAATTCCTGCTATTCTTACTGCAGTCACAGCACTCCCTTCAAGTCCTCCCATAAGGACTCTTCTGAGGGAATTACCCAAAGTTGTAGCGTGTCCCCTTTCTAGAGGGCCAATTAAAAAAGTTCCTGTTTGGGAGCGATCATCTGCTATTTGATGATCTATTCTGTCAATCTGGTATTGCAACACGGAAAATAATGAGGTTAAAAGTTTTTTTGGGGGGGGGGGTTGAGAATGTTTAAGACCTAAACGCGTCTCCGTTTAGGTCTTCTACATCCATTATGAGGTAATGGAGTTACATCTCTTATTAGAGTTATTTCTAATCCGGCAACTTGTAAAGCTCTTATGGCCGTTTCCCTACCTGCGCCAGGACCTCGAACTAGTACTTCTATTTGTCTCATGCCTTGATCAAGAGCTCTTCTAGCTGCAGCTTCAGCAGCTGTTTGAGCAGCAAATGGTGTACCTTTGCGAGCGCCTTTAAATCCACTTGCGCCAGCAGAAGACCAAGAAATTACATGTCCAGAAGTGTCAGTAATTGAGACGATAGTATTATTAAATGTGCTTTGGATATGTACCACACCATTAGGTACATTACGTTTGGATTTCTTTGAACCTGTTTTTTTTACTGTAGCTGCCATGATGTTTTAATTTAATACTTCAATTTGTAGATAGATTTAGTTAATTATTTTTTTCTTCCAGCAACTGTTTTTCTAGAACCCCGTCTTGTTCTTGCATTAGTTCTAGTTCTTTGACCTCTTACTGGAAGACTCATTCTATGTCTTCTTCCTCTAACACACCCTATATCTTGTAGACGTTTCAAAGCCATTCCCTCTTTTCTTCTCAAATCCCCCTCTAAAGTAAATTCCTCTGTGGCACCTCTAAGTTTTTGCACATCAGCATCTGAAAGGTCTTTGACACGAGTATCTGGGTTTACACCCGTATTAGCAAGAATTAGCTTAGATCTCGTTAAACCAACTCCATAGACGTATGTTAGTGCAATTTCAACTCGCTTTTCGCGAGGTATGTCAATTCCTGCAATCCTGGCCACGTGTTTTGAATAAGTAAAAGTTTGAATTTTAGGGTTGAAATTTAACCCTGACGCTGTTTATTGCGAGGTCTTTTCTTGTTAATAACATAGATTTTACCTCTTCTCCTCACGATCTGATCGTCAGGACTAATTTTTTTGACTGAAGATCTGACCTTCATAGGGGTTTAACAAATAAAACGTTAATACTATATTCTACATCATCATCAAGCCATTTTTTGTTTGATATCAGAGGAAATGGTTTTTAAATCTCTATCAGCATTAATATACTCTAACAATGAAAGATCTTTAAAATATTGAATCAATGGTTCTGTAGTTTTTTTATAAATATCAACCCTTGTTCTAATTGTCTCTTCTGTATCATCTTTTCTCCCTCTTAAAAGCAAACGCTCAATTAGCACTTCTTCTGGAATATCTAAATAAAAAACTACTTCTAGAGGTTGATTTATTTCAGTTAAAACTTCACTCAATGAATTTGCTTGAGATAAATTTCTTGGGTAACCATCTAGAATCCAACCGTTATTGTCCTTAACTAAATTATGTCTTACTATCTTTAATACGAGTTCATCACTAACTAATTCCCCACGATTCATAATATCTTTTACCTCAATACCAAGGGTAGTATTCATTTCAATTTCTTTTCTCAATAATTCACCAGTAGAAAGGTGTAAGTAAGAAGTAGTTTGACTTAACAATTCCGCTTGAGTCCCTTTCCCTGCTCCAGGAGCTCCTAAAAATAGTAAATGTTTCTTCATTAATTGTTAATTAGTCCCTCATACCTTTGAGAAATAACATAAGTTTGAATTTGCTTAGCAGTATCTATAGCAACACCCACAAGAATTAGTAAAGAAGTTGCTCCTAAACCTTGAAAGGTCTGAACATTTGTAGCTCTTTCTACTGCAGCTGGGATTATTGCTACCGAACCCAGAAATAATCCTCCCAATAATGTCAACCTATTTTGTATACCCGATAGGTAGTTTGCTGTATTAGTTCCTGGTCTAACTCCTGGTATCGCTACTCCTCCTTTCTTTAAATTTGAAGCTACATCCACTGGATTGATAGTAAGAGATGCATAAAAATATGAGAACCCCAAAATCAAGGAAAAGAATGTAAGAGCATATGGCCATGGATTAGAAGATCCTGGATTTAAACTACTTGCTAACTTGATTAAGACTGGATTGCCCGTAACATTTGCAATAGTTATAGGTAAAAAGATTAGAGCAGATGCAAATATGATAGGCATTACTCCTCCAGCATTTAATTTCAAAGGTAAATAACTTTGCCTTGTAGGAAGTAGTGTTGCATTTCCTATCTGCCTTTTTGCACTAACAATAGGAATGCGTCTTGCTCCTTCTTGGACAAAAATTATCCCAACAATTGTCAATAAAAATACTCCAAGTAAAACTGCAATACCTAAAACATCCCCTCTATCGCCAGTTTGAGCTTTTTCAATGGTTGAACTAAGAGCCTTAGGTAAAGTCGAAACAATATTCAGAAAAATCACCAGTGAAGCACCTTGACCTATCCCTTTCTCCGTAATAATTTCACTAAACCACATTACTAACATTGAACCAGTTACTAAGGCAATGGAGGTTTGTAAGACAAATGTAGTTTCACTTATCCCCTCGATAGCATATTGTCTAAGAATTAAAGAAAAAATTACACTTTGTAAAAAACCCCATCCTAAAGAAACATATCTAGTTATTTGAGCAATCTTTCTTCTTCCCGCTTCTCCTTCATTTTTTTGTAAATCTTCAAGAACAGGCAATGAAGCTGTGAGAAGCTGAATAATAATTGATGCGTTAATAAAGGGAAGTATCCCTAATGCAAATATTCCTAAGGTTGAAATTCCTCCTCCCGTAAAAATATCTAAAAAACCTATTAATTGCCCCCCTTGATCTATAAAACTTTTAAAAGCGACCCTATCAATACCAGGCATAGGTATATATATACCAAGTCTTACTAAAAGGAGAAGACCTAAAGTAGTTAAAACTCTACTCCTCAACTCTTTATTTAAGAATAATTGGGAAAGTATTTCAGAAGCGCCAGGATTTCTACTTTTGTTGACAAACATTTTTAAGCTTACCTAAATTTTAAGTAAATTTATTTATTATTTATAAGCTCGCAGGATCCGCCTGCGTCCTCAATTTTTTGTTTTGCAATTTTTGTAAATGCATGAGCTTGGACTTTTAACTTTACATTAAGTTTTCCGTTGCCAAGTATTTTTAAAGGAAATTTGGGCTTGAAGATCAAACCTTTCTTAACTAGTGAGTCTAGGTTCACAGTGTCGTTATCTTTGAAATCATTTAGTTTTTCTAGATTAATTATAGAAAAGTTCTTTTGATTAATTATTTCAAAGTGCTTTAATTTTGGAACTCTTCTATATAGGGGCATTTGACCACCTTCGAAACCTGGACGTGTGGGTCTTCCAGAACGTGACTTTTGCCCCCTCATGCCAAAACCACATGATGCACCCTGACCAGCTGCAATACCTCTACCCTTTCTTAATTTCTTCTTTCTCGAGCCAGAGTTTGATTTAAGTGAATTTAATGTTGAAGTCATAATTTTCAAGAATAAAGCTGTTCAAGTGAGATGCCTCTCTCCCTTGAGGCAGATTTATGTGTTCTTAATTGAGAAAGAGCTACCATAGCAGCTCTTGCATTATTCAAAGGTGTTTTACTACCCAATCTTTTTGCTAAGACATTTTTTATGCCGGCTAATTCTAAAACTGTTCTTATTGAACCACCAGCAATTACACCTGTACCTGGGGCAGCTGGTCTAATTAGTACATTAGCTGCACCATCTCGACCTAAAGATAAAGTCGGTATTGAATTATTTGGGGTTAAGGGAACTCTCACAAGATTCTTTTTACCATCTGAAACTCCCTTTCTCACCGCACCAATGACATCTCCTGCTTTACCAACTCCTACTCCAACTTGGCCTTTCTCATTACCTACAACAACAATTGCTCTAAAACTCATTTTTTTTCCACCTTTAACAGTCTTAGAAACACGTCGAATTTGGACAACTCTTTCTTGCCAATCAGAATCTCTCTCTAAATTTTTTGAATCACCTCTTTTATTTCTTTTTCGATCATTACGATTATTCTTTTTTTGTTCTACAGGCATAGCTCCAGGAACATTATCGCTCTTGGATTGAATTTCTTGTTTTGTTGGAGTGTCAGTCATAATAAAAAATTAAGAGTTAGAAATCTAGGCCAGCTTCACGAGCAGCATCTGCAAGTGCCTTTACTCTGCCGTGATATAAATTACCTCCACGGTCAAAGATTACTTGCTTAATACCTTTTTTTATCGCTCTCTTTGCTAATAATTTTCCAACAATGGAAGAAGAATTACAATCAGAAGGTAATTTCTCAGATTTTTCTCTTAGTTCTTTATCAACAGTTGAAGCTGAGCAAATAGTTGTTTGAGCGCAATCGTCTATAACCTGGGCATAAATATGGTTATTAGAGCGAAAAACAGACAATCTTGGACGATTTGCATCTCCAATTAAGAATCTCCTTAATCTTCTATGTCTTTTTTGGGTTTGTAATTTCCTGGAAAGTTTGGTCATTTTTTTAATTGGAATTATTTTTTGCCAGATTTACCAGCTTTTCTGAGAATTTTTTCATCATGATATTTAATTCCTTTACCTTTATATGGTTCTGGAGGTCTAATTGATCTGATTTTTGCTGCTTCATTACCAACAATTTCCTTATCAATTCCAGATACAGTAACGTTTGTATTACTCTCAACCTTGTATGTTATACCATCAGGGGGGATCATTTCTATAGGATGACTATATCCTGCACTTACAACAAGATTTTTACCTTTTACTTGTGCTCTGGATCCAACGCCTACAATTTCAAGTTTTTTTGAAAAACCTTGACTAACCCCTTCAACCATATTCGCAATTAAGGCTCTACATAAACCATGTCTTTGCCTTGAGAATATTTTGGTAGTAGTGGGACTTACTACGACAGTATTATCTTTTTTATCAAAACTAACTCCTTCAGGCATTTGACGTTTTAACTCACCTTTTGGGCCTTTAACTGTAACTGTTAATCCATGAAACTCAACAGTTACTTTATCTGGTATTAGTACTGGTGTTTTTCCAATTCTTGACATGATTAATCCTCCTTAATAAACATAGCAGAGTACTTCACCGCCTATACCTTGCTTCCTGGCATCACGATCGCTCATGACACCTTTAGAAGTAGATATAATAGCAACTCCGAGACCTCCAAGTACTTTTGGTAAAGCTCGAGTATTTTTATAAATTCTCAAACCAGGTTTACTCACTCTTTGCATGGATCGGATAGTAGGGAATTTATTCTTGCCACTATATTTCAGACCAAGTATTATTTGTGACTTGTAGCCTTCACCTTCCTCGTTAATATCAGAAATGAAACCCTCTTTTTGAAGCACTTTTGCAATACTTAGGGACATTTTTGAACTTGGGATTGTTGTGGTTGTATGCTTTTTTTGACTCGCATTTCTAATTCGAGTAAGCATATCTGAAATAGGATCGTGATTTGACATGGTTTTAATTTAATTCTTACTAAAAGGCATTCCTAACTCTTGGAGGAGAGCTTTACCCTCTTGATCTGATCTAGCACTAGTGACAATAGTTATATCCATACCTCTTATTGAATCTATTTTATCAAAAGAGATTTCAGGAAAAATTAATTGTTCTTTCACTCCAACGGTGTAATTGCCTCTTCCATCAAAACTTTTTGGATTAACTCCTCTAAAGTCTCTTATTCTTGGTAAAGCTAGATTTATAAATCTCTCTAAAAAGGAATACATCCTGTCACCTCTCAAAGTTACAGTACAACCAATTGGCATACCTTCACGAATTTTAAAACCCGCGATAGCTTTTTTGGCCCTAGTTACTAGTGCCTTTTGCCCTGTAATTGTTGCCATTTCATTTAAGGAAGCCTCTAAAGCTTTTGAATTTGAAGCTGCCTCACCAAGACCTCTATTAACGTTGACTTTGACAACTTTAGGTACTTGATGAATATTTTTAAGACCAAGGTCTTTTAAAAGTTTTGGTCTAATTGATTCTTTGTAGCGATTTTTTAGAGTCATAATTTTTTGTTAATTCTGGTCTTTGTCAGAATTGATAAATTAGAAAAAGTTTAAATCTGATTTCTGATGAAAAATTAATCAATTACTTCACCAGTTTTCTTCAGTCTTCTTTTCTTAACTCCTTCTTTATCAATAAAGTATTCAATCTTACTTGTAAGATTCTTTTCCTTTGAGAAGAACATTACATTTGATGCATGTAAAGATGCCTCTTCTGTAAGTATTCTTCCAGTTTCCCCTTCCTGAGTTGGTTTTACATGTTTAGTCCTAAGGTTAATTCCCTTAACTACTACTCTATTTTCAAGAGGGATAGTTTTTAAGACCTCTCCAGTTTTGCCCTTTTCCTTGCCATTAATTACTTTTACTAAATCTCCAGTTTTAATTCTCATTTTTATTCTTTGGAAATTCTTTTTTTGTTTTAATGAATCCAACATTTAAATCACCTCCGGAGCAAGAGAAACAATTTTTGTATAATTTTTATCCCGCAGTTCTCTGGCTACAGGACCAAAAACTCTAGTACCTTTTGGATTCTTATCCTCATTAATCAAAACAGCAGCATTATCATCAAATCTGATTGAATTACCAGTATTTCTTCTTAATGTTGCTTTTGTTCTAACGATGACGGCTTTTACAACTTCAGATTTCTTAACTCCCATATTCGGAAGAGCATCTTTAACAGTTGCTACAATTACATCTCCAACGTGTGCGTATCTTCTATTAGAACCTAAAACCCTAATACATTGGAGTCTTTTCGCTCCGCTATTATCAGCAACTGTTAAATAGGTTTCTTGTTGAATCATTTTTTAACCTCCTTAGCTTGGCTTGTTTTATTGAGAATCTCTTCTATTGCCCATCTTTTATGAGCGCTAAGTGGTCTAGTTTCTCTTATTTTAACTCGATCACCTAAAGCACATGTATTTTCAGGATCATGCGCCTTATATCTTGTAGTTCTACTTACAATTTTTTTATAAGTGGGATGTGGATATCTATTAATAACAGCAACAACAACTGTTTTATCCATTTTGTCGCTGACAACAGTACCAATTCTTTCTTTAAGTGCCATAACTAATAATTAATCAGAAGTAGTTTTAGAAGCAGATTGACTCTTACTGAGAGTGAGTAATTGCGCAACTTGTTTCTTGATGATTTTAAATTTATGAGTTTCATTAAGCTGTCTCGTAGCTTGCTTGAATCTCAAGTCAAAAAGATCTTTTCTTAATTGGTCAATCTTTTCGGTAATTTGATCAGAATTTAATTTTTTAAATTCTTTAAGAGACTCTGTGTTTTTCATTTTTTAACCTCCTCTTGAGATTTTTTAGTAATATCTTTCTTTTCTTGGGGCGAATTTTCTAGATTTTTATCAATGGAGATGAATTTAGTTTTTACAGGAAGTTTGTATTGAGCCAGACGCATAGCTTCCTTTGCAGTTTCCTCAGTGATATCCTCACCACCCATTTCAAAAAGTATTCTTCCAGGTTTTACAACTGCGACCCAAAACTCTGGATTACCTTTACCAGAACCCATTCTGGTTTCGGCAGGTCTCATCGTTACGGGTTTATCAGGAAATATTCTTATCCAGATTTGACCACCACGTTTGATATATCTGGTCATAGCTCTTCTGCTTGCTTCAATCTGACGTGCAGTTACCCAGCCACAGTCTTGAGCTTGGAGAGCAAATTGACCGAATGCAATAGTATTACCTTTTGAGGCTACACCCCTCATTCTGCCTCTATGTTGTTTACGGAATTTAGTACGTTTTGGACTAAGCATTTTTATACCTCCTATGAATTCTCATTTGAACGATCCTCAAATTGCTGAGGTCTTCTACTAGCTTTCCGCTTAGGGCTCCCACCCACAGGGATAGTTTGTTCTTCTTTAGGGAGAACTTCACCTTTGAAAACCCAAACTTTAATGCCTAGAACACCGTAAGTTGTATTAGCTTCACGTGTTGCATAGTCAATTTCAGCTCTCAATGTATGTAATGGAACTCTACCTTCTCTAGTCCATTCAGTTCTAGCTATTTCAGCACCATTCAACCTTCCCCCTACTTGAATTTTAAGACCTAAGACTCCAGCCCTTTGAGCCCTTTGTAAGGCCATCCTTATAGTTCTTCTAAAGGCGACTCTTTTTTCAAGTTGTTGCGCAATATATTCAGCTAGTAAAAAGGCATCAGCATCTACGCGTTCAACTTCTACTACGTTTATTCTGACTTGCCTTGTTCTATCCCCTATAGTTTTTTGAATGCCAGATCTTAATTCTTCAATTCCACTTCCTTGTCTTCCAACTATAACTCCTGGTCTGGCTGTTTTTAATTCAAGTTCCAGTTGGTCAGCTTTTCTAGCTATTAAAACATCGCTAATTCCTGCTGCTCCATATTTTTTTTGTATGAAGTTACGAATTTTAAAATCTTCTTGGAGAAGAATTGGATATGTTTTAGAAGTAGCAAACCACTTAGAGCGATGCTCTTGAGTAATTCCTAATCTTAGTCCAGAAGGATGTATTTTATGTCCCATTAGTTTTGTACCTCCGCGTTAGTTTGAGTAGGAGCAGACTCAACAGAAATACTGATGTGGCAAGTCTGTTTTTTTATTGAAAAAGCTCGACCTTGAGCTCTGGGCCTATACCTTTTCATTACTGGACCACTATTAGCCCATGCAGAGGAAATAACTAAGGTGGATGGATCCATTCCAAAATTATGTTCTGCATTGGCAACTGCAGATCTTAGAACTTTAGTGATGGGGTCTGTAGATCTGTAAGGCATAAATTCCAACATAATCAATGCATCTCTATAAGACCTACCCCTTATCTGATCCAAAACTCTTCTCACTTTAGAGGCTGATCCACGGACGTAATTTCCATGAGCAATTGCTGTTTTTGTTGTTTCAGGTGATTTTGTCATGATTTTGCTCCTTTCTTATCTCTTATATGACCTCGGTAAGTGCGTGTAGGAGCAAATTCACCAAGTTTATGACCAATCATTTGTTCAGTAATAAATACTGGAATGTGAGTCTTGCCATTATGTACGGCGATTGTGTGACCAATCATTAAAGGTAAAATCGTAGAGGATCTCGACCAAGTTTTGATAACAGACTTGTCATTATCAGTATTTTGTTTTTCTACCTTCTTGAGCAGGCTATCTGCTATAAAAGGTCCTTTTTTTAGTGAACGTCCCATGATTATGTAATAGAAATTGAAATAATAAATGAAGTAATCAAGAGTCTCTTCCTCCTCTACTCCTCTTAGAAACGCGACGGCGTCTTCGAACAACTAATTTATTACTTGGTTTGTTCTTTTTACGTGTCTTTAATCCAAGAGCTGGTTTACCCCATGGAGTAACTGGTCCTGCTCTACCAATTGGTGCTTTTCCCTCTCCTCCTCCATGTGGATGATCACATGGGTTCATTACACTACCTCTTACTTGAGGCCTTCTTCCAAGCCATCTTCTTCTTCCTGCTTTACCTAAGCTAGTATTTCTTATTTCAGAATTACCTACTTCACCAAGAGTTGCGTAGCATTCTTTTCTTACAAGTCTTACCTCAGTAGATGGGAGTTTTAAAGCAACATAATCTCCCTCTTTTGCCATAACTTGAGCACTAGCTCCTGCGGATCTAACCATTTGAGCACCCCTACCTGCGTATAACTCAACACAATGAACACTAGATCCTAATGGCATAACAGAAAGCGGCATCGCATTTCCATCTTCAATTGGAACACTTTCTCCAGAAATGACATTTTGTCCGACTTTTACTCCTGCTGGAGCGATAATGTATCTTTTCTCTCCATCTTCGTAAAATAAGAGTGCCAACCTTGCATTTCTATGAGGATCGTAGTGTATAGCTGCAACTTTAGCGTTGATATTTCGTTTATCTCTTCTAAAGTCGACCAATCTATATTGCCTTTTGTGACCACCTCCACGATGACGACAAGTGATAACTCCACGATTATTCCTGCCTTTAACTCTATGTTTTGAAACTATTAGTGATCTTTCAGGTTTTGCACTTGTGATTTCACTAAAGTCAGTAACTACTCTCTGCCTAGTGCCAGGTGTATAAGGTTTAAATTTACGTATTGCCATGATTAAAACTCCTTAAGATTCTGGAAATAGTTGGATTTTGTCTCCTTCAGCAAGACGTACAATTGCCTTCTTGACCTGAGAACGTTTACCGGAAAATTTCCCGACTCTTCTTGTTCTCCTTGGAGGATTCATAGTGTTAACTCCTATGACTTTAACACTGAACAAGGCTTCAATAGCTGCCTTTATTTCTGGTTTAGCCGCTCTATGATCTACTTCGAAAGTATATTGATTAAGATCTAGTGCATTTGTAGCTTTTTCAGTAATAACTGGCTTTCGTATTACATCGGCTAAACGAGAATCGAATAATTTACTCATGATGCATAAACCTCCTGAATTTTATCTATCGCTGATTGACCTATTACCAATTTATTGGCATTGAGAATATCAAATACATTTAATTGATCGGCGGCGATTAATTTTACTTTCTCGATATTATTAATGGATTTTTTTATAATATCGGAAGGGCTATCAAGAATAACCAAAACTTTTTCAGTTTTTTGTATACCTAATCGAGCAAGGCCATTGATGATATCACTTGTTTTAGGCTGCTTTAAAGTAGATCCAAAATCTTCAACAGCCTTCATATCAGATACCCTGGACATAAGAGCTGTTCTAAGAGCTAATCTACGTTCCTTACGATTCATATCAAGATTGTAAGAACGTGGCTTTGGTCCAAAAATAATTCCGCCACCAGGTCTTAAGGGTGTCCTTATTGATCCTTGACGAGCTCTTCCTGTACCTTTTTGTTTGTATGGCTTTCTACCGCCCCCGCGCACTTCAGATCTTGTCAAAGTTGATGCTGTCCCTTGTCTTTTATTTGCTAGCTGTCTAAGGACTGCTCTATGGATTAAGTCTGCCGAAGAAGTTTCTTTAGCAACTGCTAAATCAAGAGTAACTTTGCCTGATTTTTTACCATCCCACTTTAAAGTTTCAAGTGTTGTCATGATTTTTCACCTCCTTTTTTGCCCACAACATTATTTGGCTTAATGTTGACAATTGAGCCGGGCTTACCTGGAACAGAACCCTTTACTACAAGCAAATTCTTCTGATCATCAATTTTTAGAACTAACAATCCTTTGGTAGTTATTTGTTTTCCTCCATATCTTCCTGCCATTCTTTTCCCTGGATAAATTCTACCCGGAGTTGTTCCTGCTCCTGTAGATCCTGGTGCTCTATGATTTTTTGAACCATGACTCATAGGACCTCTGCTAAAACCATGTCTTTTCTGGTAACCTGCAAAACCTCTACCCATAGATTTGCCACTGATATCAACTTTTTGACCAACCTCAAAGTTTTTTACAGTTATTTGTTTTCCGATTTCATAAGATGAAGTTTCTTCAACCCTATACTCTTTTAAATGCTTTAAAAGTTCTTCACCTGATTTCAATAAGTGTCCCTTTTCAGGTTTGCTTAAATGCTTCTCTTTGGACAAGCCATAACCTATCTGAACGGCGGTATAACCATCCAAAGCAGTTGTTTTCAATTGAGTGACACGGCACGGACCAGCTTCTATAAGAGTAACTGGTACCGAATTACCTTTATCATCGAAAAGTTGGGACATGCCCAATTTCTTTCCTAAAATTCCGATAGACATAAGACTAAATTAGGCTAGCTCGTAATAATTTTTCAATTATCTAAACCCTTCAGTTATTGAGGTGAAGTTAATAAAAAAACAATTAGTAAGGTCGAGACTTATCTGAAATAATAGATAGTTTCTCTCGGGATAAACCCACCTGAGTTTTTTAACGAAACGCTAAAAAATGTGAAATTTTCAGAGGCTCGGCTAGCTTGCGAGCTTAAAAATTCACTGAGTTACAATTGTACATCATCAAGTACCATAAAATAAAATAAAATAGAAATAAAGGAAATTTTTATGCCATTACTTCTCTCAGGGAAAAAGTTTCATAACGATTTAAAAACTAACAAATGTCTCGCAATATTTGCTCCTCTTGAAGGTGGTTATGAAACTCGTCTTTTGAGAAGAATGAGGGCCAAAGGCTTTAAAACTTTTATAACTTCAGCAAGAGGGCTTGGAGATCCAGAAGTTTTCTTGCTCAAATTGCATGGCGTTAGACCACCTCACCTTGGTCATCAAAGTGTAGGAAGAAACGGAGCGCTTGGGGAAGTTCAACAAGTAATCCCACAGGCTTCTGAGTTATTTAATGAAAATGATAAAAATAAATTACTTTGGTTATTAGAAGGTCAAGTATTATCTCAATCTGAATTAGAGAGCTTAATAGAGATTTGCACTAACGATAATAAACTAACAATAGTTGTTGAAATGGGGGGTTCAAGAAAACTTGAATGGAAACCATTAAGTAATTATATTTTGGATGAATTTGAAAGTTAAATTGTTTGATTAAAACCAAGAATAAAAAAGATAAATGGATTAAGTTAATTTGTGGTGCCAGTAATGAAGATATTGTTGCCATAGAAGATTTATGTGCAATTTTTACTGCTGCTGGTGTCGACTACATAGATGTTGCAGCAGAAGAATCTATAGTTTATGCAGCAAAAAAAGGAATCGATTGGGCAAAAAAAGTCTTTAAAAACTCCCCTGGAATAATGATAAGTATTAGTGATGGTAATGATATCCACTTCCGAAAAGCAAAATTTGATCCTTTAAAATGTCCCCCTAGTTGTCCAAGACCATGCGAAAAAGTATGCCCCACCTTTGCAATTGATAATTTCGGAATCAAAGAGAGTAAATGTTATGGATGTGGAAGATGTTTAAATAGTTGTCCTCTAAATCTAATAAGTGAATATCAATATAATTTGTCAAAAAATGATTTAGCATCAACACTTCAAAAAATAAGGCCTAATGCGGTAGAAATTCATACAGAAATCAATCGCTTAGATTCTTTTACAAAAGTTGTAAGTATCCTTAAAAGTTCTGGAATAAAATTAGACAAGATATCTATTAGTTGTGGATTAAATCAATCTTTCAAAAAAGCCCAAGAGCCCGAAGATCTTTTGAAAGCTCTTTGGGCAAGATATGAAATTCTGAATGAGCTAGATGTTCCCCTTATTTGGCAACTAGATGGAAGGCCAATGTCTGGAGATCTTGCTCCTACAACAAGTAGAGATGCTGTTAAGTTGTTTGAAAAAATCGGTTCAGATCTTCCACCAGGATTAATTCAATTAGCAGGAGGAACAAATGAAAAAACTTATGAATTGTTGAATTCAAACAATCTCCCAGATGGAATAGCATTTGGAAGTGCTGCAAGAAAAATTATGCAGCCATTTATTGAATTTGCTCACAAAAATAACAAAAAGCTCTATGAGTATCCTGAAATAATGGGTTTGGCGATCAAAAAAGCTCAGAAATTTCTAGAGCCATGGAAATCGACCTCATTCAAATAATTTTTATTTTTCAAAACTAGCGCCATGTTTATAAAAAATTTGTATTTTTTGGATAGAAAAAAATCTTTTCATGTATTAAAATAGTAATTCAATGGGCCGTCGCCAAGTGGTAAGGCATCGGGTTTTGGTCTCGACATTCCTAGGTTCGAATCCTAGCGGCCCAGTTCTAATATTCAATTGGTGTCTTCTCAAAAAATTTTTCTATTTGATTTTGATGGAGTAATAGTTGATGGAATGCAAGAATATTGGCATAGCTCCTTGCTGGCCTGTGAAAGATATTTAAATTCACCCAACATCACTATTGATCAAAAACTTTATCAAGGAGTACCAAATTCTTTCAAAGAAATTAGGCCTTGGGTTAAATATGGTTGGGAAATGATTCTAATTGTTCACGAAATTATAAAAACAGAAAATCCATTAAAAAGTCATAATAAAGATGATTTCATTAATAATTATCATCAAAATTGCCAGAGGATATTAAATGAAAATTCCTGGATAGCAGAAGATATACAAAAAATGTTAGATAAGTCTCGCAAGTACCAAATTGATAAAGATTTTAAATCGTGGGTAAATTTACATAAACCTTTTTTTGAAATTATAAATTTCATGAAAGAATTAAGCAAAAGAGGAATCAAAACTGGAGTTATAACAACTAAAGGTAAAATATTTGCAGAAAAAATTCTTAAACAATTAAATATTTTTCCAGAATTTATTTTTGGATATGAATCAGGAACAAAAATTAAAATAGCTGAAAAACTTACAAGAACTTATGAAATTTTAGGCTTTATAGAAGATAGAAAAAAAACTCTAATCGATATTAAACAAAATTCAGAAACTTCTCACATTCCATGCTTCCTAGCTGATTGGGGATATTTGAAAGAATCAGATAAAAATAAGTTAAGTAACGAAATAAAATTATTGAAATTAGGAAACCTTGGAGAATTAGTTGCAATTTAAAGATAATCAGCTAGAGTACAGATGTACTATAGTTTGTATTTATGAAGTTTGGTTTAAATAAAAATTTCCAAATTTAGAATAATTACAAGAACTTTAACCGATAAATCAAACAATGAGCCTTGAAGAAAAGAAAAAAACTGAATCAAAAGAAAAAGACAAGGCATTAAGTCTTGTCTTAGGTCAAATAGAAAGAAATTTTGGACGAGGTTCAATAATGAGACTTGGTGACGCCTCAAGAATGAAGGTAGAAACAATATCTACTGGAGCGCTCACCTTAGATTTAGCATTAGGAGGAGGCTATCCAAAAGGAAGAGTAGTAGAAGTTTACGGACCAGAAAGTTCAGGAAAAACTACATTAACGCTTCACGCGATTGCGGAAGTCCAAAAAAATGGAGGAGTAGCTGCATTTGTAGATGCTGAGCATGCACTCGATCCAGTTTATGCGGCCTCTTTAGGTGTTGATGTTGAAAATTTGTTAGTTTCACAGCCAGATACTGGTGAAATGGCTCTAGAAATAGTTGACCAACTTATAAGATCGAGTGCGGTAGATCTTGTAGTTGTTGACTCGGTCGCAGCACTAACCCCAAGAGCCGAGATAGAAGGAGAGATGGGAGATCACGTAATTGGAAGCCAAGCAAGGCTCATGAGCCAAGCAATGAGGAAAATAACAGGAAATATTGGCAAATCTGGATGTACGGTAATATTCCTGAATCAATTACGCCTAAAAATTGGCGTTACATACGGCAATCCAGAAACAACCACAGGAGGTAATGCATTAAAATTTTACGCCTCAGTAAGACTTGATATCAGAAGAATTCAAACTCTTAAAAGAGGTACTGAGGAATATGGCATAAGAGCAAAAGTGAAAGTAGCAAAAAACAAAGTTGCACCACCATTTAGAATTGCAGAATTTGATATTCTCTTTGGGAAAGGTATTAGTACAACAGGATGCTTATTAGATTTAGCAGAAGAGACCAATATCATCATAAGGAGAGGTGCTTGGTATAGTTATGAAGGAGAAAATATTGGACAAGGAAGAGATAATACAATTATTTGGCTTGATCAAAACTTAGAAATCAGGAATAAAGTAGAATCTATGGTTAAAGAGAAATTAACAGAAGGAACTGAAGTAAGTTCTAATTCAATGAAAGCATTAAATAGCAATCCTGCTAATACAATGGCTGTTAATGATATAAAAACAGTAGCTTAGATTTATAAAGAATCAGCTAAAGTCCACCACCCAGCAGCAGGGCCTATAAATCTAACTACAACCCATAAGATTACTAACCCTCCGATTCCAAACCAACTGGCCTTAATACTTAATTTAATTAGGTTATCTCTTTGATTGATTGTAAATGGAAGCCATTCAAATAATCTTGGAGACTCATCAATTTTAGTTTTAATATTATTTTTTTTTGGAGGTAAACCAAGTGTTTTACGTCTTTTTGCTTCTCCCATATTTCTTTAGTTATTTACAAAATCATAACTTAATCAAAAGGTAGCATATAGTTAATTTGTTTTGAGGGTTGAATGTTTTGCAAAAGTAATCTTCCCCAGTTTCTTTTATTTGCTCTTCCATCTAGGATTATTAACTTACCTGAATTTCTTCTTAAAGGAGAAATAGATCTTTCAAGTTTAATTCTAGCTTGAGGAAGAAAGAAGTCTCTAAACCAATCTTGAGAAAGCTTCTTTTTATGAGAGACAGTAATTGCATTAATGGGTTCTGACATATTCGGAATCGGAAGTAAAGGAATGATAATTTGTTCTGGAATTTGAATTAAATAAGAATTCATAATCCACCAGTCAAAACTAGAGCAAAGAATTTCATTTTTACCATAGGGAATTGTCTCTAGCAATACTCTCTTCCCGTAAGTAGAAGCTAATTCTGTAGCAAGATTAGTTTTTAAATCTATATCATCAGACAAGACTAAAGTTAAACCCTTTCTAAAAAGTATTAACTTTTTGCATTTATCCAAGATTGAATTGGTAAACAGAGGATTATTTGGAAGCATCTGTTTAGAGGGTATATATAAAGAAATCTTTTTCTCTTCAAAATTACTCTTAAAATTAATAACCAAGTCAATATCTAAACTATGTTTTTTAAAATACATTTGGAAAAAATTATCTTTTCTCAATGCTGATAAAAAAACAAATTTATTATTTGAAAAAAATTCCTTAATTTGAAAAAGTTCATCTATTGGCTGTAAATACAAATTCCAATCTAAATTTGTATCGTTTAACTTTACCCAGCATGCCCAACCTTGAGATAATGCTTTGTTGACGCTTAAAAATTTATCAGAAAAAAAAGAATTTTCATGAAAAAAGTTTGACAAGAAACTAATTTCTTTTTCATCTAAATTGATATAACTATTTCCTAAGACCTTCCTCAAGAAGAACTTTTTCTTCAACGAATCATATACTTTTATAAATTTTTGATTGATTAATTCAAATTCTTTAAAATTTTTTGTCCAATCCTTTTTAAGTAAAGAAATCCTAAAATGATTTTTTAAATCCTGTTTTATATCCTCAATTCCTGAATAAACTATTCGATGATTCCTAAGATTACGAGAATAGGGATCATTAAGAAAATGTTGGATAGTTATCAAGTGAACACGATGATTTGCAAAAATAAATTGATCATTTTTCAAAATAAAATTAAAACCTAGATTTTTCAATGAATCAATCTGAAATTGGCTTATAAATTGGATTTTTTCTTTAGATAAAATAAAAGTTGAATCCTCTTCCTTTAAAAATAAAGAAATCAAAATTGGAGGTAACCAATCATAGCTAGAGAAAATTTCTGAATTAATTAGATAGGTAGAATCATTTTCAATACATTTGGAAACTATCCTCCCAAAAGAATATATGTGCTCCCAATTAATACTTTGATCTCTCAAAAAATTTTTCAAATATTGATGACTTAAAATTTCAAGCATTTATAATTAATTTAATTTCAAAAACATGCAAAATTTATGAACCTAATATACAAAAAATTGGTATCAATAAAAGAGGATCTTGAATTAATTAATTTATGAAAATTGGAATAGTAGGATTAGGATTAATTGGCGGTTCTTTAGGATTAAAACTCCAAAGTCTAAATCATACAATTTATGGAATAGCAAATAATGAATTTAATGAAAAAAAAGCTAAGGATAAAAAACTTGCAAATTTTGTTAGCTGTGATCTGAGCTTATTAAAAAAATGTGAGCTAATAATTTTGGCATTGCCTATCAAAGATTTGATCAGTCCGTCGCAACAATTAGTAGCATCAATACCTCGAGAAACAATACTAACTGATGTCGGCTCTGTAAAAGAACCAATTGTAAATACATGGGAAAATTCACATCCTCTATTTATTGGATCTCATCCAATGGCAGGAACAGAAAAAAAAGGAGTTGATTCAGGTTTTGAAGGTCTTTTTAAAAATGCAAAATGGATTATTACCCCAACACAAAATAGTGATTCGAATTCAGTCAGAACTATTTCCGAGCTCATAAAATCAATGGATTGTGAAATTTGCCAAGCTTCGCCAAAAGAGCATGATGAAGCAGTATCTCTAATTTCTCATTTGCCTATATTTTTAGCTTCTGCCCTCATAGAAACTGCGCAAACAAAAAATAATCAATCTTTATTAGATCTCTCGCAAAAATTAGCTTCTACAGGATTTGCTGACACTTCTAGAGTTGGTGGAGGCAATGAACAACTAGGCTTAGATTTAGCTATTAACAATCAGATTAATGTTTTAAATTCCATAAATAATTTTAAAAATAAGCTGAATATACTGGAATCTCTTATTAGAGAAAAAAATTGGGATTTACTTTCTAAAAAACTTGCTGAAGCAAAAGAAAACAGACAAAATTTTATAAACTAAAATTTTCAATACCTTTGGAAGCTAAAATTTGCCTTGAAACCATTAATGCAGACTGACTAACACCTGCAGTCCCCTCTCCTGGATAAATCGAATCTCCACATAACCATAAACCTTCAAAAGGTGTCCTACTTGATAATCCAAATAAACCAAAAATATCTGGATTTTGACCAAGCCCGCCTACTATTCCATTAGGTCTTTTTGTCCATTTTTCAAAGCCCAATGGAGTTGCTAATTCTCTATGTAGCCATTTTTCAGGATCAATATCAAATTGACTTTCCAATTCAAGGGATATTTTTTTCATGAAACCATTTTTTTTCTTTAAGTAAGTTTTTTTATCTAGATCAAACCAATCTTTAGTTTTGGTAAAGATACTGGCGATTAAAGTAACCTCACCTTTTGGCGCTCTTCCATCACCATCATCACTAATTGATACAAATAACGAACAAAATTCTTTTGAAACAAATTGATAATGATTGGAGAATGTTTTTTTAATATGTTCCTTTTTTAATGCTGAATAAAAAACTACAGCTCCACTTGGATCAGGCAAATTATTAAGTCGATTTTTATAATTTTTTTTTCTTTCTAAAGGATCTTTCAAATGCTTGAGCAAAGATTGTGGAGGTGCGGTATAAATCACATCTTTTGCTTGATAAATAAATGATTTTTTTTTCGAATTAGCACATACTTGCCAACACATATTTCCATCATCAAAAGTTATAGAATTGACTTCTTGTCCAAAAATTAAATTAACTCCAGTTTTAATCAATGAACCTTCTAATGATTCACTTAAAGACTGCATAGATTTTTTAAGATGCCAGAGACCATGTGGCTGTTGACACATTTGAAGAACAGTAGATCCATATAATGCTGCAGTATTATAAACGTCCTCTTGAGAATAAAGTTTTAGTTGAAGATTTAAGAATTTAATCAGGCGCTCATTCTTGGATAAACCACATACTCGCAATAAATCATAGATAGTAGATTTAAGTAATATACCGGTGACAAGGTTTGAAGGTACTAGTGCTTTGAGAAGTTGAGAAAAATCCCAAAAATTACTTATTGGTAATACAGGATTATTATTAGCAAATATCCAATTACTTTCATGTATTAGGGTACAAAGCTTCCAAAATCTTTGACTCCCAGGAAACTGCATTTCTCGTTCAGCAATCCATTTACTTTTCTCATACCAAATAGGAATAGGATTACCACCATCATTTAGATCAACAATGCAAGCAGGGTCTAAAATTGTGGCTTCTGGGGATGGAATATCTAAAAAATCAAAAATTCTTGAATGTATTCCTCCCTTCTCTAAACCAGCAACCTGAGTTGCGCCAACATCGAAAGTATAATTCTTTCTTTTAAAAGTACCGGCACATCCTCCGGCTTGAGTATGAGATTCGATTAAAGTCACTGATAAGCCTTGTTTTGATAAAATCGCTGCAGAAGTTAGTCCTGCTATACCAGCGCCTACAACAATAACTTCAGACTTTTTCACTAAAATGCAAAAATTATCTCCTATTGAAGTTAACGAAATTTGTGAAGAATTAGGTGAAACCTATCCAAAAAGTATTGAACAAGTCCATGGTGGCGATATTCATAATGCATGGCGAATAGAATTCTCAAAAAAAAAGTTATTCCTTAAAAGAAACATTAGAAACAAAAAATTTCTTGAATTTGAAAAATATTGTCTCCAAAATTTGAGAAAATATATTAATCAAGAAAACTTGGTTATTCCTGAAGTTATTGCATATAAAAATATAAAAAATATAGAGATTCTTGTAATTGAATGGATAGATATGCATAACTTTGACCAAAAAAAGCTTGGAAAAGGTTTAGGTGAATTGCACTTGAAATCAGCTGAATCCAACCCCAAAATGTTTGGGTTTCCAGTTGAGGGTTTTATCGGAACAACAGATCAGAAAAAAGGCTTGGAAAATAATTGGATAGATTGTTTTTTAAACTTAAGAATAATACCTCAATTATTAAGTCTTAATTCGAGAATTTTAGATAAAGGAATTATAAATAAAGTTAAAGAAAAAATTAAATCAGAATTGCTGAATCACAAACCAATAAATGCTCTAGTTCATGGTGATTTATGGTCAGGCAATGCAGGAATGGACAAAAATGGAAAAGGGGTTATATTTGACCCTGCATCTTGGTGGGCAGATAATGAAGTAGATATAGCTATGACAAAACTATTTGGCGGTTTTAGAAAAGAATTTTATGAAGAATACCATAAAATTTTTCCTATAAAACACGGATTTGAAAAAAGAATTATTATTTATAATTTTTATCACATATTGAATCACGCCAATATGTTTGGAGGAGGGTACTTAAACCAAGTTGAGGATTACGTAAAAGCAATTCTTAATATGTAATCTTTAACTACCCTAAATATGTCTTTTTAAGATTTTGTACCTTATCTAGAACAGCTTCACGATTTTCACTGGTACGAAGATTTTGCCAGCTCCATTGACCGACAACAATGACCCCTAGCAGTTCTAGTAAACCAGGAAGAATTGGGAAAAAGTTTATCGTGTCGATGACAACTTTAATTATTATTTGAGCTATTACGACAACAGCAATTATGCCTGCCGCCTTGCCGTACTTGCCCATTTGAGTCCAATCAACATTACCAAGGGTTTCGTTGACTTTTCCCATAACATCAGAGTACTTCTCTGAAAAACTTTTGGTTTCTGAGCTTGTATCGGAGCCGGAGTCTTGGTTTGACTCTGGAGTGTTATCACTCATGAATTCAGTAAACTTAATATATGAACCAGACAGTATCGGAAAAAACGTCTATTGACTACCTTTTTGTTGTGCAAAATTCCGAACCGAAACATTTTGTATTTTTTTAGAGGCGTTGGTGTATATGCTTTCTGAAGATATTTAAACTTAAAATTGATTTATAAAAACTTCACATTATGGTCTAGTTCTAACAAAAACATTAATAAATTAGAGTAATAAGAAAAATTTAAAAGTCTAAAATTTTTATTTTAATTATTATATTTTCATAGTTTATCTCGCAAAAATTAAAGGATTTCAATGTCCAAAGATATAAAATGTAATTTCTTAAACTCTGATGAAGAAGAAAGATATCAAAAACATTTGACCCTCAAAGAGATAGGTTATGAGGGCCAACTAAATCTTAAAAACAGCTCAGTGTTATGCATTGGAGCAGGTGGACTTGGTTCTTCCGTTTTGCTTTATCTAGCTGCAGCAGGAATTGGGAGAATTGGAATAGTTGATAACGATCAAGTTGAAAAGTCTAATCTCCAGAGACAGATAATTCATGAAACAAATACTATTGGCAATCTTAAAATTGATTCTGCTCGGGAAAGAATTAAAAAATTCAATCCTAATTGTGAAATATTAACCTTTTCAGAGAGAATTAATCCTAAAAATGCTCTTGAATTAATAAAGGAGTTTGATGTTATTTGTGATTGCTCTGATAACTTTGGCACAAGATACTTAATAAATGATTCATGCTTGATATTAAATAAACCCCTAGTCTTTGGAAGTGTTCAAGGCTTTGAAGGACAAGTTAGTGTTTTCAATTTATATAAAAATAGTCCTAATTTAAGAGACTTACTTCCAGAATCGCCTTCAAAAAATGCTGCCCCTAGTTGTGCAGAATACGGGGTTGTAGGTGTTTCAACAGGTTTAATTGGGATCCTTCAGGTTAATGAAATCATCAAAATCATTTTGAAAAAAGGTGAAATATTAGATGGAAAGATTTTAATTTTTAATCTATTGAATATGAATATGAAAAAATTACATCTAAAAAGTGATCAGTTTAATAAACAAATACAGAATCTGTCTCAGTTTGAGGGTTTTTATAATAGTGATGAATATTGTGAAAAAAGTAATAAAATTAATAGTATTAATGCTAATGACTTTAATAGTTTATACAAAGCAAAACCCAATAAAATTCTTTTAATTGATGTTAGAGAAAATGAAGAATTTTCTACTTCTGCTATAGAGGGATCTATTTCAATTCCATTAAGTCATTTGAACCAAGAATCTGACTTAAAATTTATTCAAAAAGAAAGTTTAAATAAAGAGGTTTTCACTATATGTAAATCGGGGAAACGTTCTGAAAAGGCGTCAAAAATCTTGTCCAAATTCAAAATTCATTCAAGATCTATTGAAGGCGGCATCGAAAATGTAAAAAAATATAGTGCAACTAATAATTTTGAAAATATTTAGTAATCTACACCTCTTTTCAAATCAACTCCAACATTTGCATAATGCTTGTGACAAACCATTTCAGAGTAGACATCAGCAAGTTCAAAGTATGTGGGTTCATTTTTGCACCTCCCAGTAATAACAACTTCTGTATCTGCTGGTTTTTTCAAAAGTGTTTGATGTATTGATTCCACAGGTAGCAGCTCTAAATCAACAGTTGGATTCAATTCATCTAAAATGATTGTTTTATACAAACCAGATAAAATAGCAGCTTTAGCAATTTCCCATGCTCTCTCAGCCTCAACATAATCAATTGGCTGTTGCTGACCTCTCCATACAATGGCATCTCTGCCTGAACGCAAATGATCTACTAAATGGGGGTAACTCTCTCTCAAGGCTTCTATGGCTGCATCTTCGGTATAACCATTCCCACCTTTTAGCCACTGTAATATTAAAACTCTATGACTTTTATCTTGAGATATTCCTTTACCGATAGCTTGAAGAGCCTTACCGAGCGCACTAGTGGATTTTCCCTTTCCTTCACCTGTATAAATCTCAATTCCACCACTAGAACTACTTTGTCTGGTTAGTGTTGATAAGTCACCTTTCGATCTTGGTCTCATTTCTGAATGGAGTTGAGATATTCTTACCAAAGAAGAAGGTGCCGCCCTTCCTGTAATAATTATTTCTAATCCATCTGGACGATTTTGAAGAGATTCAACTACTTCATTTATATCAAGCATTCCTAAATCAAGAACTGGGTTCAACTCATCTAGTACAACAACAGAATAAAGAGAACTAGCAATTGCTCCTTTAGCAATATTCCAACCTCTCTCAGCCTCACCAACATCAAACTTTGTCACTTGTTCAGCAGTAAAGAATTCAGATCTGCCAGTCCTAACATGGTCAATTAAATGTGGAAAGCCTCTTTGCAAAGCCTCTATAGCTGAATCCTCATCATATGGCCTCTCAGGGCCTTTTAAAAATCTTAGAAGTAAAACTCTTGACTGTCTTTTTTCGCATATTCCTAATCCTATTGTCCTGAGAACTACTCCCAATGCAGCCTGGCTTTTCCCCTTACCCTCTCCATCATAAATATGTAATTGACCTTTTGATCTTTCTTGACTGTCACTTGCTGTGACAATTCCAATTCCTCTATTTCTACTCGTATTCGTCAATTGAACAAAATTAGTGAATTTAATCTAAGATATAGATAAGAATATTATTAAAGATTTAATAATAAATTCAACCTATTCATAGGTAATTTGAATATTAAAGTAATTAGCATGTTCAATCAACTAGAAATTCTCTCTGATGAACAAAGTGAAAAACTTTATACAATTAGAAGATACATTAAGAATCTTGATAGTGTTTGTGTTGCTTATTCCGGAGGAGTTGATAGTACACTAGTAGCATCATTAGCATTCGAGCAATTAGGTAGCAATGCAATTGCTATAACTGGTATTTCTCCTGCATTAGCCAATACTCTTCGTGAAGAAGCAAGAAGGCAAGCAAAATGGATTGGAGTAAAGCATTTAGAAATTAAAACATCAGAATTAGATCAATCAAGTTATAGTGAAAATCCTAAGGATAGGTGCTTTGCATGCAAAAAAGAGCTCCACAAACATACAACCTACCTCTCTAAAAAACTTAATTACAAGATTGTTTTAGATGGAGTCAATCTGGATGATCTAAAAGATTACAGACCAGGTATACAAGCCTCAAAACAAGCAGGAGTTATCTCTCCTCTTGCAAAATTTAAAGTCTCAAAACAAGACATTAGGGATATATCAAGAGCATTGGGTTTTCCTTGGTGGGATAAACCTGCTCAACCTTGCTTATCATCAAGATTTCCTTATGGCCATGAAATAACTAGTGAAAGGCTAAAAATGGTTGAAAAAGCAGAAGAATACCTTAAAGAATGTGGATTATCGGAGGTTAGAGTTAGATGCCAAGGCTTAACCGCAAGAATAGAAATCCCCCAAGATGAATTAAAGCATTTTTTTAACAAATATAATTTTAGTGAGCTAGTACAATATTTTTCTAATTTAGGATTTAATTGCACAAGTTTAGATCTTGAGGGACTAGTAAGCGGAAAATTAAATAGGTAAATATTCTCAAACAACCGTTCTGATCTGTTTAGAGACTTCTGAAGGTGGATTTCGCTCAATGACACGCAAAGAATGCTCTCTAGCCATCAAAGATTCAATTAAATATTGACTAGCTAGCTCAGGCATCATATTTTGACCACATGTAAAAATATCTACTGCCGAATAATTAGATTCAGGCCAAGTATGTATTGAAATATGAGATTCTGAAAGTAATGCAATTGCCGTAACCCCCTGAGGCTCAAATTTATTACTTATCAAATTCAAAACTGTTGCATTTGCCAATTTAGCAGCTCTATTTAAAACACAGCGCAAAAAGGATTCGTCATTTAATTTTTCGCGGTCACATCTATAAAGTTCCAACAAAAGATGCTTACTTTGATGACTTAATTTTTGCTCATTACTTAACGAACTCAAAATTTGACTTTTTTTGTAGATTTCCATTTAAGAAATTTATATGAAATTAAGAATAGCTAAAAATCATGCCTTTTTTTAAATTATAAGTGAATCATTTGTGACGAGCCTAAGAAAGACCGATTAAATTTATCTAAATGTGTCGCACTTATAAAACATTGACTATCTTTACCAACAGAATTTAATAACAAATTTTGTCTGGTTAAATCTAATTCCGCTAAGACATCATCCAATATAAGTATTGGAGGCACATTTAATGTTTTAGTTAATAAATCGAGTTCAGCCATCTTTAAAGCCAAGATAAAAGTCCTTTGCTGTCCTGAGGAACCATATTTTCTAACTGAAACATTATTGATTAGAAACTCAAAATCATCACGATGAGGTCCAAAATTACATTTACCAGTCAATGCTTCTATTGAACGCTGATTTAACAGTTGTTCTGCTATTTTTTTACTAATAACTTCTTCTTCTTCTTCTTCTGGACTTATATTTTGTATCCCCGAAAGATAATTTATGTCTATTTGCTCTTGAGATTTACTTAAATGATTATGCCAATATTCAACATATGGTTTTATTTTTAATAAAGCTCTTCTTCTGCGCCTAAAAATTCTTGTACTTATTATTGACATTTGAATATCAAAGCTTTCAACAATATCTGTGGATTGTGTTTTTAAAAAACTTTCCGAACGCCAAAAATGACTTCTTTGTTTTAAAAGCCTATTAAATCTACTGATCAGGTCTAAATATACTGGTTCAAGCTGAGATACGACTTTATCAATCCATGTTCTTCGATAACTGGGTTCACTTCTAACAATATCTATATCATTAGAACAGAAACATACACTCCGAATATAATTCTTTATTTCACTCTGTTTTTTCAAGATTGATTCATTGACATAAATTCTTTTAGGCCCTTTTCGGAATAAATTTAACTTTAAATCGTCTTTAAAATTTATCTGTCCTATAACTACAGCCATATCACTCTCGTTCTCTATTAAATCTTTATCGCTTAGTGCTCTATTAGATTTTAATTGACTTAAAAATTCAACCGATTCAAGTAAATTTGACTTGCCAATACCATTGCAGCCAAGAACAATTGCTCTTTGCTCTTTTAGATCAATTTCAAAACTTTTATGGTTCCGAAAATTTTTAATTTTTAATTTATTTAAAAAAATTTTTTTTGTGCATTCATTAATTAAATTAGCTAAGTTTAAAATATTTAGATTCTCTTTAAAGAAATTGAAAAATTAAAGGGCATGTAGCTCAGTTGGATAGAGCATCAGATTCCGGTTCTGAGAGTCGGGGGTTCGAATCCCTCCATGCTCGTAAAATGATTTTTAAAGTTTATATCCCATTACTCTTATTCCATTTGGATCTAGTATGAATCCATTTTCCTCTAAACTTGTAAACGAAGATACTGGAGCCTGTACAGAAATACTGCATCCAGGCATTTCTCTATTTATTTTCTCAAGAGTTACTTGAAGCAATACTGAATAATAAAGTTTCTGGTTATTGCCTGGCAATGCACTTAAATTCCACAAGTTAGCATTCAATCCCCTGTCGGACGTAACCCTTACAAAGCCAAATAATTGATTTTTTAATTCATTCTGTATGGTAAAAAAGAAATTACTTTTCTGAATAGCCTCAGAAAGAGGTTTTATTGGAAATGTCTCACAACCACAATTAGCTAAAAGTTTGTTAACTTCCTTAGCTAATGGGATTTGAGAAGAGTTAACAAAATACCCTTCTGGAAGAACAAGTTTTTTTTTAGAAAAATATTGCAATTATCACCCTGTATTTCTCATGCCAGCTGCTATTCCATTAATAGTTAAAAGTGCTCCCCTCAATAGTTCACTTCTACTGTAAGCTCTTCTAGATTCATCTTTATCGATAATAAATTCGCTTATTGGGGGTTGTCTTGTCTGGTCTCTTAGTCTTCTTAGAAGTGAAACCTGCAAAAACCCTAACGGAATAATTGTCTTATTTCTCAAGCTTACTGATGATTTCAAGTCTCTATCAGATTCTAGGAGCTTTTTTTTACCAGTAATTTCAAGTATTAAAGATATTGTAAGATTATATTCTTTAGAAATTACTTCAAAAATATCATCAAAAGAATCTTTATTTTCTTTACTGCCAAGAGTATCAACATAATATCTAGCAACTTCCAAATCCACCTTAGATAATGTCATTTCTACCTTAGATATGAGCATCCTAAAAAATGGCCACCTTTGATGCAGAACTCTTAATAATTCAATTTGTTTTGGATCTGAATTTAATTCAGATGACAATGCAGTGCCTACTCCAAACCAACTTGGCAAAAGAAATCTACTTTGTGTCCAACCAAATACCCATGGAATAGCTCTTAAACTTGACAAATCTTTTGCACCTTTTTTTCTTCTAGCAGGCCTACTAGATATCTGTAATTTACTTATTTCTTCTATTGGGGTTACTTCTTGAAAGAAATTCAACAAATCAGGATTCTCATGCACTAATTTTCTGTAATGAGACCTTGATGTTTCTGCTAACCTAGACATTAATTGATTCCATTCTGGAGTAGCGTCAAGTCTATTATTGACCAAACTATTTTGAATTACTGCTGTAGTGACAGTCTCAAGATTGTACAAAGCCAATTCGGGAAGACTATATTTAGAAGCTAAAACTTCACCTTGTTCTGTTATTTTAATTCGCCCTTTTAAAGTGCCACTTGGTTGAGCCAATATTGCCTGATAGGCTGGTCCTCCTCCTCTGCCTACAGAACCACCTCTTCCATGAAAAAGTCTGAGCAATATGTTATTTCTACTCGAAAGATTTTGAAGAGCTATTTGGGCTCTATGAATTTCCCAATTACTAGAAACAAACCCTGAATCTTTATTGCTATCAGAATATCCAAGCATTAATTCTTGCAGAGGTTTAAAAGATTCTCCTACCTTTGGCAATAATGATCTATAGAAATCTAATTTAAACAACTTTTCCATTACTTCTGGCGCTCTTTTAAGGTCTTCCACAGTTTCAAAAAGAGGAACAACTAATAATTTTGACTTTTGTGAATTTTGATCAAGAAGTCCCATTTCTTTTGCCAGTAAGAGAACTTCAAGCAAATCAGATGCACTATGACTCATTGAAATTACATAAGAATGACAAATGCGACTTCCAAATTCTTGCTGTAGTCTCTTAACCATTTTAAAAACTGAAAATGTTTCTTCTGTAGTTTTTGTCCAGTTAACGTCAGATGGAATTAAAGGCCTTTTTGTATTTAATTCGTCTATAAGCCATTTAATTTTCTCTTCCTCAGACATTTGGTCATATTGAACAGATAAATCAAGATAATTTGTAAGCTCTTGAATAGCTTCACTATGCCTTGTACTCTCTTGACGAATATCTAAACTTGCTAAAGAAAATCCAAAAATATGAACTTGAGTAAGTAAGGTGTTTACAGACTCACAATTTAAATCTGTACTAATTAAGCTATTTTTAATTAGTTCTAGATCATAAGTAAATTCGTTTACTGACTTGTAATACAAGTTTTCAACTTTATCTAGATTTTTGTTATCAGTTTCTCCCTCCAAGTCAAATTTCCATCCACTATCAGCTAATAAATTATTTCTTTCTTGTGTTAACCTTAATTTCTCTAAAATATAACTTAATTTTAATCTGTAAGGTTCTGATCTATACCTTGTAGCTCTAGCTTCATAAATTTCAGGGAACTTAACCCTATCAGTTTCAAGTGACTCTAATAAGGAGGAACTGACTTGACTCCATTGCATCGAAACACTTAATTGATCTCTAAGATTAGACGTCGCAATAATATATCTTTCCAACATCAACTGCCTTTGGTAGCAAGCAGTTCTCCATGTTATCTCAGGAGTGACCGACGGATTACCGTCCCTATCAGAGCCTACCCAAGAACCGAAGTTACAAAAAGATTCTGAGGGCAACTGAACATCTGGATAATTTTCGGTAAGTGCTTCAGCGATCCTTCCCCTCAACTGAGGCATCGCATTAAATAAAACTTGCTGAAAATAATGCAAAGCATAATCAACTTCATCTAAAACTGAAGGTTTAAATTGATGCAATTCATCTGTTCTCCACCAAAGTCTTACTTCCTCTTTTAATTGGGTTTTTAAAGAATTTTTTTCTTCTTTTGTTAGAAATTGCTCAATCTGTATTTTTTTTAACAAATTTGCTACTCTAGTCTGCTTATGTCTAATCGTATGTCTTACTATCTCAGTCGGATGTGCAGTAAAAACTAAACGAATATCCATTTCCTGTAATAACTCTTCTAATTTGCCTGGTGGCACATTTAATTTCCTCAACCTATAAAACAATTCTCTAAAAGTTACTGGAGCATTTTGCCTAGCTAATGCTGGGGCAAAAGGATCAAGATTGTCGGGCGATTTTTGAACATCCTTATTGGTAAAGCTTTGAATATATCTATCTTCCTCAACTCTTTGTTCCAAAATATTCACTAGTTGAAAATACAATGAAAACGCCCTTGCTGCAGCTATGGATTCTGCTAAATCCATAGAATTTACAATATCAACTATTTCATTTTTAAAAGTTTTTGAACTATCACCATCAATTTGTTTTGAATAACTTAATTCTTTAAGCTGTATCAATCTTTCTGCTTGATCAACTGGGCATTCTTCTCTAAGCACAGATTCCCAGAGATCTTCAATTAGAAGACGATTTTTATCAAGTGGATGATTGTTACTTATCAGATCCACATTATTATTTTTTATATTGCGAAAGGATTCCATATAATCATTATGTCACAAGTGAAAATGTTCAGATCACAGTTTATTTAAATAATCAAACATTCTAGGCCTCACTCCTAATCATATCTTCGATAGAAATTTTCATTATCTGCTCAATAGAAAGGCCTTTTTCATATTGATTTATCCATTTCATAGATTGATTGCCTTCTTCAAGCACTTTATAGATAGGATCTAAAAGATGTTTCATACCAAAATCTTCTGCTGTGGATGATAAATCTGATAATAAGTTTTGAATCCATTCACTACAAATAATTCTTTTGCCATCTTCCCAGTGAATTAACTCTGAATTCAGACTATCTTTAGCGGCATTAATTTCATTTTGATCACATATTTCTGATAACTCATCCATAGAAAAAGTACTAATATTCAATGGATCTAAGTTATTTATATTTTCAAAAAGATTTAAAATCCTCAGTTCTATCATGGCCGTTATCCCTAAAAGCAGATTAATATCGTGAACAAAATCACAAATTCTTAATTCCAAACGATCAAGAATTAAAGGTCTTTGGGGACCATTTGGTCGGATTGAAGACCAAAAATGCCTGATATTTTGCATATTTTTATTAGCTATATTTTTCTCTATCCAGGCGATATAAGAATCATGATTTACAAAAAAAGGCACCTTACTTGGAGTTTTAGGAAACTGCATCCATCTCTGAGAGTGATTCTCCGTAATTTTATTATTTAAAAAAGGTGAACTAGCACTTAGGGATAGATATAAAGCAGCCTCAGATCTTATTAGTCTAATAGCCGCAAAAAGCTTATCTAAATCATCTATTCCTACGTTTATATGTACACTTGAAGTTGCTATGGCGGTTCCATAATTATCTTGTATAAATTGATGATAAAGATTGTTAATATCAGATCTTTGAAATTGGATATCGTGTTCAAAACAAAGGGTTGATGAAGGAATGATTGTTAAATCTTTTTTGTTAAGCCATCGTCTTAACTTTTTTCTTGGAATTATTAATTTCTCATGTAAAGAACCGTAATCTTTTTCAGGTGTTGTTATGTATTCAACGTTTCTGTTATCTGGCTCTTTCACAAAATCAGGAAATATTTTCTCAATTTCATCCGAAACACCAATATGAGAATTTAAAGAACCTGTAAAAAGTTCCACCTCAAAACCCTTATAAAGATTATTTTGACTCATTTATTTATCCAAACATGCTAGTGCTTTAAGTATCCCCTTTGCTTTATTTATCGTCTCTTGATATTCATTTTCAGGAAAAGAATCTGCAACTATTCCAGCTCCTGCTTGCACTGAAACATCATATTTCCCATCTATTGAGGGTTTAACTATCATAGTTCTTATTGTAATTGCCGTATTTAATGCGCCATTAATATCAATAGATCCGTATACACCTGCATAAGGTCCTCTAGCATCTTTTTCAAAGTGCTTAATCAATTGCATAGCTCTTATTTTTGGAGCGCCAGTTACTGTCCCAGCGGGAAAGGATGCTTTGAGCAAATCCCATACATCAGCATTGTTTTTTAAGATTCCCTCAACTTGACTGACTATATGCATAACATGTGAATATTTCTCAATAACCATTAATTCCTTGACCTTGACAGTACCAATTTCACAAACTCTTCCAAGATCATTTCTCCCAAGATCAATTAGCATTACATGCTCAGCTATCTCTTTTGGATCTTTTAATAATTCCTTTTCTAATTCCAAGTCTTGCTGATTATCAATACCTCTTGGTCTAGTACCAGCTATTGGTCTTAAGCTTGCAACAATCTGACTATTTTTATTTTTTTCTGCTTTAACCATGACTTCAGGACTTGAACCTATCAGATACCATGAGCCAAAATCAAAAAATGACATGTATGGAGATGGATTAACCATTCTCAGACTTCTATATAAGTTAAAGGGATCATTATTGACTTTAGTTTGGAATCTCTGACTAATAACTATTTGGAAAATATCTCCCTTTCTTATATATTCTTTTGCAGAGAGAACTGCATCCTCAAAATCTTTTTTCTCCCAATTACTTTCTAGATCTAAATTCAAATTCTCATTTTCATTCCAATCTAAAAACTCATTTTCTTTTAGAGGAACTCTCATTAAATTTCTAGTTTTCTTAATTTTAGAAATTGAGTTTAGGTACAACTCTTCAATTTCGCACTCTTTTGTAGAAGTTGTATCTGCATAAACCACTGCAGTAATACATCTTTTTATTTGATCAAAAACAACTATCTGATCAAAAAACATCCAGGAACCATAAGGGATATTGTTTTCTAATTTTTCATTTATTGGAACGCTTGGCTCTATTCGATTTATTAATTCATAACCCCAAGATCCATATAACTGTCCAATTGAGGGTAATTCATCAAGCATGGTTGACTTGTATTCGTTTGTCCAGCTTCTCAAAATATCAAAAGGATCACCTTTATGTGTTTCAGTTTTGCCATTATTCCAAGTTTTAATTATTTCTTCTCCATAACAAACAGCTTCCCAAAGAGGTTGAGTAGCAACAATACTCCATCTACCCAAATTCTCCCCACCTTCAACAGATTCAAGAAAAACACCATGGGTATCTTTTGTAGATAATTTTAACCAAGTCGATAATGGAGTCTCTAAATCTGCTGGCCAAGTTTCAACTATAGGTATAAAATTTTTACCTTCTTTGTAAGCCTTTAAAAAACTATCTTTTTGTGAGCTGATCATATTAATAATGTCAGCCCAAATTATAATTATTTTCTTCTTTTATATCAACTTTAAATAAGTTAATCAAAAGTATTCTTTGTTGTAAATTTCAAACCAGCTGGATTAGGATTCTCACCTATTCTTCTAGGATTATGACCTACTTTCTCTCTGCCTTCATTTACTTTTTCAGGGAAAACACCATCTTTGGGGTGTAAAAATTCAATATCACCACCTGGAAAAATGCGGTAGATTTTAAAATCTTCAATTCTTGGTTTGAATGCTCTTAATTGTGTCCCTAAAGCAAGACATTGCTCTTTTCTAGCAAAGTACATTAAATTATCACCTTCATGCATTATGGCCGCTCCACCGGTGGGCAATTCAAATGCTTGTTCCTTGGAACTTTTCCATGAGATTGCATATTTTTCTTCAGTTTCTGCTGAGTTTAATAAACCCCCAGTACTTCCTATATGCTTTGGAAATTGACCAACTAAAGTTTCAGTCATCCTAGATTTTGTGTTATTTCTAATAAGAAACTAGCATTCATATTTTGCAAAATTCAAAATTCATAGCAAATTTTCTACATTATTTAATATATAGAAAACTTTTTTCTAATTCTATTTTGAATCTGAAATCGGAAAAAATACTGTCAAACCTGTATCTCGTCTTTGTGTGACATGCCCTCCTAAACTAGCTAACAACTTTTGAGTGGCATTTTGACTAAGTTGTAAACTTCCAGTTTGAGGGTTCCAATTTAAAACAGGGCCAATATCAGAACCGTTGTCTTTTTTTAGATTTTCTTTTTGATTGTTATCTAATTTTTGTACTTTGAGTTGAAGTTTGAGTTTTTGACCAGCTGGTCTTAATTCTAAAATTAATGTACTACCTTC
>QCPF01000012.1 GCA_003212655.1 Prochlorococcus sp. AG-436-D21 | reverse complement strand
TTTAATACCATTTCTTCTGGTTCTCCTTTATCTAGTTCAATAATAAGTTGTTCGTTTTTAGATAACTTCTCCAAGGCCAATTTGATTTTGACGACATTTAAAGGACATGGAACAGATTTAAGATCCAAATGCTTTAAAGAAGTCATTAAGATTCTTTACCAAATAATTTACTAAAAAGTCCACTACTGGAATTAATATTTTTATCTGAATATTGAGAAGCTAAACCCTCTAAAAGCTCTCGTTCCCCATCGGTTATACGAGTTGGTAATTTTACTTTTACTAAGACTTCATGATTTCCTCTCGCAACCGGATTACCAAGTCTAGGTACCCCTTTGTTCTCAAGTGAAAGAGTTGTATTTGGCTGGGTACCACTTGGAATTTTTAAATTAACATCTCCATCAACCGTAGTAATTTTAACAGTATCACCTAAAATAGCTTGTAAATAACTTACTGCTATTTCTGAGTAAATAGTCACACCATCTCTTTTAAGTTTTGAATCATTCTTAACCTTGATAAAAACATAAAGATCTCCAGGTGGGCCCCCTTTCAAACCAACATTACCCTCTCCGGAAACTCTTAATTTAGTACCTGTATCAACTCCTGCAGGAATATTGATTCTTAATTTTTTTCTTACTTGCTTTACTCCATTACCGCCGCAACTTACACATGGATCTGCAATTATTTGACCAGCTCCATTGCATGAAGGACATTCAGCTACTTGTGTAAAATTACCAAAAGGTGTTCTAGTAGCTCTTCTAACTTGTCCACTCCCCCCACATGTTGAACAAGTTTTTGGTCCGGTTCCAGGTTTGGCTCCTGTTCCCTTGCAGACTTCACATGTCTCAAGATGAGGAATTTTAATTTCTCTTTGTTGACCAAATATTGCATCTTTAAAGTCAACACTAAGGTCATACCTTAAATCATCACCTTGTTGAGGGCCCCTTCTTTGAGATCTTCCACCCTGGGGATTTTGTCCACCAAAGCCATTAAAAAAAGTTTCAAATAAATCTGCAAAGCCACCCATATCGCCCATATCAGGCATTCCAGCGGCACCTCCAAGGCCGGCCTCTCCAAACTGATCATATCTGGCTCTTGTTTCAGGATCAGCTAATGCTTCATAAGCCTTGCCAATTTCTTTAAACTTGTCTTCAGCACCAGGTTCTTTATTAACATCAGGATGATATTGTCTTGCTAATTTTCTATAAGCCCTTTTTAGGGTATCCGCATCAGCATCTCTTGAAACTCCAAGTATTTGGTAAAAATCAGCCATTAGATAATGCTTAAATAAGAATTTGGAATTTATACATCATCAGAAGAATTTACCTCTGAATCAACATCCCCTTCAACTGTATCCTTTTCTACTTCTTGTTGTGAATTTTGTTTACCGGGCCCCATTGAAACCTTAACCAATGCATGTCTCAGAACCTTACCTTCTAGATGATATCCTCGCTGCAATTCTTCAATAATAAAATCCTCTTCAAACTCTTCACTAGGTTCTCTTAATACAGCTTCATGCAGGTTTGGATCAAATTGCTGACTAATAACTCTCATGGGTGATACTCCCTGTTGCTTTAAAACTTCTACCAATTGTTTATATAATCCTTGATAACTTCTATGAAGAGCTTGAGCTTCTTCACTTTCTGGTTTAAGTTGTTGTCTTGCTCTCTCAAAATTATCAACAATAGGAAGTATTGCAGTTAAAGTCTTTGAAACGAGTTGGATTTTTAAATCGTCCTGATCCCTAGACTGCCTTTTTCTAAAATTATCAAAATCTGCAGAAATCCTTACATATTGATTTTTTAATGTTTCATGCTCTTTTTCTAATTGTTCTAATCTTGCATCATTATTTGAAATAGTATTTTTTAATTCTTCAGTATTTAATTCTTCTGTTTTTTGAGAAGATAATTCATCATTTTCGGTGGTTGAATTTTGTGTAGATGATACATCTTCAGGAGAATTATCCTGGTTAGAAACATCATTTTCTTTATTATCAATATTGTCTGATTGATTTTCAATCATTTTTCTAAAATTTAATAGAACTATTCTCCAATAAAGTGATGCACAAAACAAGTTGCGGAAGGCCGCACAAATATTTAATCAGGAACAAACTTTAATGCTAATCCATTGTTACAGTATCTTTTACCTGTGGGAAGTGGTCCATCATTGAAGACATGTCCTTGATGACCTCCGCATCGGGAGCAATGATATTCGGTTCTTGGGACAATTAATTTAAAATCAACTTTTGTTTCTACTGATCCTTGAATTGAATCCCAAAAACTTGGCCATCCTGTACCACTATCATATTTTTTATCTGAGGAAAAAAGTGGCAAATCGCAACCTGCACAGTGAAAAATCCCTTTTCTTTTCTCGTTATTTAATTGACTACTGAAAGCTCTTTCAGTCCCCTCCTCCCTCAAAATGTAATATGATTCAGGACTAAGCCTTGATTTCCATTCGTCTTTTGAAAAATTCCAATCTTCTTTAGAAGGAAGTGAAGATGCTAATACTTGCATGGGCTTAAAGATTATTTTTAAGAATGACATAGTAGGAATTAGAATAAAAGTTCTTCTTGATAGAAATTGCTTCATATATTTAGATCAAAAAAAGTAATGAATTTCCTTCAGCCTAATTCTATTAAAAATATTCATAAATTAAGTATTGCTCCAATGATGGATTGTACTGATAAACACTTCAGAATGATAATGAGAAAAATAAGTTCTGAAGCTCTATTGTATACGGAAATGATTGTGGCCCAGAGTTTAGTTTATACGAATAAAAAAGAAAATTTTTTAGACTTTAATTGTGAAGAACACCCGATATCGATTCAGTTTGGTGGGGACGATCCTAAAATCCTAAAAGAGGCTGCCCGAATGGCACAGGATTGGGGTTATGACGAAATAAACTTTAATGTTGGTTGTCCGAGTCCAAGGGTCTGTTCTGGAAATTTTGGCGCTTCACTTATGAAAGACCCTAAAAAAGTAGCGAATTGTATAGAGTCCTTAAAAAATAATTGCAACCTACCGGTTACGATTAAACACAGAATCGGTGTAGACAATGATGATAGTTTCTTTAACTTGAATAATTTCGTAAGAATTATCGCAAATGCTGGTGCTGACAGATTTACAGTTCATGCAAGAAAAGCAATACTAAAAGGTCTCAATCCAAAACAAAACAGGACCATACCGCCACTAAATTATGATGTAGTAAAAAAATTGAAAAAATCAAATCCTGAATTATTAATAGAAATCAATGGGGGTTTAACAAATATCGATGAATCATTAAAAGCCTTGAATGATTTTGATGGGGTTATGATTGGACGGTCAATTTATAAACATCCCTTGAGATGGTCTGAAATTGATCAAAAAATTTATGGAATTAACAAGAAACCCAAATCTGCTTCAAATATTATTTTCTCCTTAATTCCATACATAGAAGCGCATTTAAGTAACGGGGGAAAATCTTGGGATATTTGCAAACATCTTATAAATTTAGTTGAAGGTATACCTAAAGCTAAAATTTGGAGAAATCAAATTTCAAATAAATCTATAAAAAAAGAATTAAATATTGAATATCTATTTAAATTAACGACAGCGCTTGAAGAAATGGGTTATTAATTTGTCTCATTTGAAGCATTGCTCTCATTAGACACCCCCCTTTTTCTTCTGCTCCTACCATTTTCATATTCAGAGTTATCAGAAGAATTTCCATAACTTCTGTCTTCCCAACCTTCTGCTCCAGAAGATTTATTAGCGTTCGAGCTATTAGATCCATTATTACCACCGCCATAGCCTCCTCTTCCTCCTCTACGAGATCCACCAGAACCTCTAGGCTCAGCTTTATTAATTCTTAATGGTCTACCCATTAGTTCCGTGCCTTGCAAGCCATCGATAGCTTTTGACTCAATCGCTTCATCTGCCATTTCAATAAATGCAAATCCTCTTTTCCTTCCAGTATCTCTCTCCAAGGGAAGAGAACAATTTAAGACCTCACCAAAAGGGGCAAACAAGTTTATAACATCTTCACGCTCTGCGCGGAACGGCAAATTGCCAACAAAAATACTCACTTTAAACTCAACAAAAAATTTACCTTATAAAAAAACTACAATTAGTAGTCTCATAGTGTTGCTCTATTATTCTACTTCAAAGCATACCATTGTTGTAGAAAAATAATTGAGATTCAAATTAACAATCTTTTTTGCCAATTATTTACCTCTTTTTCTACCTGAACAAAACCTGTGCCCCCTTCGCTATTTCTTGATTTAACAACATTAAGAGGTTTAAGATCCACATAAACATCCTCATCAAATTCGGGATGAAATTTTTTAAATTCTTCAATTTTGAGATTTTTAAATAACTTTTTTCCCTCCAGGCAATATTTAACAATTTGACCAACAACTTGATAGGCAGTCCTAAAAGGAACACCTTTTCCAACTAAGTAATCTGCCAAATCAGTAGCATTAGAAAAATCGTTTTCTACAGAATCAGATAGATTTTTAATATTAAATTCAATTCCTTCATTAATTAGAATAGTCATTGCTTTAACACAAGAAGATATTGTTTCTGCAGTATCAAATATTGGCTCTTTATCCTCTTGAAAATCCTTATTATAAGAGAGTGGTACCCCTTTGACCATCGTTAACAATGCCTGGAGATGTCCA
Organism: Prochlorococcus sp. AG-436-D21; assembly: GCA_003212655.1. Classification (GTDB taxonomy): domain Bacteria; phylum Cyanobacteriota; class Cyanobacteriia; order PCC-6307; family Cyanobiaceae; genus Prochlorococcus_A. The sequence continues at coordinate 39,015 of QCPF01000012.1, read as the reverse complement.
TAAACTCTCCCTGTCTTACCTCTTATCAATTCTGGAACGTCAGGATTTTTTTTCTGCGGCATTAAGCTACTTCCTGTTGCACATTTATCTGTTAATTTTGCAAAAGAAAATTCATCAGTTACCCATAAAATTATTTCCTCTGAAATTTTACTTAAGTGAGACATCAACAAAGCAGATGCAGAAACAAACTCTATACAAAAATCTCTATCACTTACTGCATCAATACTGTTTTTATAAATCTTTTTAAAGCCCAATTCTGCAGCTGTAAAGTGCCTATCTATTTTTATTTTTGTTCCAGCTAATGCTGCAGCTCCTAAGGGAGAAATATTAACTCTCGAGCGTACCTCTTTGTACCTTTCACGATCTCTTTGGAGCATTTCAACATAAGCCAATAAATGATGAGCCAAAGACAATGGTTGAGCTCTTTGCATGTGGGTATATCCAGGGATTAAGGTATAAATATTGGATTTGGCAAGATTTAAGAAGGATTTTTGCAAATCGGTTATTAAAATTTCAATATTGTCAATCTCTTTTCTTAGCCACAATCTTATATCTGTGCCAACTTGATCATTTCTACTTCTACCTGTGTGTAATTTTTTTCCAGTTTCACCAATTAAACTGATTAGCTTTTCTTCTATGCAATAGTGAATATCTTCAGAAGGTGGACTAGGCGAAAATTTACCCTCCAAATACTCAACTTTTATTAACTCTAAACCATTAATAATTTGCGAAGCTTCAGAAGAGGATAAAACTTTTGTTTTACCAAGCATTTTCGCATGAGCAATCGAGCAATCTAAATCTTCTAAAATAAGCTTTCTATCAAAACCAATTGAGGCATTAAACTTTTCAATAAAAGGGTCAAGTGCATTATCAAACCTTTGACTCCAAACTTTTGCCATATCAATTAGTAACTTTAAGTATCTCTAATAAAGCATTTTTTTATATAAGTGACAAAAAATAACTATTTCAATTGAAAAATAACCATTGAGGCATCATCTTCAAGATGTCTATTTTGCCCTGTAAAATCATCTAACTTTTTAAATATTTTATTTAAAATCTCTTGGGATGTATAAGATTGCTTGCATAATTTTATAAGGGTTTTAATTAATCTTTCCTCATCAAATCTTTGACCTAAAGAGTTAGAAGTATCAATTACTCCATCTGTATAATAAAGAACTAAATCATTTTGATTAAGCTTGATTTCACCACAATGATATTCAGCATCTTTTTGCAGTCCAAGTACAAATCCTTTTGCATCTAATTTAATAATTTTCTGATCTGAACTTTTCCAAAGCAGAGGAGGATTATGTGCTGCATTAGCGAATCTCAATTTTCTAGTTCTAGGATCATAATCTGAGTAAAATAATGTCACAAATCTATGCGATTGATCTAAATCATTGATTGCAAGTTGATTCAAATCATGCAAAATTCTATCTGGAGGCAGACCTGTAAGAACCTCTGCACGTAACATTCCTCTTAACATAGTCATTAAAAGACCGGCTGGAATCCCTTTGCCCATTACATCACCTATTACAAATGCCCATCTTGATTTTTCTTTCCTTTTTTCAGAGATGTTCGTCTTTAAGCACATAAAATCATAGTAATCTCCCCCGAGCTGAAGAGCTGGTCTACAATGTGCTGCCAAGTCTATACCATGGATAATTGGACAATAATCCGGGAGTAATTGGGATTGAATTTCAGCACCCGTAGAAATTTCTCTATCTACATTTTCATGCTTTTTCTTTGTTTTAATTAAGTAGTGATTTTCTAAGCCAACAGCTAGACAATTTTCGATAAAATTAAAATTACTATCTTCAGTAATCGATTGTCTAGAAATATCTTTGCTAAAAATATAAATAAATCCTCTGCACTTACTTCTAGATATTATTTTTTTTGTTTCAATTTTATATTCTTTAAATTTATTTTTTAGTGCATTTTCAAAAGTTAGAATTTCTTTTATTTTAAAATTTCTTGAAAAATGAAATTGATTCAAAAAACTATTAATTTCTTCTTGTATTGTTAAATATTCATAATTAACAGAAATTTTTATATTTTCATTCCATATCTCTCCATCGTAATTTAAAGGAATAATTAAAATTATATTCTCGGAAAAAATATGTTTAAAAATTAAGCATATATAGTCCAGTAATTTATTTACATTAGAAAATGATTTTAAATAATATGCTAAGGAAGATGCAATTTCAGCAAATTTATATTGATTTTTTAGAGTTACTTTAGGATCATTTTCTAAAAATTTTTGGATAAATTGATTCGAAAATATTTTTTCTTTTTGATTATTTGTCAAAACAAATATAATAGATAAATATGTTTTAACATTAAATTTTAATTTTTAAAAAAATTTAATTAAATATTTATTTATCTGCAAGCATAGCTTCTACAAATTCATAACTATTAAATGGTCTCAAATCTTTTATACCTTCTCCAGCTCCAATAAACCTTATAGGCAAATTTACTTCTTCAGATACAGCTAAAGAGACTCCTCCTCTAGAAGTGCCATCTAATTTCGTAATAATTGCTCCGCTTAAATCTGCTGATTTAGCAAAACTTTTTGCTTGCTTTAAGCCATTTTGTCCTTGACTTGCATCTAAAACTAATAATGATTCAACAATTGCATCTGGGACCTTTTTATCAATAATTTTTTTTATTTTTGCTAATTCATCCATCAAATTATTTTTTGTTTGCAATCTACCCGCCGTATCAACAAGTAATAAATCAACATTTCTTTTTTTTGCAGAATTAATTGCATCAAAAACTACAGCAGCTGGATCAGCATTTTTTGATTGATTAGATATAACGTCAACATTACTTCTATCTCCCCACACTTTAAGTTGTTCTACTGCAGCCGCTCTAAAAGTATCAGCAGCAGCAATCAAAGTTTTATAATTACTTTTTGATGACAAATATGCTAATTTTCCTAATGTAGTAGTTTTACCAACACCATTAACTCCTACTAATAACCAGACATTTAACTTACCCTTTTGGGGAACTAAAAGATCAGAGCCCGAATTTTTTATTGGTTTATCGATAATAAATTTTAATTCCTTCTTCAAGAATTTTATTCCTGCTTCTCCACCGACGACTTCCTCGTTTAATTTTGTTCTAAGAGAACTTATAACTTTATCGGTTGAATCAATCCCTACATCAGCTCTTATTAATAGAGTCTCTAAATCATCAAGAGATTCAGGAGTAAGAGGATCATCTCCCAATTTATCCAATAATTCAGTGACAAATCCTTTTCGGGTTTCTTCTAATCCTCTACGTAATTTAGTTAACCAATCAATTTCATCAACTGATATTTGATTTATTTTTTTTCCTTGAGCAGCTAGTACCATTGCCGACCAAGTAAAATTATCATCAAATTCTCCTAATTCTGGTTCAGCAATAGTTTTAGACTGTTTAGCAATATTTTCTTTATTAGGAATATCAATTAATTCTTGCTTTTGCTCTTCCTGTCTCTCTAATTCTTGCTTTTGCTCTTCCTGTCTCTCTAATTCTTGCTTTTGCTCTTCCTGTCTCTCTAATTCTTGCTTTTGCTCTTCCTGTCTCTCTAATTCTTGCTTTTGCTCTTCCTGTCTCTCTAATTCTTGCTTTTGCTCTTCCTGGCGTTTTTTTAAAAGTGCATAAGCTTGTGCAGCCCATTCACGAGAATTATCAGAATCAGTATTAGTCATTATTATCTATAGTTCGTAGTTAAAATTTTTCTAAATACTATTTATTTATATCAAATAATTATGACAATTAAATTGTTTGTAATCTCCTTAAAACTCCGTTTATAAATTTTCTTCCTTGCAAATCACTATATTTATTAGCTAAAGATACAGCCTCATCACAAGCAACAGCTACAGGCGTGTTCAAAAAATTAATATCCACGTAAGCCAGACGCAAAATATCCCTATCAATTCTTGGTAATCTTTTTAATCTCCAACCATCCATTACTTGATCAATATCAGAATCAATACTTTTAAGATTGTTAATTATATTACAAATCCTTTGATTTACATCCTCTCTAATATCTATTTGACCGCTAGAAACAATTAATTTTGGAAAGTCTAGAGTGACAGAGAGTGTATTCATTACGGTTTCAATTTTTGCCAAAGATTTTTTTAACTCATCTCGAACATTTGAATAAGAGGAATCAACACCTTCTTGCAATTCACTATCTAATATTTTTTGTGAAGCATTTTCTAGCTCTGACTCGCAATTATCTAATTCCTCTCTGCAATGGTTTATTAGAGAATCCAACGCAGATTCAAAAATTTCTTCTATCTGAAATTTATTTAACTTACAATCACCTTTATCTTTTATAAGGCCAAGAGAAATTAAAGATAATTCTCTAGAAAGAGATCTATTGTGCATCAATTAAGAAGAAGTATTAGTGGAAGCTCGTAATTGAGAAAACAATTTTGAAAATGTTGGATTTGTGGTGTTATTTTTGTCATCTGGATTAACTATCCCAGCAGAAATTATTGTTCTAAAAGCATCCTCTACAGAAATATTCAAATCCTTAACAGAAGACTCAGGAACAAGTGTGTACCAGCCAGTAGTTGGGTTTGGTGCTGTAGGAATGAAAACACTAAGTAACTTTTCATCCAATTCTGGCTGTAGAGAAGGTCCTACGTCTCCAGTTACAAATCCGACACTATATAGCCCCTCACGAGGATATTCAACTAAAACAACTCTTCTAAATCTATTAGATTTATTACTTAAGAAAGTTTCTAGCAATTGTTTAAGAGTTTTATAAACTGCTCCAGCTACTGGAATTTTTGTTAAAGTACCCTCTCCAAATTCTAATAACCATCTTCCTACAAAATTTCTCGCCATTAAGCCTATAAGCAAAATAGCTAATAAAGGAACAGTTAAACCTAAGGTGAGATTAATTAAATCTTGTAATAGAGGATTTAAAGTAATAAAAGGATTTAGTTGCTTTGGGACTGAAGTAACTAACGTTAAAACAAATTTACTAACTAATGATGACAACCAGATTGTTGTTGCTAAGGGTATTACAACTAACAACCCAGCAATAAGATCATTTTTGAGATCTTGTTGAAGCCTTGATCCTAAATTCGAATCTTGATTTTGATTAGATTCAACCAAAATAACGTTTTAACTATATTAACTTTACTAATAATTTAACTGTTTTTACTAAGTTAGGATATATTTTTCTTAAATATATCTATTTTATTTATTAGTTTATTCTCCAAAATTAACTTTTAAAAGAAATGCCATAAAAAAAAAGATATGATTGATACGATTCAGGACAAAAAAGAAATAAGTAAAAAATTAAAGGAAAGGGCTATTTTTGAGGGTTTTACAATTGCTGGAATAGCTTCAATACCAGGTAGTTCGCGCATAAAATTAAGGACTAATGCATTAGAAAGATGGTTATTAAATAACCACCATGCTGAAATGAAATGGATGGAAGCAGAAAAAAGGAGAAATATAGGTTCACTTCTTGATGATGCAAAAAGTGTTTTAAGTGTTGGATTTGCTTACAATAATTCAGAACAAAACCAAAATAATTTCCTAAAGGTAGCTAAATTCAGCCAAGGTGAGGATTATCATAAGGTGATTCACCAAAAATTAAAGAATGTTGGTAAATGGATCAATCTAGAAATTCCTGATTGCAAATGGAAAATATGTGTTGACACTTCTCCGCTTCTTGAAAAAGCATGGGCTGAAGAGTCAGGAATTGGTTGGATAGGTAAAAATAGTAATTTAATAAGCAAAAAAAATGGTTCTTGGCTTACTTTGGGTTTTATGATCCTTACAAAAGATTTAATACCAGATAAGCCTCATCAATCACTTTGTGGGAAATGTGAGATTTGTATTGAACATTGTCCAACAAAAGCAATAGTAGAACCATTCGTAATACAATCTGATCTATGTATTGCGTATCACACAATAGAGAATAGAGCTAAAACTATTCCAAAGAAAATAGAAAAAAATTTAAAAGGATGGGTTGCGGGATGCGACATTTGTCAAGATGTATGTCCTTGGAATAAGTCAGTACCATACAACAATAATTTCGAAACTACACCGAAAGATTGGATAAACAATCTTAATATTGAATCGTTACATTGGGACGATAAAATCTGGGAAAAAAATTTAAAAGGAACTACATTAAAAAGAATTAAACCATGGATGTGGAAAAGAAATATACAAGCAAATTTAAATAATAAAAAATAAAAATATGAAAAAGTTTTTAAAACAAATAATCTGGGTCTCCTTAATCAGTTTTTACTTTCTTCAAGTAAACAAAGTTAAAGCAATAATTCCGTATTATTATTTGCCAACAATAAAAGAATTACAAAAGCAAAGTCTATACATTGGCAGAAATGCATACCAAATACTTTACTTTGGACAATATGAAGAAAGCCTAAACTTAGCAAAATTAGCTGTAAAAATAAATTCAAAAGATGAAAAACTGTGGTTAATCTTGGCTGAGGCACAAATAGCTAAAAAACAATACCAAAACGCACTGAATTCTCTCAGCAAAGCAGAAAAAATAAATTCAAATAATAGCGAAATATATTTTGTTAAAAGTAATATTTTCTTAAAAATTTCACAACAAAAAAATGCAAAGAATGCATTAGAAAAAGGAATAAAAATAGAACCAAATAACCACAAAGCCATTTTTCAATTAGGCAATATTTTTCTAATGGAAAAAAATTACTTGAGAGCTATCAATTTGTTTGATAAATCTTTAAAAATTAAACCTGATTTCTGGCAGGCAATCAATAATATGGGTTTAGCTCATTTCGAAAAAAACAACATAAGCTTATCAATTAAACTTTTTGAAGATGCAATCTCAATTCAGGAAAATGCTGAACCATTACTAGGACTGGCCGCATGTGTAAGAATTAATGATATTAAATTAGCAACTGAACTAGCAAAAAAAGCTTTAGCTAAAGATCCCAATTATGTCGATTATGATTATAGAAAAGAACAGTTATGGGGAGAAAAATTACAAGAATCTACAGAAATTCTTTTACAAAATGAACAACTAAAAGAATATGTAATTATTGCAAAGTCCAAAATAATAGAATCATCTTAATTTTCAAGACTGGTAAATATTTTTTTACCTATTAGTCTTAATTTAGTTAATCAATAATTATTAAATTTTGCGCTCAAATGGATAAGAAAAACTTCACTTCTATCTCACTTCAAGAAGAAATGCAAAGATCTTATTTGGAGTATGCAATGAGCGTAATAGTTGGACGTGCTCTACCCGATGCAAGAGACGGTCTTAAGCCTGTACAAAGAAGAATCCTATTTGCGATGTACGAATTAGGTTTAACACCAGATAAACCATTTAGAAAGTGTGCAAGAGTTGTTGGCGATGTACTTGGGAAATACCATCCTCACGGAGATCAAGCAGTATATGATGCATTAGTGAGATTAGTACAAAATTTTTCGACTAAATATCCTACTCTTGACGGTCATGGAAATTTTGGATCTGTAGATAATGATCCCCCAGCAGCAATGAGATATACTGAGACCAGATTAGCTCAGATAGCGCATAAAGGATTTCTTGAAGAAATTGGATCAGAAACAGTAAATTTTTCAAATAACTTTGACGGTTCTCAAAAAGAACCAGATGTTCTTCCAGCTCAACTTCCATTCTTATTGTTAAACGGCTCATCAGGTATTGCTGTTGGCATGGCAACAAACATACCTCCTCACAACCTAGGCGAAATTGTAGATGGTTTAGTTGCTTTAGTAAAAAATAAAGATATAAGTGATAAAAAGCTTTCTAACATTATTAAAGGGCCTGATTTTCCTACAGGCGGAGAATTAATTTATAGTCCAGCTATAGAGGAACTTTATGAAACAGGAAAAGGATCTTTGACAATAAGAGGAGTTATAAATACGGAAGAAGTAAATTTGGGCAAAGGTAAACATAAGAAGAATGCGCTAATCATTACGGAACTTCCTTACCAAATTAATAAAGCAGGTTGGATTGAAAAACTCGCAGAACTTGTTAATTCAGGCAAAATTGATGGGATTTCTGATATTAGGGATGAGAGCGATAGAGATGGAATGAGAATTGTGATAGAGCTAAAAAAAGACTCTAATTCTGAACTTGTTATTTCTAATTTATATAAAAAAACAACTCTCCAAACAAATTATGGTGCGATATTCTTAGCTTTGATTAAAGGCAAGCCTGTTCAACTAAACTTAAAAAAATATCTAAACTATTTTCTTGAATTTAGAGAAGAAACAATTAGAAAAAGAACTTATTATTTTCTAAAAAACACTCTTGAAAAACTAGAAATATCAGAAGGTTTATCTAAAGCTACAAAAAATATAAAAAAGGTTATAGAGATTATTGAAGAATCGGAAAATTCTATGGAAGCTAAATCAAAATTAATTGAAAATTTTTTCTTAAGTGATAAACAAGCAAATTCAGTTTTGGATATGCCACTAAAAAAATTAACTAATCTAGAAAAGAATCAAATTAATGATGAAATAAAAAATTTGAAAGAAAAAAAGAATTATTTTCAAAAATTATTGAACGAAAGAGATTTATTACTTGAATTACTTATAGAAGAATTATTCATATTAAAGAAAAAATATAATGTTAAAAGAAAAACAAAAGTAATTAAAAATATCAATCAAAATGAAGAAATAGAAACGCTTAATAATCAGATATTAGAGGAATTCATAAATAAAAAAACTAAGTTATATATAGACAATAGACTTTATTTGAAAAAGATGATTGCAAATAATTATAAAAAATCATTTGAAGTTGTAAATAAAATTATAGATAATAAAAATATTCAAAAATTTATATGTAATATTGAAAAAAATATTAAATTAATCGGAATCACAAATACAGGAAAAGTATTTAACATTGATTGGGAATCAAGTATTAATAAAGACTATAAATTAGATAATAAAATTTTTGGAAATATTCATCCAAATGAAATAATAAATTTCCATTCAATAAAAAAAGACATTAGAAATTATTTATGCATAATAAATTCAGATGGAAGATTTAAAAAAGTTTTATTTGATGAAGATATGATAAAAAGTAATAGAACTTTCACAATTACAAAATTAAAGAATAATCTAAAAACAATCGATTCATTTATTTCTAATGAAAACAAAGATTTGATAATATTAACCTCAATAGGAAGAATTTTTAACTTTAATTTATCAAATAAATTTTTAGCGCCAACTTCTAAACAATCCCAAGGATTAATACTTGCAAAACTTTTACCAACTGAAAAAATCGTTTCTTGTTGTACATATCATAATGGAGAAAATATTTTTTTATTATCTAAAAGAGGGAAAATCTTTTGTATAAATAGCAATGAAATTTATTACTCAAATGAATACAGTTTGGGATATTTGAATGAAAAAACCCAACTTAAAAACGATTACTTCCTTAAAATAATAACCAGTAACCATTACCTTGATATTGAAACTAACAAAAATAAATCTGCTAGATTAGATCTAAATAAATTAAATTTCAAATCTAATAAATCAAATTTTTTAATTGATTTTTTAAAGTTAGATAAGGATGAATACCTTGAAAATTGTTTCCGACTTAAAAATTGTTTCAACTAAGATTTATATTCATTTTCAACCCAATTTAAATACTCTTGATTTACTGTTCCTGTTACATAAGAACCAGTAAAGCAACTCATCTCCAAATCATTAATAGAGGAATCACTTATTATAGATTTTCGCAAACTTTCTACACTTTGATAAACAAGGTTATCAATTTCTAGATGGTCAGCGATTTCGCTTATTGTTCTATTGTGAGCTATTAATTCATCCCTATTAGGCATATTAATTCCATATACATGAGGATAACGAACTGGAGGAGCTGCTGATGTAAAAAAAACTTTATTTGCCCCTGCATCTTTAGCCATTTGGACAATTTCTTTTGAAGTAGTACCTCTCACTATCGAGTCATCAACAATTAATACATTTTTATTTTTAAACTCTGCACTCATGGCATTTAATTTTTGTCTTACAGATTTCTTACGTTTCTGTTGACCAGGCATTATGAATGTTCTACCAACATATCTGTTTTTAAAAAAACCTTCCCTATATTCTATACCTAACTGTCTTGCAACTTGCATTGCCGCAGGTCGAGAAGAATCAGGAATAGGCATAACTACATCAACATCTCCAGAATTAATTGTCTCTTTTATTTTTTCTGCCAGATAATCTCCCATCTTTAAACGAGCTTTGTATACTGAAATTCCATTCATAATTGAATCCGGCCTAGCTAAATAAACGTATTCAAAAGCACAGGGAAATAACCTTGGATTTTCAGAACATTGCTTAGAAAAAAACTCCCCATTAAGATTTATAAAAACAGCTTCTCCAGGATCAACATCTCTTACTACCTGATAATCGTTATTCTCAAGCACTAAAGATTCACTAGCAACCATCCACTCTTCTTTTTTGGTAGTAGATGAAAGTCTTTTTCCTATGACTAAAGGCCTAATACCAAAAGGATCTCTGAATGCTAATAAACCATGTCCTGAAATTAATGCAATTGAAGCATATGATCCCTGAATTCTTTTATGTAAAGATTCGACAGCATTAAAAATAATATCCGGTTCTAATTCTTGATTATTAATTTGTTCTTGTAATTCCGTCGCAAATACATTTAACAACATTTCGGTATCACTGGAAGAATTTGTATGCCGCTTGTCAATATTAAATAATTGTTTTTCTAAATCTCTTGTATTCGTCAAATTACCATTATGTATCAGAACGATTCCATAAGGAGCATTGACATAAAAAGGCTGAGCTTCTTCTACACTTTCTGCTGAGCCCTTTGTTGCATACCTAACATGACCTAATCCAATTTTGCCGATTAAATTCCTCATATCTCTCGTTCTGTAAGCAGTATTTACCTGACCTTTAGCCTTATGTATATGAAAAACAGTATTTTCCATTGTGGCTATACCTGTTGAATCTTGACCTCTATGCTGCAACAGCAAAAGACTATCGTAAATTTGTTGATTTACATCATCTGAAGAAACGATTCCAACTATTCCGCACATAACTTAATATCCGAAAAATTTTAATAGTCGAAAAATATTTTTCATAGTTAAAAGTAACTTGAAATACTATTATTAAATTTTTCGGATAATTCCTCAACCCTAATATTGCAGATATTTTTATCTTGAATTTTTATCATAAGCGTTTCACCAGATACATATCCTATATTTTTTACATAAATACTTGATGACCAATTTATTTGATTGTGTTTTAAATAATTAAGCCATTCATTTTGTTTCATTTTGCTAACTGAAAAAATAATTCTAGAACCTCCTTCTCCAAACAATAAATTATCATCTCTATTTAAATCATTCTTTAATTCTATCGTTGCACCTTTTCCAGACAAAATACAAGACTCTGCTAAAGCTATAGCTAAACCGCCATCGCTGATATCGTGAGAAGCAACTATAAAATTTTTTTGAATAGCATCTCTTAAAAAACTCTGGCAAAACTTTTCATCAGGCAAATCTATATTTGGAGGACGACCTGTAATTTCTCCATGAAAATATTCCAAATAAGAACTAGCTGCAATTGTTGTATCTGATTTATAAGAACCAATTAACCAGATTTGATCATCAATATTTTTCCATTCACTACTTATAGCTTTTTCAACATTATCTAACTTTCCAACCATTCCGATAACTGGAGTAGGATTGATAGGAGTTATTACATTATCTTCATTTTTAGATTCATTGTATAAAGAAACATTACCTCCTGTAACAGGAGTTTCTAATGCTTTACAAGCTTCAGAAATTGCATTACATGAAGATGAGAGTTGCCAATATCCTATTTCATTCTCTGGAGAAGAAAAATTTAAATTATTTGTAATTGCTACTGGTTCAGCTCCAACACAACTAACATTTCTAGCGGATTCTGCGACTGCAGCAATAGTTCCTCTAAAAGGATCAAGAGCAACCCATCTACTATTACAATCGACTGAAGCGGCGACACCAGAAAATATTTCGTTTTTATTTTTTTTATTTTGTTCCCTTAGTCTTATTACAGCTGCATCTGATTTTCCAGGTTTAAAAACTGTATTTGCCTGAACTTGAGAGTCATATTGTCTATAAATCCATCGTTTAGAAGCTATTGAAGGAGTAGAGAGTAGTTTTAAAATTATTTCTGCATAAGAAAAATTCTTATTTTCTTTCAATGAAAATATTTTTTGCTCATAAATTTCCGGTAAATCATTTTCTTTCCATTCCCATTTCTTTAAAAGATAATCAGGTGGATTATTAATAACATCGTGAAAATTGACAGGGGTATCATCAGACAAGGCAGAAGTAGGTATTTGGGCGACAATTTTACCTTTATGAGAAATAATAACCTCATTAGTTCCTATAACTTGACCAATTACATTGGCATATAATCCCCACTTATTAAATTTTTCAATAAGATCATTAATTTTTTCTTCTTTAACGACGAACAACATTCTCTCTTGCGATTCAGATAATAAATATTGGTATGGAGACATATCATCTTCTCTAGAAGGAACCAAATCTAAATCAATAGATATACCTAATTTTCCATTCGCAGCCATTTCTGCACTACTGCATGTTAAACCTGCAGCACCCATATCTTGAGCTGCAATTACATCTCCTGTTTTAAAAGCATCCAAACAGGCTTCAATAAGACTTTTCTCAATAAATGGGTCACCTACCTGAACTGCTGGTCTATCATCTAATGAGGTTTTAGTTAATTCTGAGCTGGCAAAACTAGCACCACCAACTCCATCTCTGCCAGTAGTATTACCAACATATAATACTGGTGATCCTATATTTTTAGCTCCTGAACAAACGATTTCATTGGTTTCTAAAAGTCCTAAAGCCATAACATTCACTAAAGGATTGCCAGAATAACTATCATCAAAGTTGATTTCACCTCCAACAGTCGGCACTCCGACACAATTCCCATAATGGGCAATACCGGATACAACACCACGCAATAAATCAACATTCGATGATTTATCAAGGTTTCCGAATCTTAATGAATTCAATACTGCAATTGGCCTTGCACCCATGGTAAATATATCTCTTAAAATCCCTCCTACACCTGTTGCAGCTCCTTGAAAGGGTTCAATAGCAGAAGGATGATTATGACTTTCTATTTTAAAAACAAGTTTTTGATTATTTCCAACATCAATAACTCCAGCATTTTCTCCAGGTCCAACTAAAACATTTTTACCTTTAGTGGGAAATTTAGATAGTAGAGGTTTTGAATTTCTATAACAACAATGTTCAGACCACATAACGCCAAACATCCCTAATTCCGTTCTATTAGGTTTTCTCTTTAATCTTTTGCAAATTTCTTCGTAATCATTAATTGTCAAATTTTCAACTTTCAGTGCCTCATTAAGATCATAAGGATCATGATTTTCTTGATTTATCATTCTTTATATCCAAGGGTCATCTTCTTTTTTTTCACTAAAAGGCATGGATGTTTTTTCTTCATTATAAAAACTTTTTTGTTTAAAATCTAAATTTTGGCTAATATCTTCATCTTCTTCAAGCCAATCCTCTAATCTATTAGAAGCAATATTTTTCATATCATCAAATCTATCAATAATTTTTTTTCCTTTTTGCATAAATTGATTTTTAATACTTGATTTTATTAAAGATAAATCATCTAAAGCATTAATTTCACAAAATACTAATCCAGGTTGTTGGTCATTAATATTTTCAATATTTAATTTCCATCTACTAGAACCTGGAATTTTAGGGTTAGATCTAGAAACTAAGTAATGATGAATCCTACCAGTTTTCATTTCAAATAAAAAATCGGCAATAACTCCTATTTTTGATCCATTTACATTTATGAGATTAGCTTCTATTAAAGTTGGAAACCTATTCAAGGTTGCTAAATCAGAAACAGCTGGATCACCTTTGACATATATTTCATTATCAATTATTTGAGAAATTTGATTTAATCGCCAAACATTTCTTTTTAAATCAAAATTTGAAGGACGAGAGTACCATCCTAAAATTCTATGAACTGGAGGATGCATCCAAACATTTTCACCATTTCCATAATTAAGGCCAATATTCCCCTTAACACAATAGTTTAGTAATTCACTTAATAAAATTTCTTTAGGTAATTTCAAGTTAAGAACGAACCTGGACAGGCATAACTAAATAAGTAAAAGAATTGAGATTATCTTCTGGTACAAAAACAGCTGGGGTAGTTGCAATATTACACTTTAAAAGTACATTTTCAGAAGAAAGAACTTTTAAACCTTCTAACAGATATCTAACGTTAAATGCAATATCAAAATTTTCTCCAGAGTAAGAAACAGGTATTGATTCATTTGCGTTTCCAATATCTTGAGCATCTGCACTGATAGAAGCTAAATCGGTATTGTCTAATTTAATCTTTACAACACTACTTTGCTGATCAGCTAAAACAGCAATTCTTTCTAATGCATCTATTAATTTTTTTGTATTAAAATTAATAATTTTAGAAAAAGTATCAGGAATTAATTGAGAATAATTAGGGTAAGTACCTTCAAGGGTCCTTGTAGTAATTATTTGACTAGAAGAAATAAATACTACTTGGCCTTTATCATAGAAAAGTTTTATTGAATTTTCTGAGCTTCTCAAAGATACTAGTTTTTCAATTTCCCTTAATGATCTAGTTGGAATAGTAACTGACAAATCACCATCATTTGAAGATAAGTTGTCTTTATTTTCAATATTTTCTTCCTTACCAATTAAAGCAACAGCTAATCTATGACCATCTGTAGAAGCAGACTCTAAATAATTTGGTTTAAAAGTAAAGTTGACGCCTGTAAGTAATTGCTTTGAGTCATCATTACTACTTGCAAAAATAGTAGATTTTAAAGCTTTTAAAAAAGAACTAGGATCAATATTCAAAGAAGTACCACTTTCAACAAATGGCAAATTAGGATATTCATCAGATGGAATCCCTTTAAGATTAAAAGAACCTCTGTCACTTCTTATTAAAATATTATCTGAATTATCGTCAACCTCTAAAGAAACAGGCGTTTCACTAGGTAATTTGTTTACTATTTCGGATAAAAGTTTTGAAGGTATAGTTATAGCTCCACTATTTTTAACAGTTCCGTCAAAAGAAGTTTGAATTCCTAAGTTAAGGTCAAATCCTGTCACGCTAATTTTATTGGTTCCTTGGTCAGCTGTTAAAAGTATATTTGCAAGAATTGGATGCGTTGGTCTTGAAGCAACTGCTTTGCTCACTAGTTGTATAGCATTATTTAATTCAATTTGACTACAAATAATTTCCATCGGAATTTGGAACTTTTTACAAGTACAATATACTTTTTTCGTAAATTAAATTCAATAAATTAATTTTTTACTTTTTTCTAATATAAAAATAAATAATAAAATAAAAAATTTAGTAGTAGTAGTTTTTGTGGGAACTGTGGAATTTTTATATTAAATAGCTTGTCAACTTGTTTTAAGAACACAAAAACATGTGAAGAAATTTTTTTATTTGTTGAATACTTTTTTCTTTATCCGAAAAATTTAAATTTATTCAACAAATTGAATTACTTATTAAAGTTTTTTCAACAAATGATATTTGGTTTTAATTGATTTCCACAGACACTATTTATTTTGGACTTTAATATCCCAAGATTTTAGTTATATTTTTTAATGAAGGTTCAATGTTTTTCCTGAAAATAGCATCATTGTTTTTTATGGCGCAATCAGGATCTTTCAAGCCATTTCCAGTAAGAACACAAACAATAGACGATTCCTTCTGAATTCTATTTTTATTTTTAATTAGTCCAGCAACTGATGCTGCACTGGCAGGTTCACAAAATACTCCCTCTCTGGCAAGAATTTTATAAGCATTGATTATTTCTTCATCTGTAACTGATTGAAAGTCTCCTTTGCTCTCTTTTCTTGCTTTTTTTGCTTTTTCTCTATTTACAGGATTCCCAATTCTTATTGCAGTTGCAATTGTTTCTGGATTTTTAACTATTATATTTTTTACTAATGGAGCGGAGCCTTCGGATTGAAAACCCATCATTATTGGTAATTTCAAATTCCTTTTTATTTTTGAATATTCTTTAAATCCCATCCAATATGCAGTTATATTTCCTGCATTACCCATTGGAATACAAAGCCAATCAGGAGCATGACCTAAGTCATCAACTATTTCAAAAGCTGCTGTCTTTTGTCCTTGTATTCGATATGGATTAACAGAATTAACAAGTTCTACAGGATGTTCTGAGGATAAATCTCTAACAATTTCAAGAGCCTTATCAAAGTTTCCATTAATAGATATTATTTCAGCTCCATACATTAATGCTTGTGCAAGCTTTCCTTGGGCAACAAATCCCTCTGGGATTAAAACATAAGGTTTTAATCCTCCTCTCGAAGCATATGCAGCAGCAGCAGCCGATGTATTTCCAGTACTTGCACAAATTACTGCTTCACAGCCTTCTTCTTTTGCTTTACTAATTGCCATAGTCATGCCACGATCTTTAAAAGATCCTGTTGGATTAAGGCCATCATATTTTAAAAAAACTTTTGTTCCATTTCCAATTAAGTTACTAATTGACTCGCTTAGAATAAGTGGTGTATTTCCTTCATTGAGGGAAATAATAGGAGTTTTCTTTGTAACTGGGAGATATTGTTTATAAGCTTCTATTAGACCTGGCCACCTTTTTTTTCTGTAATTAATACGTAATTTATTTTTGATTTTATTTAATAACACCATGGTTGTTTAATTTGTTTTGATTTTTTCTAGAGGAGAATTCGTGAAAAAGGTTAAAAGTTCTGAAATCGATTCTACTTTATTCATAACTTTGCTCAAAGCGCTGACATCTAAAATTACAGTTTTAGTTGGATATTCTTCAAAAAAATTAATTAGATTTATTTTTCCATTTCCTATGTTAATTCCTTGTATTACGCTTGCTCTAAGGGCTAACATACCTGTTCTTTCATCAGTTGCTCTGGGTGGGTGAATAATAGATGAAAGTCTTGTTAAAAAAACATTTCCTATTTCAGAATATATTAATTTACTTGCAATTGTAATTGGAATTTCAAAATTTTTATTTAAAACTGTTCTAATTTCTTTATCGGGAGACCCGGTTGCTTTCAAAATTCTTTTTAATTTCCTTGTGGATTTACCTTCTTTAGCAAAAGTTTTTAATGAATTTACTTTAATTGTTCTAGAAAATATGCTGTATGTGATTTTAATTTCTTCAGCAGCATTAGTTTTTGGAACATTAAAAAATAATGGAGAAATTACTAAAATAAAAAATATTTTAAATATTAAAAATTTACTAAACTTCATTTAGATATTTGAACCAGCAGCAATCTTAACAAGTCTTACTACTCCTCTTTCAGTAACTCTTTTTGCGATTTTTATACCCATTTCTTTTGTATAGGGCTCATTAATAAGTCTCGGAACCCTTTTTAAAAAAATATCAATTGAATAGCCGGGTACTTTTTGTAAAATCTCTAAAAAGTTTCTCAATGGCTCTACGTACATTATAAGATCACTCAAGTTGTTATTTTCGTTGATAGTATTTAATTTAATTGATTTTGGAAGGTAGTTATTGAAACTTTTCAATATTTTTAGACTAAGTAGATCTATCTGATTTGTTAAACCTTCAACTATCTCATTTCTAAGGAATCCTCCATTTGGAGAAAATAGAAGATTTATAACTTCGTCTAAAAGTTTTTCTAAATCGAGATTTGTTTGTTTTGCGGCGTTAGAAAGCAGGTCCTCTAAACGATCCCATTTAAATTTTTTATTATCAAAAAGCATTTCTTTAAGGCTTTCTCTTAATTGTGGATCAGGGTCTTCCATCAATCTTCTTGCAAAATATGGATAAGCCGCGCCTAGTATTTTAAATTTTGGATCTACGCTTAAAGCTATTCCTTCTAATGTAAGTAATGACCTAATTATAAGTGCATAATATGGGGGTAGTCTGAAAGGGAATTTATACATAACACCAGACATATCATCTGTAACGCTTTTAAAATCCATTTTCGAAACTCCTTGTTCAACAGCGTTAATGAAAACATCTTGAAATGCTGGAACTATCGGTTCTAGATTAACTTCTTCCGATAAGAATCCCAATTTTACGAAATCTTGAGACAATTTATCGAAGTTTTTATTAACTAAATGTACTACTGCTTGAATTAATCCCGATCTAGATTCTCTTGAGACCTCGCTCATCATTCCAAAATCTAAATAACATAATCTCCCATCTTCTAAAGCTAATAAATTACCTGGATGTGGGTCTGCATGAAAAAAACCATGTTCTAAAAGCTGTTCTAAACTGCATTGAACCCCTATATCAATCATTTCATCAGGATTAATTCCTAATTTTTTCACGTCTTCTAAATTTGTTAATTTTGTACCTTCTATCCATTCCATTGCTAAAACTCTTCTTGAAGTTATTTCCTTATAAATTTTTGGTACGGCAATCATTTTGTTATGTTTATGCAAATCCCTAAATTTTTCTGCATTTGCAGCTTCGTTTAGATAATCCATCTCCTCAAAAACTCTTTTGCCTAATTCATCAATCAGAGCAACTAGATCACTTCTTATTAATCCGATATTGTTTTTTAGCCAATAAGCGATATTTCTCACTATGTAAAGATCTAAGGTTATTTGTTCTCTTAAACCTGGCCTTTGCACTTTTATTGCAACGATATCTTCATTTTTTAATTTAGCTTTATGAACTTGCCCTAAAGAAGCAGCGGAAATTGGCTCTTTATCAATTTCTAAAAAAATTTCATCTATTTTGTTTCCTAAATCTTCTTCTATTAATTCCATAGCTTTATTGCCATCAAACCCAGGGAGTTGATCTTGTAATTCAGATAATTCTTCTAGAAGAATCCCTGGGATTATATCTGGTCTTGTGGATAAAGCTTGGCCTGCTTTAACAAATGCAGGTCCAAGTTCTACCAACAAATTTGTTAATTCTTTGGCTCTAAATCTTGCTTGTGACTCATTTTTTAATCTTCCAGTTAATTTATCCCATCCAACGGAAAAGATGAAAGCAAAAATAGGTATGAGTGTTTGCCAGAGTCTTTTTAAAAGTCTTTTAGGATTTTTTTTGTAAATTTTAGAAATTGTATCTGGATCATAATTTAAAAGTCCAGATAACTCAATAAAATCAGTAAAATCTTCTTTCATAACTTTATATATTTAAAACCTTTATTTTTTTAAAAAAGAAGTTAATTTTTTTATATGGAAGATTTATCATGTTAATACAACTGAAAATAGAAAATATAGCCTTAATAGAAATTATAGAAATTAATTTCGAAAAAGGTTTGAATATCATAACTGGGGATTCAGGTTCAGGAAAATCATTAATTTTGGATTCTCTAAATGCTTTATTTGGTGGCACTAATATACCTCTAAAACATTTAATACGTCCAGGAAAAGATTTTTGCTTTATTGAAGCGATTTTTTCTTCTTCTTCCCATATTAATAATTGGTTAATTAGTAATGGTTATGAAGCAACTTCTTCAGAACTGAAAATTAAAAGAAAATCTTATAAAAAAAATAATAAAATTTTATCTAAATATAGCCTTAATAACTTATCAATAAATAAACAATTATTAGAAAAACTTGGAGGATTTTTAATAGATTTTGCAGGTCAATCTGACACCTTTATGTTTGATTCTTTAGATAAGAGAAGATTAATTATTGATGACCTATGTTCTCAAAAATTTAGAGATACAAGTGAAAGCATTAAAAGTATATGGGGAGAAACTAAAGTTTTAAAGGGATTAATGGATGAAAAAATAGAATTTTCTAGGAATCAAGAAGAAAAAAACTTGGTAAATAAACAAATGTTGAAGAGTTTAGAAGAAGCTGATTTGAATTCCAGTGAAGAAATTTTAGAATTAGAGCTATTAGAAAATAAACTTGTAAATAATCTCGAAATTAATAATTCAATTAAATCATCATTAGAAAGCTTAAATAATTTCAGTCATGATGAACCGTCAGTAACTTCTTTAATAAATCAATCAATAAAGAGTCTAAATAAAACAGTAGATTTTGATTTAAAAATTCAAAAATTCAGAGAGAAGTTTTTAAATATCCATGCTGATGTTGAAGATTTAATTTTTGATTTAAACTCATATTTGCAAGACATAGAAAATTACGAATCCAATCTTCCAGAAATACAAAAAAGATTATTTTTTTTAAAAAACTTAGAGAGAACTTTTTCATTGGATTTATCTCAATTAATTGAAAGGCGAGACCACTTAAAGACTTATTTTCAACAAAATGATCAAGATAATGAGATTTGCAGGATTAAAGCTCAAATTCAGAATTTACAAAGTAATTTAAATTCTTTATTTGTTATTCAATCCACTGAAAGAAAAAAAATTGCTAAACAGTTACAAAATTCAGTAATGTTGATCTTAAGCAATCTAGGTTTAGAAAATGCAAATTTTTCAATTCAATTTTCTGAATGCAAGCCTTCTAGAGACGGAATTGATGATATAAATTTTTTGTTTTCGGCTAATCCTGATCAGAAGCTTGCCCCATTATCAAATATTATCTCTGGCGGAGAAATGTCAAGATTCTTGTTAGCTATTAAATCAAGTATTTCTAAAAAACCAAATACTTTCTTTTTAGATGAAATTGATAGTGGTTTAAGTGGTAAATCTTTATTTTCTTTGGTTGAGCTGATAAAAGAAATTGCTAAAAATCAACAAGTTTTATGTATTACACATCAGCCTTTCTTAGCTGCTAGGGGATTAGCCCATTTCAAAGTTAATAAAAATGTAATTAATGGAATAACTTATACTTCAATTGCAAAACTAACTACAAAAAATCAAAGAAAAAATGAATTAATAGAACTTATAGGTGGAGGTTCTTGTGAAGTAAACGAATATGCCTCTAGACTTCTTGATCGACCAGCTGCGTAAAACAGAAAAAATTCTACTATAATAGCTTTTTTAAATCATAAAATAGATTTAAACATGGTTAATAAAGTTGATAGTAGTTTTGGAGAAGATAACTCAATTAATATTAGGGGAGCTCGTCAGCATAATTTAAAAAATATTGATCTTTCACTACCTAGGAATAAATTTATAGTTTTTACGGGTGTAAGTGGAAGTGGAAAAAGTTCTCTAGCTTTTGATACTATTTTTGCTGAAGGTCAAAGAAGATATGTTGAGAGCCTGTCGGCATACGCAAGGCAATTTTTGGGTCAAGTAGATAAACCGGATGTTGACAATATTGAAGGTTTATCACCTGCTATTTCAATTGATCAAAAATCTACAAGTCATAATCCTAGATCAACAGTTGGAACAGTTACAGAAATACAAGATTATTTAAGATTATTGTTTGGTCGTGCCGGTGAGCCGCATTGTCACCACTGCGGAATTCCAATTGCTCCTCAAACAATTGATGAAATGGTTGATCAAATTCTTCTTTTGCCAGAAGGAACAAGGTACCAATTGTTGGCTCCTGTTGTTAGAGGTAAGAAAGGAACACATACAAAATTAATAAGTGGACTAGCTGCTGAAGGATTCGCTAGAGTAAGAATCAACGGAGAGGTAAGAGAACTTGCCGATAGTATTGAATTAGATAAAAATCAAATTCATAATATCGAGGTAGTAGTTGATAGATTAATTGCGAGAGAGGGAATACAAGAAAGATTAAATGATTCTCTACAAACTTGTCTCAAAAGAGGCGATGGCTTAGCAATAGTAGAAGTTGTTCCAAAAAAAGGAGAAAACTTACCTTCTAACCTAGAGAGAGAAAAACTTTATTCAGAAAATTATGCATGTCCCGTACATGGCTCTATTGTTGAAGAACTTTCTCCTAGATTATTTTCTTTTAATAGCCCATATGGGGCCTGTCCAGATTGCCATGGGATCGGTTATTTAAAAAAATTTACTGCGGATAGAGTTATACCTGATAAAACATTGCCTGTTTATGCTGCAATAGCTCCTTGGAGTGAAAAAGATAATACCTATTACTTCTCTTTACTTTATTCTGTAGGTCAAGCTTATGGTTTTGAACTAAAAACTCCTTGGAAAGATTTAAGTGATTTGCAAAAAAAAGTTCTACTTTTGGGATCAGATAAACCAATATTAATTCAAGCTGATAGTCGTTTTAAAACTTCTAGTGGTTTTGAAAGACCTTTTGAGGGAATTTTGCCAATATTAGAAAGGCAATTGAATGAAGCCAATGGAGAATCAGTTAAGCAAAAATTAGAAAAGTATTTAGAGTTAGTTCCATGTAAGACATGTTCTGGAAAAAGATTAAGACCTGAGGCTTTGGCCGTTAAACTTGGACCTTACAACATTACTGACTTAACTTCTATAAGTGTTTCTGAAACCCTAAATCACATAGAGCGCATCATGGGTTTAGGTAAGACAAAGAAGGAAAATATATCTTTATCAGAAAAACAAAAGCAGATAGGTGAATTGGTTTTAAAAGAGATTCGTTTACGTTTGAAGTTTTTGATTAATGTAGGTTTAGATTATTTGACTTTAGATAGACCAGCTATGACTTTGTCTGGTGGCGAGGCTCAGCGTATTAGATTGGCTACACAAATAGGTGCAGGTCTGACTGGTGTTTTATATGTATTAGATGAACCAAGTATTGGTTTGCATCAGAGAGACAATGACAGATTATTAGAAACATTAAAAAGCTTAAGAGACTTAGGAAATACTTTGGTTGTGGTTGAACATGATGAAGATACTATGAAATCTGCAGATTATTTGGTAGATATTGGTCCAGGGGCAGGTGTTTATGGTGGGGAAATTATTGCTCAAGGATCTTATCAAGATGTCTTAAATTCAGAAAAGTCATTAACTGGAGCTTATCTCAGTGGCAGGAAGTCGATTCCTACTCCAAAAGAACGTAGATCATCTGTAAAAAAAAGTTTAATTTTAAGTAATTGTTCTAAGAATAATTTAAAAAATATTTCTGTTGAATTTCCTTTAGGAAGATTAGTTTCTGTAACTGGTGTGAGTGGAAGTGGGAAGAGCACCTTGATAAACGAATTACTTCATCCTGCATTGTGTCATTCTTTAGGATTAAAAGTTCCCTTTCCTCAAGGAGTAAAAGAGTTAAAGGGTATAAAGGCAATTGATAAAGTTATCGTTATTGATCAATCTCCAATAGGAAGAACTCCGAGATCAAATCCTGCGACATATACCGGAGCTTTTGACCCTATAAGGCAGATATTTACTGCCACAGTAGAAGCAAAAGCAAGAGGTTATCAGGCTGGCCAATTTAGCTTTAACGTGAAAGGAGGAAGATGCGAAGCTTGTAAAGGGCAGGGAGTCAATGTTATTGAAATGAATTTTTTACCTGATGTGTATGTTCAATGTGAAGTATGTAAAGGAGCTCGTTTTAATAGGGAAACTCTTCAAGTTAAATACAAAGGTTTCAATATATCTGATGTTTTAGAGATGACTGTTGAACAAGCCGCAGAAACTTTCTCCGCTATACCTCAAGCTGCTGAAAGATTATCTACATTGGTAGATGTTGGCTTAGGCTATGTCAAATTAGGTCAGCCAGCTCCTACATTATCTGGTGGAGAGGCTCAAAGAGTTAAATTAGCAACTGAATTATCAAAAAGGGCTACTGGAAAAACTTTATATTTGATTGATGAGCCAACAACAGGTTTAAGTTTTTATGATGTTCACAAATTAATGGATGTGATACAACGTTTGGTAGATAAAGGTAATTCAGTAATTGTTATTGAACATAATTTAGATGTTATTAGATGTTCGGATTGGATTATAGATTTAGGTCCTGATGGTGGGGATAAAGGCGGAGAAATTATTGCAGAAGGTATTCCTGAGGATGTAGCTAAAAATCCTACTAGCCATACAGCAAAATATCTTAAAAAGGTTCTAGAATAAGAAAAATCATTGTTATATTTCTTTGTATTCTAATTATCTCAGCAAAACGAAAATGTTATTTTAGAGGCATTCAATAAGTCTATGACTGCTTTGTTTAAATATTTAGTATTATAAAAATTTAGAATCATAATGCTTTCTTAATATTTTACTGGCAAATTCATCTTATTTGTATTAAAGGCCGTTTATCGGAGGATTTGCTGAGTGAGGTTGAAATTTTTACATTTACATTTACATGGTCTTATACGCTCTAAAAATCTTGAATTAGGAAGGGATGCAGATACAGGAGGGCAAACACAATACGTTTTAGAGTTAGTTAAAAGTTTGGCTAATACTTCAGAAGTTGATCAAGTAGATTTAATTACTCGTTTAATCAATGACCCTAAAGTAGACGATGTATATTCTCAAGAAGAAGAATTTGTAGAACCTGGAGTTAGAATTTTAAGATTCAAATTTGGCCCCAATAAATATTTAAGAAAAGAATTGCTTTGGCCATATTTAGATCATTTAACTGAAAGACTTATCTCTTACTATAAAAAAAATAAAAAGCCTAATTTTATTCATGCACATTATGCAGATGCTGGATATGTAGGAGTTAAACTCAGTCAAGCCTTAAACGTTCCACTTATTTTTACTGGTCATTCTTTAGGAAGAGAGAAAAAAAGGAAATTGCTTGATACTGGTTTAAAAAATAATCAAATAGAAAAGCTTTATTCCATAAGTAAAAGAATTGAGGCAGAAGAAAAAGCGTTAAAATCAGCAGATATTGTTGTTACCAGCACTAAACAAGAGTCAGTTTATCAATATTCTCAATATTCTTCCTTTTCATCACACAAAGCTAAAGTAATTCCTCCTGGTGTTGATCATAATAAGTTTCACCATATTCACTCGACAACAGAAACAGCTGAAATTGAGAATATGATGAAACCTTTTCTAAGAGATTCTAGTAAACCTCCATTATTGAATATTTCTAGAGCTGTACGAAGAAAAAATATTCCTTCTTTGATTGAAGCATATGGAAGATCTGAAAAATTAAAAAGAAAAACTAATTTAATTTTAATTTTGGGTTGTCGAGATAGTACTTCAAAACTTGATCCTCAACAAAAAGATGTGTTCAATAATATTTTTGAAATAATTGATAAATATAATTTGTACGGCAAAGTAGCTTATCCAAAAAAACATCTTCCAAGTCAGATACCTGCTTTATATAGGTGGGCTGCTAGTAGAGGTGGTGTATTTGTAAATCCAGCTTTAACAGAGCCTTTTGGCTTAACCCTTCTTGAAGCTTCATCATGTGGATTGCCAATAATATCAACAAATGATGGAGGGCCAAAAGAAATACGCTCAAAATGTGAAAATGGACTTCTAGTAGATGTTACGGATATTAATCAGTTGAAAGCTATTCTTGAAAAAGGAATTTCTAATAATAATCAGTGGAAATTATGGAGTAAAAATGGAATAGAGGGTGTTAACAGGCACTTTAGTTGGAACACTCATGTACGGAATTATTTATCAATACTCACAGAAGAGTTCTCAAGGTCAAACAATTATTCTTCATCTGATATTAAACAGAGTTGTTTAAAAGGAAGTTCTTCACTTATAAAACCCCATTGATCAAATACTTTTGGATCGGGGTGAAGAATTAGTTGATTATTTTGAGTTCTTTTTAGTTTAAAGCCTTTCTTAGATAGTTTTTTCATTAATTTGGCAGTTTCTTCGAATCGTGACGCCATTGCATCAAGACTTGAGCAGTCACTTGTTAATCCATTATCCTTCCATGTAAAAAAATTCATAACAAATTTTTTAAAAATTGATTTTTAAAACTATACCTAAAATTACAAGTAAAATGTTGATTTTCCAAAAATTTTCAACTATTTTTTGTTCCTTAACTCCTTGAAGTTCAAAATGGTGATGTAGTGGCGCCATTAAAAATATTCGTTTTCCTCTGTGAAAAAATTTTTTTGTAATTTTAAAAAAACTTACTTGAATCATTACTGATAATGATTCAATGATAAATATGCCTGAGAAAATAGATAATGTAAAAACGCTATCAGTTAATAATGCTATCGAACCCAGAATTGCACCAATACTAAGAGATCCTGTGTCACCCATAAATATTTTTGCAGGATAACTATTGTACTTGAGAAATCCTAAGCAAATCCCTGACATTGAATAACATAGAATACTAAAAACAAAAAGTTCTTGCTGTTCTTTGATTAATATTTCTGTTCCTAATCCATAAAAGACAATACCACTGCATCCCGCTGCTAAGCCATCTAATCCATCAGTCAAATTTACTGAATTACTTATACCTACTAGTACTAAAAAAGAAATTGGCAAGATGAAAATATTCATATCTATTCTCCAGGAGTCAGATATTGTTATTAACGGATTTATTAAATTTTTTTCATAGGCTAACAATATAAATATTATTGAGACTATACTTTGTAGAACAAATTTTTCTTTTGTTTTTAACCCTGTATTTTCTTTGTTTTTAATACTTAAATAATCATCTAAAAATCCTGTTATAAAAAAACCAAAAATAGTCAGTAATAAAAAAAATAATTTTAGAGAACTTAATTTTATAGTTATTATTAAAAGAAAAATTAAAAAAGGGCCAATCATAAAAATTCCACCCATTGTTGGAGTATCATTTTTTTTATAGTGATTTGCAGGACCTTCGGTTCTAATATTTTGAAGTAAATTTAATTTTCTGATTATTTTTAGTCCATTCTTTGTTGTTAATAAAGAAATAAAAAAAAATAATGTAAATATTCCAATAAAAATAAAATTATGGAAAATATAGGAGGTTACTAATAAAGCAAAAGTATTTAATATTATTAACGATTTAAAGTTAAACTTTTTAATCTTCCCAATCATCTTCTGAAGGATCTTCTTCAGTTTTATAATCTTCTTTTTCTCCCATTAGCGCTGAAAGCTCTTCTTCTTCTATAGTACTAATCTCTTGTGAATCCCCCTCTTTTTCTGCGATAAGTCTTCCTGTATTTTCTAGCCAAGATAGTAGATCAGGTTCATCTCTTAGGGGCAAAACAGGAGCTGGATCATCTCTGTGGTAACAAGTTAAAGCTGGATTGACTTCAGAAATATCGTCTAATCTAAGTTTAAGTTTATTGGTGTCCATACATTAATTATATTATATATATAAGATAATACATAATGATGCACGCGAAAAACTTTGTTTGATAAAGCAAATTTAAAATATTTTTTTATCTGTTTAATTTCATTGTTACTTTCTGGATTATTTAAACTAATTGGATACTTTAATCCCAATGTTTTAATATTTAATAACTTTCTTCTCTTATTACTAGTTTTTGGTCCAGCTCTTATAGTTACAATAATATTAGTTTTTAATAAGTTTTCAAATTCCTAATTACGTCAAAAATTTAAATTTATGGAGCAAATTTAGATGAAGAAGGTAAAAAAAGTTGTATTAGCTTATTCTGGTGGAGTAGATACGAGCGTCTGTATTCCATATTTAAAAAATGAATATGGAATTTCAGAAGTTGTTACCTTTGTTGCAGATCTTGGACAAGGCGAGGATTTAAACCTTATTAGGCAAAAAGCTTTAAATTCTGGTGCATCTAAATCAATTGTTGGTAATTTAGTTAATAGTTTTGTTGAGAGATATGCTTTCCCAGCCATTAGAGCAAACGCATTATATTTAGATAAGTATCCTTTATCTACTGCTCTTGCTAGGCCTTTAATTGCTGAAAATCTAGTGAATATTGCTAGGGACATTAATGCCGATGCAGTAGCTCATGGGTGCACTGGTAAAGGGAATGATCAAGTTCGATTTGACTTAGCAATTAATGCTTTAGGCCCTAATTTAAAAATAATTACTCCCGCAAGGGAGTGGAATATGAGTAGAGAAGAGGCAATAGTTTATGGAGAAAAATTTGGCATTCCTGCGCCTGTATCAAAAAAATCACCATATTCAATAGACGTTAACTTACTTGGTAGGAGTATTGAAGCAGGTATGTTAGAAGATCCAATGCAAGAACCAACTGAAGATATATTTTCGATGACATCATCAATTAATAATTCACCTGATACCCCTCAAGATATAGAAATTGTTTTTAAAAATGGGTTTCCAGTTGGAATTAATGATGAATTTTTAACTCCAGTAGAGCTTATTCAAAAAGCTAATGATCTTGCAGGTAAACACGGTTTTGGAAGAATAGATATGATTGAAGATCGAGTAGTAGGAATTAAAAGTCGAGAGATTTACGAAACACCTGGCCTCTTACTTTTAATTAAAGCTCACAAAGAATTAGAGAGCATAACATTAAATCCTGATGTTGTAGATTTTAAAGGAATAGTGGAAAAAAAATGGGGTCAATTAGTCTATCAAGGTTTTTGGTTTGGACCTCTTAAAGAAAGTTTAGATTCATTTATATCATCGACTCAAACTTCAGTTAATGGAAGAGTAAAAATTAGACTTCACAAGGGGAACGCAACAGTAATTGGGAGAATGTCGGAAAATAATTCACTTTACAGGGAAGATTTGGCCACTTATAGCAAAGATGATGTCTTTAATCATTCTTTGGCCGAGGGTTTTATTTATATGTGGGGGATGTCTAACAAAATATGGGCTGAGTTAAATTCAAAAAAAAGTGATTAATATTTAAGATTCTGCATTTTCTTTAGTTACAGTATCACCCTTTCCCGAACTTGAAGTATCTGCATTTGCTACTGCTTGTTTTTCTTTAGATTCAACTTTGGCTTCTGGATTTTCTTTATTCTCTGATTGAGATTTACTCTTATTAGAGGGTCTTGGTGTTGGTAAAGGACCTTCTTGTTTGACGGTCATGTATCTAATAACATCTTCACTTAGTCTCATTGCTTTTTCAATTTTGAAAATATGTTGCCCATCACCTTGATGACTTAGTTGCACGTAGATACCTTCTCTATGTTTTGCTATTTGATAAGCTAATCTTCTCTTTCCTCTCATTTGACTATCAAGGATGGTTCCGCCAAATTCTTCTAAAAGCTTGTTGTATTTATCAATGTGATTAGTTACTTCATCTTCCGCAATGTCTGGGCGGAGGATATACATGGTTTCGTAATAAGATTGTTGATCGTTCATAGTTTCAGACAAGGTCTTTGGCTCATAAATTGGTGTGATGAGCGTCTGTTCATTATTTACGATACATTACGATAGGCAGTTTCTTGAAAAATAGGATCATTTTTTTAAAGATATTTTTTTAGTGCTTCATTCATTACATGAAAGGGGACTTCTAAACCATCTGTCCAAAATGATATTGATTTCATTCCTTGAGCAACAAGCATTTCCAAACCATTTATAGTCATGCAACCTTTTTTGGCGCTTAATTTTAATAAAGGTGTTGGGGCAGGATTATAGATTAAATCGTAAATAATTGTTTGCGAGTTAAGAGATTTCCAAAAAACCTCGCCATATGGCAATACATTATTTTCATATTTTGTTTTCATCCCTACTGGCGTTGTATTTACGATTAAATCTGCTTCACGAATTAAAATTTGGGCTTTATCATCATCATTTAATAAACCCTGCAGTTGAATTTGATTATCAAAATTTTTAATTAATTTATCTAATGATAATTTGTTACGTGATATTACTGAAATTGTTGAAAGATTTAAATCTATTAAACCTTGAATAACAGATCTTGCTGCACCCCCGGAGCCAAGAACTATTGACTTTTTATTTGCTAAGTTTAATGTTTTTAATGGATAAATAAATCCCTCTACATCGGTATTGGTTGCGCTCCATTCTTTTTTAGAATTTAATTTCAGGGTATTAATTGCTTTAAGTTTGTTAGCAATAGGGGAGATTTCACTACATAGGTCAAATACTTTTTCTTTGTGCGGAATTGTGATATTTAAACCTTTGCAATTAATTTTTTTAAAAGAATTTAGAACTAATTCTAAATCTTCATCTTTACAAGGTATGGCAATATAGATTAAATCTAAGCCTAAATATTGAAAGGCAGCATTTTGCATAATTGGTGACAAGGAATGGCTTATTGGATTGCCAATTAATGCTATAAAAGATGTCTTACTAGAAATCATGTTTTAGGATTTTTTACTTAAAAATAATGTTCTGTTCGGGAACCACACCCCGTCTTTGAGTAACAATAATGTCGTCGATGACCGATTATGGAGAATAGCAAATATTGAGAATTTACCCATGGGTAAGGTTGTAGGAATTGATTTAGGAACAACTAACAGTTGTGTCGCAGTAATGGAGGGTGGTAAACCCACTGTAATAGCAAATGCTGAAGGTTTCAGAACTACTCCATCAGTTGTTGCATACACTAAAAATCAAGATCAGCTCGTGGGACAAATAGCGAAAAGACAAGCTGTAATGAATCCTGAAAATACTTTTTATTCTGCAAAACGTTTCGTTGGTAGAAGGGTTGATGAAGTTAATGAAGAATCTAAAGAAGTAAGTTATTCTGTCGAAAAATCTGGTTCTAGTGTCAAATTAAAATGTCCTATTTTGGATAAGCAGTTTTCTCCTGAAGAGGTAAGTTCTCAAGTTTTAAGAAAGTTAGCAGATGATGCGGGTAAATACCTTGGTGAAAAAGTCACACAAGCTGTAATTACAGTCCCAGCTTATTTTAATGATTCCCAAAGACAAGCTACTAAAGATGCTGGAAAGATTGCGGGTTTAGAAGTTCTCAGAATTGTCAATGAGCCAACTGCTGCGGCCCTAGCATATGGTTTGGATAAAGAAAATGAAAAAATTCTTGTTTTCGATTTAGGGGGTGGAACATTTGATGTCTCTGTTATTGAAGCTGGTGATGGAGTAACTGAAGTTTTATCTACATCTGGAGATACACATTTAGGGGGCGATGATTTTGATAGATGCATCGTAGATCACTTAGCTAGTACTTTTAAATCAAATGAGGGAATTGATCTTAGACAAGATAAGCAAGCTTTGCAAAGATTGACTGAAGCTGCAGAAAAAGCAAAAATAGAGCTATCAAATGCTACACAAAGTGAAATAAATTTACCTTTCATTACAGCGACCCCTGAAGGACCAAAACATTTAGATTTGAACCTTACTAGAGCTAAGTTTGAGGAATTAGCAGCTTCTTTAATTGATAGATGTAAGACCCCAGTTGAGAGGGCTATAAGTGATGCAAAAATTTCTACTAGTGAAATTGATGAAGTGGTTATGGTGGGAGGTTCATCTAGAATACCTGCTGTTTTAGATTTAGTTAAGAAAATAATAGGAAAAGAACCAAACCAAACTGTTAATCCTGATGAGGTAGTAGCTGTAGGAGCTGCAATTCAGGGAGGAGTTTTAGCAGGAGAGGTTAAAGATATACTGTTGCTTGATGTCACTCCACTTTCTTTAGGTGTAGAGACTTTAGGGGGAGTAATGACAAAAATGATAAATCGTAATACTACAGTGCCTACTAAGAAATCTGAAACATATTCAACTGCTGTAGACGGTCAAACCAATGTTGAAATACATGTTTTACAAGGTGAAAGAGAAATGGCCTCTGATAACAAAAGCCTAGGAACTTTTAGATTGGATGGTATTCCCTCAGCACCAAGAGGTGTTCCGCAAATTGAAGTTACTTTCGATATCGATGCAAATGGTATTCTTAGTGTTACTGCTAAGGATAAAGGAAGTGGTAAAGAGCAAAGTATTTCTATCACTGGTGCTTCAACTTTATCTGATAATGAAGTTGAAAAAATGGTAAAAGATGCTGAATCAAATGCATCTGCAGATAAAGAAAAAAGAGAAAAAATCGATTTAAAAAATCAAGCTGAAACACTTGTCTACCAGACAGAAAAGCAACTTGGTGAATTAGGAGACAAAATTGATGCTGCAGCAAAGTCTAAAGTTGAAGAAAAAAGTAATGCTTTAAAAGAAGCAACTTCAAAAGAAGATTATGAATCAATGAAAAAACTTCTTGAAGAACTTCAGCAAGAACTTTATGCAGTTGGTTCATCTGTTTATCAGCAACCAGGTAATCAGCCACCATCACCTGGCGCTACAGGCGGTCCTGATCAGAGTGATTCAAATGAAAAAGGTGGAGATGATGTAATTGATGCGGACTTTACTGAAACAAAAGATTAATAAAGGTAATTTTTAACTTCATTAGTAACCCATTTAGAACAAGCCGGAGCCAGTAAAATCCCATTTTTATAAAAACCTGTACATATAATTAGCCCATCTTCAAGATTTTTCATTATTGGTGAAGGTTCACCATCTGGCCTTGACCTTATTCCGAACCATTTTTTAGAAATTTTTCCTTTCATTAGCCAATTTGGTTTTTTATCGAGAAAATTTGTAAGTTTTTCGAATGTATTTTCTTCTGGCTTAGTACTATATTCATCAGTTGATCCAATAATTAGCTTATTGTTTGATATTGGAATTATATTTTTACCATTTATGTTGAATTGTTTTGGCAGCGATAATAAATCAACTTCTTCATCATTTATCTCAATTTCTATAGCTTGACCTAAAACAGGTTTTAATTTGATGTTGTGAGATAGGCTACCTATTAAATCAATCGCTTTTAGTGAATTGCACAAAATAACCATGTCAGATTTGATGTTTTCATTATTCCCTGTTGTAGAAATCCATTGATTGTTTGATTTTCTTATTTTTATTATTTCTTCTCGCAAATAATTTACTTTTTTATGTTTTAGATATTGATCTAATGTTTGAAGTAAAGAAAAAGGATTTATTCTTCCATCTTTGAACGAGATCATTCCTTTTATATTTGTTTCTTGGAAGGCTTTATTAATATTCTTGATAAATATTGAGTCTCTTTCTAAAATTCGCAAGTTTTGATCATTATTTTCATAAACAAATTTCTCTAATTTTTTAAACTTTTCTTCATCTGTAGTTAGTTGTATTAATGGTTTTTCGATATTTAATTCACAATTAAATTTTTGCAGGAATGTAATCCATTGTGGCCATAATTCAATGCTCTGTTTCCTGAGATCCCAGCTTCTACCTCTTCTTTTTTGATACATATTACCCATTAGTAAGCCTAAAGCTGCATTGCTACTATTTTGCTGTTGAGCTGGATCTATTATCGTTACCTGGAAACCTAATTCTGATAATTCTAAGGCGTTAAATTTTCCAATAATCCCTGATCCAATAATAACTACTTGTGCTTTTTGAAAATTTTCTTTTAAGCTTTTCATTGATATATTAGATATACTTGCTTATTTGACTTAATAGTTAAAGATTTTTTGGAACATCCTTCAATTATATTCAAAATTGTTTGTCCCGATCGTCCTGGTCTTGTAAGTCTACTTACAAGTTGGATTTCAAATTACGGTGGCAACATAAAACATTCTGATCATCATACAGATCAAGATGCAGGATTATTTCTTAGTCGAATTGAATGGAATAGTAACAATGAATTTTTTAATAGAGATGAAATTTATAAAGAATTTGAAAAAATTGCAGATGAATTAAATGGAAAATTTAACGTTAATTATTCTGATGAAATTCCAAATGTTGCTATTTTCGTGAGTAAACAAAATCATTGTTTGATTGATTTACTTTGGCGAGTAAGAAATGGAGAACTCAAAATGAAAGTCCCTTTAATAATTTCAAACCATTCTGATCTTGAAAATATTGCAAATGATTTTAATGCAAAATTTGTCCATATTGATACCTTTAAAACTGATAAATCTATTGTTGAAGATCAATTTTTAAATTTATTAAAAGAATATGACATTGATCTTGTTGTATTAGCCAAATATATGCAAATTTTGAGTGACTCTTTTTTAAAAAAGTTTTCTTCAATAATAAATATTCATCATTCTTTCTTACCTGCATTTAAGGGCGGGCAACCATATCATCGAGCTTGGAAGAGAGGCGTTAAATTAATCGGTGCTACTGCTCACTATGTTACTGAAGATCTTGATGAAGGCCCGATAATAGAGCAATGTACAGTTAATGTAAGTCATAGGGATGAAGTTGATGATTTGATTAGAAAAGGAAGAGATATTGAAAGAATAGCTTTAGCAAGAGCAGTTAGATTACATATAAATCATCAAGTATTTGTCTATAACAGCAAAACTGCTGTTTTTGATTGAAGATAGTTTCTTAGTCTTCTAATTCTATTTGTATTTGTCTTTCATAAATTGATTCTTCATTAAAAGCTCTTGCTACCAAGAAACTGGCAATGCAGCTGATTAACACGGGTTTCATTATTAATAAATTTTTTGTTAAAGCAAAAGCTAAAAACATTGCTGTTATTGGCGTTCGCGAACATCCTGCTACGAAAGCTCCCATTCCTGCAAAAATGTATGTACTAGGTGCATGTCCTGTAGCAATTTCTACCCAGCTCCCCATTATTAGTCCGATTGACCCTCCTAAAGTAAGCATTGGATAGAATAATCCTCCAGGAGCTCCGGATGCTGCAGCTAAACCTGTCGTGATAAATAGTACTAAAACTGCCAATAAAGCAATTCCAATACTTGTATTTTGTTCAGCTATTATTTTCTGTAATTCATCTAAATTATGAAATGTACTGGGTAAACATGAATAGATACTTCCTAAAATAAGTCCACAGATACTCATTTTTAAAACAAATTTATTTTTATACCACTTTTTCCCAAGATTTTGCATTAACAAAACATATCTGCTGTACAATTCTGCAAATATCCCAATAATTATTCCTAGTAAGACTAAGTAAATAAAATCTACAGGTAAGAAAAAAACTGATGGGTCATATTCTTTTTGAATCAAAAATCCGAGGGTAAAATCAAAGCCACCTGCTTTAGGATCTAAACCTAAAGCTTGAATAATATCAGCAGATGAATCTGCAATAAAAGTTGTAATTACTACTAATAATAAAATTACTGGTCTAGCAGAGTTTAATAACTCCTCTATTGCATAGATAAACCCTCCTAATGGAGCGCTAAATACTGCAGCTATTCCAGCACCACCACCTGCTGCTACTATTACTCTTCTGAAAGCTGTAGGAGCTTTGAGCCATTTGGCCATTTGCCAAGCTACGGATCCTCCCATTTGAACTGATGGACCTTCTGGACCCAAAGGGAATCCACTACCAATCGCAATAATTCCTGATATGAGCTTTACTAATCCTACTTTTAAATTCATTGGAACTTTTTTATGTCTTAAGAAACCCATGATTTGACTGACGCCTGAACCTTTTGCGGCAGGTGCTATATTTTTGATCAAATATCCTGCAATAGCTCCTCCTAGAGCTCCAAAAAGAGGTAAGACCGCAATAGATGGGAATTGGTCTAATAATGCTAATCTCCAATTATTAATAAAATAGATTCCAGTTTTAAAAGATATGCTTGTAATCGAAGCCCCAAGACCCGTTAATAAGAGCGAAAATGCAACTACTAGAGATCTTTGTTTTAATAATTTTTTGATGCTACGAGAAGAATTATTACTTGTTTTTTGAATATTATCTTTTATAAAGTTTGGCATGGTCCATGATTACTTTGTCAAGCTGAAATCGGGTATTTCATCAAATTGAAGATAGCGATAAAGTTCATCTGAATATGGATTAATTTTATTTTTAGTAATATCCTGATATTCTTCTATTTCAGGAATTTTGCCAAGCAGTGCGCAAACTGCTGCTAATTCAGCGCTGCCTAAAAAGACTTGTGCATTCTTGCCTAGTCTATTGTCAAAATTTCTTGTACTAGTAGAAAATACTACGGAACCTTCATCTACTCTGGCTTGATTTCCCATACATAAAGAACAGCCCGGTAACTCTAACCTTGCACCACAATCTTCAAAAATTTTATAGTAACCTTCAGCTTTTAGAGTTTCTTCATCCATCTTTGTTGGTGGACAAATCCATAATTTAGCTTTTAAATTTTGTACTCCTTCAAGAACTTTTGCAGCTGCTCTGTAATGACCAATATTTGTCATGCAAGAACCAATAAAAACCTCGTCAATATTTGTATTTGCAACATCAGTGATTTCTTTTACATTATCTGGATCATTAGGGCAAGCAACTATTGGTTGTGTTACTTTTGCTAAATCAATTTCAATGATTTCTTCATACTGAGCGTTTGAATCTGGTTGAATTAATGATGGTTTTTTTAACCAATTTTTCATATCATTTATTCTTCTTGAAATCGATTTTGAATCTTCATAATTACCCTCGATCATTTTTTCTAGCAGGCAAATATTGCTTTTTAAATATTCTTGAACGGTTTCTTGGGATAAAAGTATTGTGCTACCAGCGCATGAGCGTTCTGCAGTAGCATCAGTAAGTTCAAAAGCCTGTTCAAGTTTTAGGTTTGGTAATCCTTCAATTTCCATAATTTTCCCGTTGAATATATTTTTCTTATTTGCTTTCTCAACTGTTAAGAGTCCTTTTTTAATTGCGAAGAGAGGGATTGCATTTACTAAATCTCTAAGAGTGATTCCCGTTAATAATTCTCCCTTAAATTTAATCAGCACAGATTCTGGCATATTTAATGGCATTGATCCTATTGCAGCGGCAAAGGCAACAATGCCCGAGCCTCCAGGAAATGAAATGCCAAGAGGAAATCTAGTATGACTATCTCCGCCAGTGCCAACAGTATCTGGGAGAAGCATTCTATTAAGCCAGCTATGAATTATGCCGTCTCCAGGCTTAAGAGCTACTCCACCTCTTTGAGATATAAAATCAGGTAATTCTTTATGGGTAACTAGATCTACTGGTTTAGGATACGCAGCTGTATGACAAAAACTTTGCATCACTAAATCTGCAGTAAATCCTAAACAAGCTAGTTCTTTTAGTTCATCTCTAGTCATTGGCCCAGTAGTATCTTGACTACCAACTGTGGTCATAATTGGCTCACAGGTCATTCCTGGCCTTACTCCCTCTAAACCGCATGCTTTGCCCACTATTTTTTGAGCTTGAGTAAAGCCGGCATTACTTTCGGTTGGATTTTGTGGTCTAGTAAATATTTCACTTGGTTGATAATCTAACTTGTTTCTAATTTTGTCCGTAAGAGATCTTCCAATCATAAGATTTATTCTTCCTCCAGCTTGAATTTCATCAGTAAGAGTTGATGGATACAACTCGAATTTGCTTATTAATTCTTCAGTATTTGAATCTTTTTCAATTTTTTTAATAATGCCTTTATAAGGATATATTTTAATAACATCTCCTGTTTTCATTTGAGATACATCAGCTTCTATAGGTAAAGCTCCTGAATCTTGTGCAGTATTGAAGAAAATTGGGGCTATTTTGCTGCCAATTATTATTCCACCTGTTTTTTTGTTGGGAACAAAAGCGATATCTTCTCCTATATGCCAAATGAGTGAATTAATAGCAGATTTTCTAGAACTCCCTGTTCCAACAACATCTCCAACATAAGCTATTGGTAAGTTTTGTTTTTTTAAATTATCAAGAATCTTTAGTCCATCAGGTTTTTTAAATTCCAACATAGCTAATGCATGCATTGGAATGTCCGGGCGTGTTGTTGCATGTACAGCTGGAGATAAGTCGTCTGTGTTTGTCTCACCGTCAACTTTAAATACTAAACAAGTAATCTCTTTCTCCAGAACTTTTTTATTTATGAACCATTCTGCATTTGCCCAACTATTTACAACTTCTTTTGCATAAATATTACTGTGAGATAATTCATAAATTTCATTAGCCGAGTCGTAAACAAGAATAATATTTTTTAAAACTTCTGCCGCTTTTTTTGCGAGTAAACTATTTTCTCCTTTAAGGATCTCAACCAAAGAATTTACATTGTATCCGCCTATCATTGTTCCTAGTATTTCAATTGCTTTTTCGGGATTAATTGATTTGCAATATTTTTCGGAATTAACAATAGCCGTAAGCCAGCTTGCTTTTACGTAAGCAGCCTCATCAACTCCTGGGGGAACTCTATTTATTAGTAAATCAAGTAAATAAGATGAATCGTAAGTACTATCTTGTTCTAATAATTTTGTAATACAATTTGTTTGTTCAGCATTTAAAGGTAAAGGTGGTATACCTTTGGCAGCTCTTTCAGCTACATGATCTGCATAATCTTTTAGCAATGTTTCCAAATTCTTCATTAGTAAGGTTTAATGCCTAATCTATTGTTATTTTTAATATTGAAAAGGAGAGTATTCATAAATGCTTTTTTAAAGATTCAAACTTCTTAATTAATCAATGACGACATCATCAAATAATTCAGCTTTAGAAAAGACATCAGATTTACATGTTCTTGAAACACGTCCATTAATACCTCCAAGCAGATTACATAATGATATACCTTTAGATCACGACTCTGCTAATACAGTATCTAAAACAAGAAGATCGATACAAAATATTTTGCATCATAATGATCAGAAGCTTTTAGTCATTGTGGGTCCATGTTCAATTCATGATCTTGAGGCGGCAAAGGAATATTCAAAATATATTCAAAAATTCCGAGAAATGTATAACGATAAATTAGAAATAATTATGAGAGTATATTTTGAAAAACCAAGAACAACTATTGGTTGGAAGGGATTGATAAATGATCCTCATCTAGATGATTCTTATGATATTAATACTGGTTTAAGAAGGGCAAGAAGTTTGCTTTCATATTTAGCAACTCGAGGCATACCTTCTGCTACAGAATTACTAGATCCAATTGTTCCTCAATACATTGCCGATTTAATAAGTTGGACAGCCATAGGTGCGCGGACTACAGAAAGTCAAACTCATAGAGAAATGGCATCAGGATTATCAATGCCTATAGGCTTTAAAAATGGAACGGATGGTTCTTTTACTACTGCAATTAATGCAATGCAGTCAGCTTCAAAATCCCATCACTTCTTAGGTGTAAATGAAAATGGAATGGCTTCTATAGTTAATACTACAGGAAATCCAGACGGACATATAGTTTTAAGGGGCGGTTCAAAAGGCCCAAATTTTGAAAGTGATCATGTACAAAGAATTTCAGCAGAATTGAGGCAGTGTAATCTTCCCCATAAAGTGATGATTGATTGTAGTCATGGAAATTCAAATAAAGATTTCCGAAAACAGTCAGAAGTGCTAAAAAATGTAGCTTCTCAAATTAGTAATGGTGAAAAAAATATTTTAGGAGTTATGCTTGAAAGTCATTTGAAGGAAGGAAATCAAAAACTTTTAAAAAAAGAAGATCTCCAGTTTGGCAGAAGCATTAC
>QCPF01000011.1 GCA_003212655.1 Prochlorococcus sp. AG-436-D21 | reverse complement strand
AGAGAATTTAGTAATGAGGAAGAAGCAAAAAATATATGTCAAATTTTATCCTCAATAGATGGAATTAGTCAGATAATCATAAATGAAGCTCAAGGCTTTTCGATAAATTTTGTAGCAGATAAGGAAAAAGATTTACTTACGAAGCTCAAAGTGGAATTGGCCTTTTCAAAGTTTGAAATTTTTTCTCTTGCCCAAAGTCAGCCAAGCTTGGATGACGTATATCTTCAGGCAACAGGGAAAACATTATTGGATGCCGAAATTTCTATGGCAGGGAAAAGAGACCTTAAAAAAGAATCAAAGCAATCAATGCGATAAAAAAACTTTTAGGTAACTAACTATAATGAATACTAATTACTTCTAATTATGGAAATAGAACAGTATAACTTATTTTTTTTATATCAAGAAACATTTGCCTTAACAAAGAGATTATTTATTCAATTAAAAAGAAGGCCATCAACTCTTTTAGCTGGAATATTACAACCCATAATTTGGCTTTTTTTGTTTGGGGCATTATTCTCTAAAGCTCCTGAAGGGTTTTTGCCAGGAGTTGATTCTTATGGGAATTTTTTAGGAGCAGGACTTATTGTTTTTACTGCTTTTAGCGGAGCCCTAAATTCTGGTCTTCCTTTAATGTTTGATAGAGAGTTCGGATTTCTTAATAGATTACTTGTGGCTCCTTTAACCAGTAGATTATCCATAGTTTTATCTTCTTTTTTTTACATAACAATCTTGAGCTTTGTTCAGAGTATTGTAATAATGGTTGTTTCATACATTTTGGGTTATGGATGGCCCAACTTATATGGTTTAGGAATTGTTTTTACAACACTTATTTTATTGGTCCTTTTTGTTACATCAATAAGTTTATGTTTAGCATTTGTTTTGCCTGGACATATTGAATTAATCGCTCTCATATTCGTAATAAACTTACCTCTTCTCTTTGCGAGTACTGCTTTAGCTCCGATCTCTTTTATGCCAAATTGGCTGGGATGGTTAGCTTCATTAAATCCATTAACTTTTGCTATTGAACCTATTAGGACTGCCTATTCACAAACCATGGATTTAGAATTAGTGGCTTTACATGCCCCATATGGTGATTTATCTTGTAAGAGTTGTATCTCAATTTTATTTTCTTTAACAGTTTTTTCCTTGATTATCATAAGGCCTCTGTTAAATAGAAAGTTAAATTAGAAATTTTATGCTTTTAAAAAATCATTTAATAGAAGTTTTTAAACAAGCCTCTTTAGAAAATAATTTTTTGCTTAAAGAAAATGTTGTTCTTAAGTGGGTCCATAGATTTGGGATTGATTCATTAAATGATTTATTAATCCATAGTCCACTACAAAAAGAAAATCAGCGTGAAGAAGAAAATCAAGAACAGATATCTTTAATTGATGAAGTGCATGAAGAAAATCAGCGTGAAGAAGAAAATCAACAACAAATTAAACTTGAATTATCAAGAACTTTTGAAAATATTGAAGAAACAAAATGGGAATCAAATGGTTTGGAAACTGTTAGCAGTAATGGAATATCTAGCAAAATTCAAAATACTAATAAAACAAATCAATATACTAAAACACCAAAATTACCCCTACCTTATATTAAAAATTTAAGAAAGTGGATTAATAACGATAAAAAAGCTAGTTAGCTTTACATCATTCCTGGCATTCCCATGCCACCCATTCCTGGCATTCCCATGCCACCCATTCCTGGCATTCCCATGCCACCCATTCCTCCCATTGGATCTCCACCTGGTCCTCCAGGGGCTGCGGGTTCAGGCTCTGGAATATCTGCCATCGCAACTTCTGTTGTGAGAAGCATAGCTGCAATAGATACTGAATCTTGAAGAGCTAATCTTATTACTTTGGTTGGATCTAATATTCCTGAATCTTTTAAATCCTCATATTTTCCTGAATTAGCATTAAAGCCTTTGTTAAGCCTTTTAATTTCAGCGACAACTACATCACCATTAAAACCAGCATTTTTTGCTATTTGTTTGGTAGGTTCCAGAAGGGCTTCTTTTAGTATATTTATCCCTGTTCTTAAATCATTTGAAGATGTTTGACTTAAATTTAATAGGTCATCTGATATTTCAATTAATGTTTGTCCTCCTCCAGAGACAACACCCTCTTCAATAGCAGCTTTTGTAGCATTAAGTGAATCTTCTATTCTCAGCTTTTTATACTTCATCTCTGTTTCCGTTGCAGCTCCCACTTTGATAAGAGCTACTCCTCCGCCTAGTTTGGCTATCCTTTCATTAATTTTATCCTTATCATACTCTGATTCAGTTATATCAACTTCTCTCTTTAATTTCTCTACTCGCGCTTTAACTAAATCTTTAGTGTCTTCGAAGGCAACTATTGTAGTTTTATCCTTTGTGATAGTTATTTTTTTTGCTTTGCCTAAATCATTAATCGAAACTTTATCAAGTGTCATCGATTTGTCTTCGCTAATTAACTTAGCGCTCGTAAGAATTGCAATATCTTCAAGAGCAGCTTTTCTTCTCTCACCAAATAACGGAGCTCTTACTGAAGCTACATTTAAAACCCCACTATTCTTATTCAAAACCAGAGTGGTTAAAGCCTCTCCTTCGATATCTTCAGCAAGAATTAGAAAAGGTGAGGCTGACTTCTGAATTTCTTCAAGTATTGGAACTAGATCAACTAAAGTTGAGATTTTTTGATCAGTTATTAATATTTTAGGGTTTTCAAGTTCACAAACTTGTCTTTCTTGGTCTGTTACGAAATATGGAGAACTATAACCTCTATCAAAAGACATTCCCTCAGTTATATCTAATTCTGTTTCTAGAGATTGAGATTCTTCAACAGTTATTACACCATCAGAAGTAACAATATCCATTGCTTTCGTAATTATAGATCCAATTTCTTCGTCACCTCCGGCACTAACTGTTGCAACTTTTTGAATGTCAGAACCAATTAATGAAATACTTTTGGAATTTAATTTCTCTAAGACAAAAGCAAGGCCTGCCTCCATCCCTTTTTTTATCTCCATAGGATTGGCACCAGAAGCAATATTTTTTAATCCTTCCTGAACCATCTTCTGAGTCAAAATGGTTGCTGTTGTTGTTCCATCACCAGCACTCTCTTTTGTCTTGGATGCAACTTGTTCTATTAATTTCGCACCTAAATTAGAAATAGGGTTTTCAATCTCGATCTCTTTAGCAACTGTAGATCCATCTCTTACTATATCTGGCGAACCAAATTTCTTTTCTATTACAACGTTTTTTGCTTTTGGTCCAATAGTAACCTTTACTGCATTAGCTACGAAATTTACACCTTTTTCTAGCGCTTCTCTTGATTCATTAGAAAAACTTAACTGTTTAGCCATGTTTACTCAGTCTTTAATCTTATTCTAATCTCCCATAGAATCATTTTTAAGGGATATTTAATTAAGTGGGGAAAGCCGAATTTCTTTTAATGAAACATACAAATTAACTCGAATAAGAGTATCTTTAGGTTATGGAAGGAACAAATAATCTTATTTTTACTCTTACCGCAATCCTCGCGATTGCTATGACACTAATATATTTTCCTTTGAGATTTTTCTTGACATTGACTGCTAGAAGTCGAAGACTAAAACTTTTACAAAAGATTAGAAGGTTAAGAGATGAATTGGGTCAGCCTTACCAAAGTTCATAATTAAATACTCATTCCCCCGTCTATACTGATTGTTTGCCCTGTTATGTAACTTCCTGCTTCACTTGAAACTAAAAATGACACTAAGTTTGCAATTTGAGTACAACTTCCTAATTTCCCCAAAGGAATAACTTTAAGAATCTCTTCAGTATTAAGTTTTTCAGTCATCTCTGTTTCTATAAAACCTGGAGCTATTGCATTTACGTTTATACCTCTTGAAGCAAATTCTTTAGCGCAAGTTTTGGTAAATCCAATAACTCCAGCTTTGGCGGCAGAATAATTTGCTTGGCCAGGATTACCAATTATTCCAACAACTGATGAAATATTTACGATGCTACCACTTCTTTTTTTCATCATAAATTTTGAAGCATATTTTGTACAAAGAAAAACTCCTTTTAAGTTTGTATTTAGTACTTCATCCCATTGTTCCGATTTCATTCTCATCAATAGTCCATCTCTAGTAATGCCAGCATTGTTAATGAGGATATCAATGGTGCCATTAATTTTGATTATTTCTTCAAAAGCTAAACTGACAGAATCCTCTTTTGAAACATCAAATTTTAATTTATGAGCTTTACCTCCCGAATTGCTTATTGAATTTACAACTTCTTCAGCTTTTTCATCAGAAGAAGAGTAATTAATAAAAACTTCTGCTCCTAATCGACTAAGTTCTAAAGCAATTTCTTTACCAATTCCTCTGCTAGCTCCAGTGATTAAAGCAACTTTTCCTGATAATGAATCTGTATTGGACATTATGAAATTTTATAATTTTCAATCGTAGTACTATTTGTGTAAAGATATTGCTTTTATTTATAATTGTCTAGAAAATATTAAGACCTTCTATTGTGCACTTTTTAATACCAGCTGCAGGGAGTGGTAGCAGAATGAAAGCTGGAAAAAATAAATTACTCATTGATTTAGAGGGAGAGTCTTTGATTTATTGGACACTTAAATCTGTATTTTCTGCAAGCTCAACAAATTGGGTTGGAATAATTGGGCAACCGAAAGAAAAAATTTATTATTAAATTCAGCAAAGGATCTTGCCCATAAAGTTCATTGGATTAATGGTGGTGACACCAGACAACAGTCAGTTTTTAATGGTTTAAAAGCGCTGCCAAAAGATGCTGAAAAAGTTTTAATACACGATGGTGCTAGATGTCTAATTAATCCTGAATTGATAGACCTCTGTGCTAAGCAATTAGATGAAAATGAAGCTGTAATTTTGGCTATTAAGGTAACTGACACAATAAAGCTTGTTGATAATGAGGGTTTTATTAAAGAAACCCCAGATAGAAATTATTTATGGGCAGCGCAAACTCCTCAGGGATTTTTAGTAGATAGATTAAAAAAAGCTCATAAGATGGCAATTGCTAAAAACTGGAAAGTCACAGATGATGCCTCACTATTCGAAATGCTTAATTGGAAAGTAAAGATTATTGAAGGAACTTATTCAAATATAAAGATTACGTCTCCTATAGATTTGAAAATAGCAAAACTTTTTGTGAAGAAATCCTAATTAAAAAGGTTTATCGATACTAAGAATGCCGTTATTACCATTTAAGGTTGCTTCATACCCTAACGGGATGCATGCATTCCCTGATATGTGGCCTATTGGGAGGTCAAAAAGAATAGGGAAATCAAACTCTTGAAGTCTCTCAATAATGCAGTTTTTTAGTAAATCGTTCCATTCAAGGTCGTATGAATCATTAGAAAAACTTCCGAATCCAATACCCGCAATTTCAGTAAGTGTTTTAGTCATCCTGAGGTAAGTCAACATGCGATCAATTTTATAAATATCTTCATTAATATCTTCAAAAATTATTATTTTCCCTTTGCAATCTGGAAAGTGATTAGTACCAATTAAAAAAGTAGCAATAGTTAAGTTAGAAACTATTATTTTTCCTTTAGCTTTCCCTCCTCTTAATGGAATTCCTCTTATGTCCTCAACATATCCCTCAAAAAGTAAATTTCTTAATCTCTCAAGACTCCAATCTGGCTCTTTGAAAAGGCTAGTAACCATGGGGCCATGAATAGCACCTTTAAATCCTTGAGAATATTTAGATAGTAATAAAGAAGATGTATCTGAGAATCCAAGCATTAAACCATGCTGCCAAGAAGGTTCTTTTTCTAATAGTCTTGCTGAACCCCAGCCTCCTTTTGCAAAAATGATTAGCTTACTATTCTGTGCTTTTTCCAGTTCTTCAAATCTCGTTAGATCATCACCTGCAAAATAACCAAATTTTTCTAATAGAGAATTATT
The DNA here is from genome assembly GCA_003212655.1 of Prochlorococcus sp. AG-436-D21. Taxonomy (GTDB): domain Bacteria; phylum Cyanobacteriota; class Cyanobacteriia; order PCC-6307; family Cyanobiaceae; genus Prochlorococcus_A. The sequence goes on along the minus strand of QCPF01000011.1, from coordinate 39,496 downwards.
TTCATTAATTTCCAATCCCCAGTTTTTTAAAATTTCTATGCCTTTTTGAAAATTTTCTTCTTCATCAATAAATGAGCCTGGAGCTAAAACATCTATTGGATCACCTTTTTTTAATCTAAAAAGCATATTTAGAATTTAAGAGGAAATAATAATTCCTAATAAAAGGATTCCTCCATAAATTGATTGATTTTTGAAGTGATTCCCAATATTTTTTATTGATTGCTTTTCCTCAGGAAATACTTTTAGTATATCTCTCTGCATTAAAATTGACGTTGCAAGCCAAATTGGCCAAAAAATAAAATCCATTTGATTAATAAATCCGCATAATGCGAGAAAACAAGAAGTTAAAAAATAGCAAATTTGAATAGTTATCCTTGTATTGTTCTGGAGGTTAACAGCTGAACTATTTATTCCAATTTTTATATCATATTTTTTATCTGCTAAAGCATAAATCGTGTCAAAGCCAAAAGTCCAAAAGATGGTAGCTAGCCAGCAAAATAATAAAACGATACTATTTAAATTGCCTTCATTTGCGGCCCAGGGAATTAAGACTGCAAAACCCCAGCATATGGATAAGATTAATTGAGGATATTTAAACCATCTTTTGGCAGAAGGATAAATTAAAATAGTAGGTAAAGCTAAAAAAGCAAGCGAAATGGAAAGAATTCTCCCAGGCTGAGGTAGTGACAAAGTTAAAAAGAAACTACATAAAATTAAAAAGAAAAGAATTGAATAAGCAGTTTTAAGACTGATTTTATTTGCAGCTAGAGGTCTATTTTTTGTCCTAATAACTCTTTGATCAATTTTTTTGTCCCAAATATCATTGACTACGCAGCCTAATCCACTTACTAGTAGTCCTCCCAGTATTATTCTTAGCAACATTAAAAATGTTGGATTAGCATCTGGGGTTAAATATAAACTCCATCCAGCAGGAATAAGTAAGATCATTCTTCCAGTCGGCTTATTCCACCTTAATAATTCAAAAAAAGTACTTAATTTAATTTGTTGATTTTTATTTTGCATATGAACTATTGTATATTTCATAACTTTAAATAATCTTACTAGGATTAAATGATTTCTATTATTTAATAATCAATCTTGGGTATATTTATTAATGGATTTACGATATCTGCATCTTATAAAAAGAAATGATACTGAAACAAGATTTAAGATATTTTCAAGAAAAGCAAATTTTAGTAGCTTCTATAGATATTGGAACGAATTCTACACATCTCTTGGTAGCAGAAATTAATCTAGAATTAAAATCATTTTCAATAAAATTCACTGATAAATCAACTACTCGTCTTGGAGAAAGAGATGAGGAGGGTAATCTTACTGAAGAATCAATCCAAAGAGCATTAGTTACTCTTAAGCGATTTAAGGAATATTGTAAAAGTAATGGAATAAATCAAATAGTAACTGCAGCAACAAGTGCAGTTAGGGAAGCTCCAAACGGTCAAGATTTTATTAGAAGAGTTCTTGATGAAACTGATATTCAAATTGAAATGATAGGTGGTTCTGAGGAAGCCAGATTAATTTACCTTGGTGTTCTTTCTGGTATGGCTTTTGAAGATAAGTCTTTTGTAATCATAGATATTGGAGGAGGATCTACAGAATTAATACTTGCTGATAAAAAAGATGCTATAGCTCTTACCAGTTCGAGAATTGGTGCGGTAAGACTTAAAAATGATTTTTTAAATAAAGAGTCTATAAATTCAGAAAGATCACGTTTTCTAACAACTTTTATTAAAGGATCTTTAGAACCAGCTGTTCGAAAAATAAAGAGTAGATCTCAGGGAGATAAGACTTTATCTTTGATTGCAACCAGTGGCACTGCAACCTCATTAGGAAATTTGATTTCAGATAATTTGGGAGAATCTAAACAAAAGTTGCATGGTTATAAATTTAAAAGGGAAAATTTACAAAATGTATTGGAAAAACTAATTAAATTGCCAGTTTCGGAAATCAAGAAAATACCTTCATTAAGTGAGAGAAGAGCAGAAATAATTGTTCCAGGAGCATTAATATTAAACACTGCAATGGAGATGTTGAACTTTGATGATTTAATGATAAGTGAGAGGGCTCTTCGAGAGGGTTTGGTTGTGGACTGGATGCTTCGTAAAGGGATAATTAAAAATGAGTTAAATATACAAGGCAATATTAGAAAAACAACTATAGTTCATCAGGCCAGAAAGTTTGGAGTAGATAATATAAGAGCTGAGAAAGTTATTGATATTGCCTTTCAAATCTATGATCAGACTAAAAATATCTTTCATAGCGATAATGACCCTAAAGCTAAAGAACTTCTTTGGGCAGCTTCTAATCTTTATAATTGTGGGAAATATGTCAATGTTGGTTCATATCACAAACACTCTTGGTACTTAATAAAAAATTGTGAGTTGTTGGGATATTCTGAAGCAGAAACAAATATTATTGCTTCAATTGCTAGGTACCATAGAAAGACTCTACCCAAGAAAAGACATGAGTCTTGGCAAAATTTAACATCCAAAGAAGATAAAACATTAGTTCTTGAAATGTCATTAATCCTGAGACTAGCAGCAGCTCTTGATCAAAGACCTGACAAGGTGATCTCCTCAGTTCAAATAAAATTGCAGGAAAATAATCTTATATTTCAACTTTTACCTTTAGATAGAAACCATGATCTTCTTCTTGAAAAATGGAACTTAGGATTATGCAGTAATGTAATAAAAGAAATAAAGAATTTGGAATTAAAAGTTATTTAGTTTTTTTTAAAAGTTCTTGTTTTGGAGTTTGATTCTGAGAAGAATCAGAAAATAAATTGAAAATTAAGGACGAGGCGATTAGTCCGAGAAAGCCTGAAATTAAAATAAATATTGTGAATCCTAGTGGATTAAAATTATTAGATTGCCTAGATTTATAATTTTGTTTGGAAACTTCTTCAACTATTTCTTCAATTTTCACTTCTTTCCTCTCTGTCTTGAATTCATCCATTAAAAATTCTGTATCAAGTTTTAGCTTCTGTGAAATCCGTCTAATCATTGCTTTGATAAAAACTTTTTCAGGTAGTTTTTCTTCATTACCTTCTTCTATGGCTTCAAGTTGATGAGCTCCAATTTTTAAATCAGAAGCTAATTCTTCAATTGATTGATTTTTACTTAACCTAGCCTCTTTAATGAAATTTCCGATTCTCTTTAAAGAGGAATCTCCTCCTTTATTGTTGATTCCCGAAACAGATTTTATTTCTTTCAAAGCAAATAAATTTTTACTAATTATAGTAATTAATATTTTTCTATCAACTTTAAGATTATTTATTCCTAAAGAGATGCTTATAAGATGGATTATAAAGATTAGATCTTTTTTGAGAATTACTAATTGCTGGGCTAATTATGTAAATGGTTGTTCTAATTAGTTTTTTCTCAATAGAAAATTTTTCCATATCTTTTAATTCTATTAATGATGTCCAACCATCATCCCAAGACACCCTAAATCCAACAATCACTTTAGTCTCTGGAGGATAAAACTCTAGTAAAGTTTCTTGAGACCTTTTCACATGCCTAGCACTTAGATATAGACATATAGAGGAATTGTGTTTCGCAAGATCTTTCAGAGATTCTTTTTCGGGCATCCCTGTTCGCCCTCCTGCTCTAGTTAAAATTATTGTTTGCGTTACGTTAGGGATGGTTAACTCAGCTTCATGATATGCTGCAGCAACTTGAAAAGCACTTACTCCAGGAACAACCTCGATTTCAATTTTTTCGTTTTTTAAAATTTCGATTTGCTCTCTAATTGCTCCAAAAAGGCAAGGGTCTCCATCATGCAACCTTACAACAGTTTTCCCTGCCTGAAATTTTTCTATCATAATTGAGGTGATTTGCTCTAAGCTAAGTGAACTCGTTTTTATTTTTTCAGAACCTTCTTTAGCAGAATCTAAAATCTTTTCAGGAATTAGGGAATCAGTCCAAATAATGACATCTGCAATTTTTATCTTTTTTAACGCTTTTAAAGTTAATAATTCTGGATCGCCTGGACCAGCACCAATAAAGGATATTTTGTTATCCATTCTTTCTATTCTTCCCACTATATGTTCTCAATCTTAAAAAAAATATTCCAATTAATCCAGAAGAAAATAGAAAAATACTTATAAATTGAGCCATTCTTATACCGCCATCACAGAAAGGTGGAAGTCCGCCTATGCATAGTGGGTCAGTTCTTAAACCTTCAATCCAGAATCTTCCAAAGCTATAAGTTATTAAATAAAGACAGCTAATAAAGCCAGGCCTAAAAAAATCTGTTTTACTTTGTTTATTAAAGGTAATAATAAGGACGATGAAAATTAAAAGATTCCACAATGACTCATAAAGAAATGTAGGATGAAAAAATTCATAATTAATAAACTCTAAAGGCCTATTTTGGATAGGTATAAATAATTTCCAAGGCAAATTTGTAGGAACTCCAAAGGCTTCATTATTGAAAAAATTTCCCCATCTTCCTATTGATTGTCCAAGAATAATCGAGGGTATTAATATATCTATAAAAGTTTTTAAATTAATTTTTTTCGACTTACAGAAATAGATAATAGATATTAATCCTCCAATTAGACCTCCATGGATTGCTATGCCTCCTTCCCAAACTGCAAGAAAAGAAGGTATTTGAATGATGTTATTGAATAGTTCAAAAGAAGTAAAAAAGTTCTCTCCGCTGTATTGCCTCCACTCAAAAATTACGTAATAAGCTCTAGCTCCAATTATTGAAGAGATTATTAATGATGGAAGTATTTCACTAATGTACTCTGGGTTAATATTTCTTGCCTTTGCTAGTTTTTTAGAGACAAATAGGCCTATTAAAACTGAAACCGAAATAAGAATTCCGTACCATCTAATAGTTATAAATCCTAAATTTAAAAAAATTTCTCCTGGAGATTGTATAAAAGCTTGAAGTATAAGCATTTAGAGAAAGTTAGATACCCTCTGCTGCTTGCACTTTTTCTACTTGTTTTTTCTTTAATACTAAAAGTATTTGTGTTAGGCCTACACCAATGAAGAATGCAATCAATCCAATAACTCTATAAGGGCTCTGAAGTACAACCTCAGCATCTAATTGCCCAAAACCACCTACGTTGGGATCATTAGTAAGAGGTTCACCTACATTAATTTTGTCTTGAGCTTTTACGATAAGTTGAGGACCAACAGGTATAGCTTCAGTAGTTATTTCACCATTATCGTTTTCTATATTGACTTTATAGCTACCATCTTCAATTGTTTCTATTGAATTTATAGTTCCTGAGGTAGAAGAAGTGAATACTACATTATTGCTCTTGTCTCCAGTTGGATATACCTGACCTCTACCTCTATTGCCTCCAATATGTAACGAGTATTTTCCATAGTGATATTCTTTATTAGTGGACGGGTCAGGGGAAAGTACAGGGAAAACAATTTCTTTATTGGTATCGCCAGGTAAAGGTCCGACAATAATGATATTATCTTTCTCTTCACTGTAGTTAGTGAAATAAACCCCTTCTGTCTCCTCTTTTATTTCTTCGGTCCATCTTTCTTGCGGAGCAAGTTTAAAGCCATCAGGCAGCATTACAACAGCACCAACTTGTAATGGGACTTCCGAACCATCAGCGCCTATCTCTTTTAAATCATTTTTGTAGGGTATTTTGACTACAGCTTTGAAAACACTGTCCGCTCCAACAGATTGTGGAACCTCCGCAATTGTAGGCATCTGAGCTAGATGACAATTCGCACAGACTATCTTACCTGTAGCTTCTCTTGGGGATTCGTAGTTTTGCTGAGCCCAAAATGGATAAGCAAAACTGATCTCTGGATAAAATATAATGCTTGAAATGAAAAGCAGAGTACAGATAAATAAACTTGTTTTTTTCATGATTTGATTTTTAAGACCTTTCATTTTTTTATGCCCACCAAGGATTTTCATTAGTTCTAAAGTCAGTTTCTGACCATTGTTTGACGAGTACAGCATCATCTTCAATATCGACATGTGCTAGAGCTAAAGATAAAGGCGCAGGCCCTCTTACTACCTTCCCGTTAGTATCGTACTGACTGCCATGACAAGGACATATAAATTTATTGGCACCACTATCCCATGGGACAACACAACCTAAATGAGTACAAATTGCATTTAAACCAAATTCTCCTATTTCCCCACCCTCATTAACTATTAAATAAGTTGGATCTCCCTTTAGACCCTGAACTAGACTTCTGTCTCCTGCTTGATGGGTAGCTAACCAACCTGTCTTAGTTATTGGATTCCCTAATTCATCTTTAGCAGAAGTCCCACCTCCACCACCGCCTGCTCTTAAAGGCATGAAATAATTCGCTACAGGGTAAAGGGCTCCTAAAGCTACACCAGTTGCAGTACCAAATGTAAGAAGATTCATAAATTGCCTTCGACCCATAGAAGGGACATCATTGGAACTTAATTGAGTCATTCGCTACTTGGTTCTGTTATTTATTAGTTATTATGGAGCAAATTGTTCAATTTCTGTTGCAAATAGATAGGACTTTTAATAATTTAAAGTAAAAGTTTAGAAAGTCTTAATTAATTGATTTAAATGAACCCATTGCTAGTTGATGAAGTTATACATTATTTGATTCATCGCTGGGGAAAAAAATACGACTTTAGACTCTTTAGAAGAGGAAAATTCGTGTATTTTCAAATGATGTGGGGATTTCTTGGACAGGAATCATTCCCTTTAAGTGAAGATGAATATAAAAAATCGATAGCTGATAAAATCGAGATTTTAAATAGATGTGGATATTCAGAAGAAGTAAGGGAATGGTTAAAGAAAGTCAATGCTAAGCCAAGGTTAGGTAGAGCTGTCAGCTTGCAATTAGATCTTAATGAGAAGATGAAAGAGTTTTTGACTTAAGATTTTCTGATAAGTAAGTTAATCCAGTACCTACAAAAAATAAAAATACAATCGATATAGATAGCAATGACATAGTTAATGGGTCTGTTGAAGGGGTAATCACTGCAGATAATATTGCGGAGGAAATTACAACTATCTTCCAATTCGAAATCATTTTTTCTGTTGTGATTATTCCAAGAGAACCAAGAATAAATTGTAATACTGGCAATTGAAAAGCTATTGCAGTGCTAGACATTAATAAGAGAACAAAATCAAAATATCTTTCTATAGACCAAGTTGGTTCAACAATATCAGCACCGAAACTAATGAAGAAATTTATTGCTGCAGGGACTAATATCCACCATGAAAAAATTAATCCTAAAAAAAATAGAAGACCTGAACCAAAAACTGCAGGCAAGATAAGGCTTTTTTCTTGTTTTGTTAAACCAGGAGAAATGAATAATATTATTTGATAAAAAATATAAGGCATAGAAACTATCAATCCGCTGTAACCTGCAACTTTAATAGCGACAAATAAAAACTCTCCTGGAGCAAGTTGTAGTAAATGAATATCACCAGCTGGAATTTCTAAAAAAGATATTAATGGTTTTATGATGAGAAAACTAAAGAATATTGAAATAAGTATTGAGTAAATTGAGTTTAGTATCCTTTGACGAAGCTCCTCTAAATGATCACTAAAAGTCATCGAATCTGATAATTTTTTTTCACTTTGACCTGTATCTCTCATTATTATTTGATAAAAATTTTGCAAGAAAAAGGTTTAAAACTACTATTGTCAAAGTCCAATTTATTTTTCGATAAACTTAATTATTTGCTTAATTTAGGATTTGTTGGATCTGGTAATAAGAAAGGAGGAGCGTCATTTAAGGATGATTCACCATAAGTTTCGTATTCTCTATATCCACCCATTTTCCCATTTGTTTTCATTAAAGCACTTACGAAGGCAAGTAGTAAGAAAACAGTAGGAGCTCCAATTATTAATGCAGCACCAAATAGATATCCAACAATAAATTCTGGAAAACTATGATTTCCTAAAAATTCATGAGTGCCTAAAAGAAAGTCAAACATTTAGATTTAAAAATTTTTTTTATTATAAACTAAATTACTGTTTTAAGATTTTTTTTGATGTAATCTTCTCCTCTTGTAGGATTTCCCCAAATAATTTCTCCATTTTTAAAGGAAACGCAACCCGGTCCTCCGTTTTTGATTTTTTGCAAATCTTTAATCTTTACTAAATTAATTGGAACTTTAATGTTTCTTTTTGCCTTACTAAATAAAGCAGCTAAATCTGCAGCTATTTGAAGATCTTGTTCAGATGCTACTTGAGATGAAGACTTCAAAACTACATGACTGCCTGGTGATTCCTGTGCATGAAACCATAAATCGCCTTTTTTTGAGAACTTAAAGCTTATTAAGTCATTTTGCCTCATATTTCGCCCTACCTGAAGCTTTAATCCTGTGGGAGTGTCAATTTGAATTGGTGAAGACTCTATCTCATATGTACTTTTCTGATCTTCTCTTTGCTTTTTGATATTGATATTAAACTCGTTACAAATTTCTTCCATAATTTCTTCTAGTAGTTTGATTCTCATAAAAAGTTTTTCATGATTTAAAGAATTTAAATTTTCTAGAAGCGTAGTGAATTCATCTAATCTCTCTATATTTGTTTTGTAAATATTTAATCTTTCTTTTATTAATTCTCTAGATCTCTTTAGTTTTTTTGATTTTTTATATAGTTTTTGTCCCTTTATAATGTCTTGTTTTTTAATTTCATGTGAGGCAAATATATTATCAGCTTTTTCTTTGTATATCTCGTAGTTTTCTGATTTTGTCAGTAGATCATAATGAATATTTAAATTCTTTTTCTCAGTATTGATCTGTTTAAAAATTATCCCTTCAATTTTCTTTTCCAATAATTTAAGTTTTTTTTGTTTCAGATGATAATCATAATAATTCTCTAAGCTTGTGCATAAATCTATTTTATTTTCGCAATTAATTTCCTTATCAAAAAACCAAACGCAATAAAAATCTTTGTTGAATGTAGAAAAGTTAAAGTTATTGTTTGTAAACCTGTTTATCCAAATCTTCCAATTTTTAAATATCACCTTTAAGTCTGAGTTGCTAATGAAATCAATATTTTTTTCCATTATTTCTGAAATTACAGTTGCGCTAACAACCTCTAATTGTTTTGTGAGGATAGGGCTTACTCCTTGATAGGTATTTATTAAACAGTATTTCAAAGACTCAGGAACTATTGAAATTGAGTCTTTCCATGATTGAAAAGACTCATCTTCTCTAGGTTGTTTTTTGAGATTTACTGGAGGACCAGAATAAATTGATCCTGTTGAAATTGTTCTAAAACTAGATTGGCTTGATTTAATTTGTTTGCCAACAGCAATTATTTTATGTTTATTATCCAGATAAAAAATATTACTATGTTTTCCCATTAATTCAAAAATTAAATACTTATCAATTTTATCTCCAGGTTTTTTCGCAAAACTAAATTTTATAACTCTCTCGAAATCATCTTGATCAATCGATATTAAAGCCATATACTTTAATCCGTATCTTATTTGTTTGGAAAGTGTGCTTTCTCTTCCAATCTTTTCTGGCTTATTTATTTTTAGTATTCTTGGAGAGTCTCCATTCCACGAAACTTCTAACCATGTTTGAGAATCAACTCCTCTGAAACATAATTGAATTGTATTAGGCTCTGGTTGTTGGGCAGTCTCAAACTTTGTAGGTAAGATGTTATTTGTCAAATAATGCAAGACAGATCTAATAGATGTAATATCCATTATCTGTGGAACACCTTTTTGCATTATTCATTTTTAATTCACAAGAAGTTTATTTTACTGTAAAAAATTTAATATGAAAAATCAAAAAAAACTTATTATCCTTACTGGACCCAGCGGGGTGGGTAAAGGAACAGTTGTTAAAGAAATATTAAGTAAAGAAAAAAATTTTTGGCTTTCAATATCTGCAACTACTAGAGAACCTAGAGAGGGAGAGAAGGACGGAGAAAATTATTATTTCTTAAACCAAGAAAAGTTTAAAGAAATGATTGATCAAAACCTTTTCCTTGAATGGGCTCAATTTGCTGGAAACTACTATGGAACGCCTTTGTCTTCTGTTAATGAGAAAATAAAAAAAGGATTTACCGTACTACTTGAAATTGAAGTAGAGGGTGCAAGGCAAATAAAAAATAAGTTTCCTAACTCTCAGTCCATATTTTTACTTCCTCCAGATAGAGAAGAGTTAGAGAGAAGGATAAGAAATAGAGGAACAGAAAAAGAAGAGGCAATTAAAAAAAGACTCTCAAGGGCTAATTATGAGATTTCAGCATCAAATGAATTTGATTTTGCATTAACAAATCACAATGTTGATGAAACAGCAAAAAAAATAATCAAGTTAATAAAAACTTGATTATTTTCTATTTTTCAACTCATTGGATGGAATAATAAATCTGGGAAAAACCTATTAAATTCAATAATTATTCCTGCTGTAAGGCTTAGCCAAATTGCTGCTACCACTGGAGCAGATCTTACAAATTTTGTGTTTAGAATTTTGAACATTTGTTTATGAAGGTTTTTTAAGGATGTTTAGCGAGGACCATTAAGTGTAATATTGTTATCTTTCTCTCTTAAATCTCCATTTCTACCTTGTTTATTAGCAAGAAGAGGCCATTGGGCTCCTTTTACAAGACATTTTCTGGCTAAGTCTAGGTCAATAATGATCTCAAGATCTGCTGGATTCTTAGTCTTTTTTGATTCAATGAGATACTCTCTTCCTGACCAACCTATAATTCCAGCAATGTAAATGAACAATACTCCGGGAATAAGTAAATCTCCTTCATGACCTCTATTTAAAAGGGCCCCCCATGGCTCAAGAGGAGGTCCAATTATTAAATGAGGAAGACCATCATCTCCACATGATGCTTTTCCATATCTTTCAAATCTTGCTATGTCTTTTTGAGTAGTTGCAGAATTTGCTCTCTCAATGAATTTAGGATTTTCGGAGCATTTTGTGAGGGCTGAAGCGGTATATTCTGTGCTAGCTCTATCTGCGTTTAGGGCAGGCCCATTTGCAGCTAGAGCAATTGGAGTAATTCCGAGAAACAGAAAAACTGAGGTTATGATTGAAAAAAAGAATTTCATAAGTTGCAATCTTTAATTTCTTATAGGGTGTTAAGTAAGAAATTACTATTAAAATAGAACAAGTTGAATCAAAAATGCATAAAGTTTTAGCTATTGAAACAAGTTGTGATGAGACATCTGTCTCAATAGTTTCTAATATTGGCGATACTTTCAGAATACATTCAAATATAATTGCATCTCAAATTGAAGATCATTCAAAATGGGGAGGAGTTGTGCCTGAACTTGCAGCTAGAAAGCATTTAGAATTATTACCTTTTGTTTTAGATAATGCTCTAGAAGAAGCAAAAATTAAAATTGAGGAAGTCGATTATATTGCGTCAACTGTAGCTCCTGGATTAGTTGGTTGTTTACGAGTTGGCTCTATAACTGCAAGATCACTTTGCATGTTACATTCAAAACCATTTTTGGGAATTCATCATTTGGAGGGGCATTTATCTTCAATTCTATTTTCAGAAAACTATCCAAAGGAACCTTTTCTTACATTACTTGTTAGCGGCGGGCATACTGAATTGATAAAGGTAGATGATAGTAGGGGGATGCAAAGACTTGGGAAAAGTTTTGATGATGCTGCTGGAGAAGCCTTTGATAAAGTTGGCAGACTATTAGGTCTTAGTTATCCGGGAGGACCGGCAATTGAAAAGATTGCTAAAAATGGGGACCCAATGAAATTTAATTTACCAAAATGTAAGATCTCTGATAAAAAAGGTGGATTTCTTAAATATGATTTCTCTTTTAGTGGTTTAAAAACTGCCGTATTAAGATTAGTTGAGAAAATAAATTTAGCTGGGCAGACCGTTCCAATTCCAGATATTGCTGCAAGTTTTGAAAGAGTAGTGGCAGAGGTCTTGGTAGAGAGAACAATAAAATGTGCAGAAGATCATAGCTTGGATAATGTAGTTGTGGTTGGAGGAGTGGCTGCAAACAATACATTAAGAAAAATGATGATTAGTGAAGCTAGTAAAAAATCTATTAAAGTTCATTTGGCGCCTCTTGATCTTTGTACAGATAATGCGGCAATGATTGGAGCGGCGGCTTTGTTCAGAATCAAATTTAGGGATCATTTAAGTTCCCTTAAATTAGGTGTCGCAGGAAGACTATCAATTGAACAAGCAAATACCCTTTATGAAAAAAATCCTCCTTTCTAATTTCAATGAACAAACAACCTAAAATCGAGATTAAAGAGACAAAAAACTTTGTTGATAAGAAGGAATTGAATTTGTGGAAAAGAGGTTTTACCCCTCAAGCTGAAATATGGAATGGAAGGATGGCAACTGTTGGTATAGGAATTATTTTTATAATTATTGCTTTAATAAGCAAGTTTTCTTAATAGAAATAAAATTAATTTTTTTAAAAGTATTTTTGAAACAATTTTTTTAAAATACTCTTAATCGGCCGATAAATTAAATTAAAAAGTATTGTTTTTATTGGACTAGAGATAAGATTATTGATTTAATCAAAATAATGAATGTTTTTATTATTTATAATTTTATATGACGCCTGAAAGGCTGGGATTACTTTGGGGGATAACTGTATTTGCAGGCGCTTGCGCTCGATTATTTTCTTCTTTTACAGGATTCCCAAGTGTTGTTATTTTATTGCTTTCTGGATTATTAATTGGAAGATCAGGATTGAGACTTGTTGAGCCCTTAGATCTCGGGCAAGGGCTTGAAACTATTGTGGGGCTTTTGGTCTGTTTGGTTCTTTTTGAAGGGGGATTAAATTTAAAACTGCCTGAGGGGAATATAAGAAATACTGTTTTAAAAATTTCATTGGTAAGACTTTTTATTTCATTATCAGCCGGAATTTTCATCGCTCATTGGCTGGATGGCCTCTCATGGCAAGTCGCAGGAATATATAGTGCCATAGTTCTAGCTACTGGACCAACAGTTGTGTCTCCATTGGTGGAACAAATAAAATTAGCTTCCCCACTCTCGGAAGTTTTAAAAGCTGAGGGGTTGCTGCTTGAACCAATTGGTGCAGTACTAGCATTACTTCTTTTAGAATTAACTTTAGGGGACCTTCGTGGGATTAACGATGTCTTTATAGCATTAATGCAAAGATTAGGGGGAGGAGTTTTAATCGGACTAAGTGCAGGATGGTTACTATCAGAAATTTTAAAAAAAATAAAAAATGAAGCCTCATTTGGAATAGAGCTTCAAGTTACCCTTGGATTTATTTTCCTTGTGTATGGAATTTGCGAATATTTTTTACCAGAATCAGGCTTGCCGGCTTCAGTCGCGGCAGGTTTTATTGTAGGTAAAAGAGAAATTATAGATAAGGAAAGATTGGATAATCTAATAGGTGAATTAGCTCAATTAGCAATAACAGTTCTTTTCCCTCTTTTGGCCGCTGACGTTTCTTGGGGTGAATTAAGTCCGTTAGGCTGGGGAGGGATTGTTTGCGTTTTTATGTTGATGGTAATTGTTCGCCCTATCTCTATCTGGATAGCAACTATGGGGAGAGACTTGAACTTTAAAGAAAAAATATTTTTAGCCTGGTTAGCCCCAAGAGGTATTGTTACTGCAGCTGTAGCTTCTCTTTTTTCTATCAGATTAGAGCAGGCTGGTATCCTTGGGGCTGGCCGTCTTCAAGGTTTAGTTTTTCTTACTATTTTGATGACAGTAGGAATACAAGGACTTTCAGCTAAACCTTTGGTAAATAGACTTAAATTAGGCCAAAAAAACAATTTTGATTGATTAAAGACATCTTTCAATTCGAGTTCTATCAGTTTTACTCTCTGCGAAAAGCTCCCAACTTTGAATTAAATCTGGCCCACTGAGAGATCCAAAAAAGGCTACTCTTAATGATTTCATTAATATCCCTTTTTTAATATTATGGTTTTTTGAGATTTCGTTTATTATTTCTTTGGCTTTCTCTTTATTTAGTTTTATAGTATTTTGCTCAATTAAATAATTTAAGATTAGTTTTAAAGATAATTTGCTTTCCCGGTTTTCCAGAAAATCTTGACCTTCTTTTTGAATTGTAGGTATTAAGAAAAATGGTTTTGATTGATCAATTGAATCTTTTAAAAGAGTCATAGAGTCTCTAATCAAAATTGCTAATTTATTAGCCCATTCTTGAGATGGCGGCTCCCAACCATTGTCATCCCAGTATTTTCTAATGATCTCAACTAACTTTATTGATTCCATATTTTTTATATATTGAGAATTAATCCAGTTGAGTTTTTCCCAACTAAATTTGGCGCCAGCTTTATTTATTTCTGATAAGTCAAAAATTTCAGATATCTCTTCAAGTGAAAGTATTTCTCTGTCGGCAGATTTTGGAGACCAACCTAAAAATGCCATATAGTTAGATAGGGCCTCAGGTAAATATCCCATTTCTCTAAATTCGTCGATTGAAGTAACGCAATCTCTTTTAGATAATTTTTTCCCTTCGCTATTTAGTATTAAGGGTGTATGCGAAAAAGTTGGCAGATTAAAATTTAATGCTTTATAAATCAATATTTGTTTTGCAGTGTTCGAGATATGGTCTTCACCCCTTACAACGTGAGTAATATTCATGAAATTATCATCAACTACAACTGCAAGATTATACAAAGGATCACCAACCTCATATCCCTTAGCCCTTCTTGATAAAACTAAATCACCTCCCAAATCCTTCCCTTGCCATTTGATTTCACCTCTTATCTGATCTACCCATTTAATATCTATTTTTTCATCAATCTTAAATCTTATTACTGAAGTCCGCCCTTGGGATATGAATGTTTCTATTTCTTTTTTTGAAAGACTTCTGTGTCTATTATCATGCTTTGGAGGTAATCCTTTCTTTTTTTGTTCTTCTCTTAATTCAGATATTTCATCTTCTGATGTAAAGCATCTATATGCAGCTCCACATTCCAAAAGTTTTTTGATATAACTTTTGTGAATCGAAATTCGGTCACTTTGCTTTATAGGTTCTTCATCCCATTTAAGTCCAAGCCATTTCAAGCCCTCTAATATATTTTTTGTATATTCAGATTTAGATCGAAGAAAATCTGTATCTTCTATTCTTATAAGAAATTTACCCCCTGTTTTTTGTGCATACAACCAATTGAATAGTGCTGTTCGCGCTGTCCCAATATGAAATAAACCCGTTGGACTCGGGGCTAGTCTTAAACGTTTTTCCAAATTTCTTTTAGAAAAAACGGGACCGACGGGATTCGAACCCGCAACTTCCGCCGTGACAGGGCGGTGCTCTAACCAGTTGAACTACGGTCCCAGAGTTTTGTTCTAAATTTATTTAGAACTTCATTCTTAAAATTATCAGATCATAATACTTAATTTATGGGGTTGTAATAAAAAAAATTTATTAATTTGAGGATTTACAGAAATAATTAGTTTTTTAACTGCCTTAGTGTAAACAACTATTTATTTTTGAGGTCTAAAACCAGCAGGTTCTATCAACCTAACTTGATTGCCTCTAGCAGTAAATTCTCTGCCTTGGTCACTTTGTACGACAACTCTCCCACCAGACTTAACTCTGATAACTCTTGCACGAACCCATCCTAAAGCTGCTGATTCTAGGACTTTAACTACGTCCCCAGGTTGAAGATCTAACTCCATCTTATGAAAAAATGATTTACATAATGTTGATCAAACGCGTCGTGGAGGACTTGAACCCCCGACATCAGGTTTTGGAGACCTGCGTTCTACCAACTGAACTAACGACGCATCTAAATGATTATAAGCGTCTTTGTGACCAATAAGTTGATTAATTTACAACTTCATCGATCAAAGCGTTGTTTTACGCGAGTAGCTTTTCCTACTCTATCTCTCAGATAGAATAACTTAGCTCTTCTTACTTTACCTCTACGTTCAACTTTTAGAGAGGCAACCTGTGGACTATGTAGCATAAATACTCTTTCAACACCTATACCCTGAAAAATTCTTCTAACTGTAATAGTCTGGTTAATTCCTCCATGTCTTTTTGCTATGACCACGCCTTCATAAGGTTGGACTCTTTCTTTATTACCTTCTGTAATTTTTACTCCAACTTTAACAGTGTCTCCAACATATATTTCAGGTAATTCTTTTTTTAATTGTTCGTTCTCAAATTCCTTAATAAGGTTGGATGCGCTTAAGGTTTGCGTAGTTTCAGAAACCGTATTTTTTTCTTTTTGTTCAACTGCTACATCAACTGATGCGTCAGTTTCAATACCGGTTTCTAAATCTTTCTCTTGTTTCTCTTTGGCCATTTTGGTCATTATTATCCTACAAGTTCTATATCTTAACCTTTTGACTCGCCTTTAGTAACCTTTTTGGTAAATGAAATTGTTTTTGAAAACATTTGGAATCCTGTGACGAGCATCCATAAAACTCCAAGGGAATTCAATATTACGTATATAAGTTCTCCATTATCTCCAAGCCATTCGCCCTCATGGAGAGACATTAACCAATGAACTTCTTCTCTAGAGTAACCTAGTAAATCTTTTGAAACCCTATAAAGAAGACCAGTAATTGAAGATATAAATAATGGAAGAAAAACCCAGGGCGCCAAAGCCTTATGAAATTGCCTAGAATTAAATAAAGTTTTCATTTTTGTTTCTTTCCTTTTGTTATTGATAGATTTAAGGTAGCCAAGACCAAAAAGGCTATTTTGAAGATATTTACCTATTACTATTATTTATTCCAATGAGACATTTTGCAGATCTTTTGTTAAATAAAAATAATTCCAAAGCTAATGATCAAGTTCCTTTTATTCAGAGGAGAAGAGGAATCGAAATAAAGTCTTCAAGGGAAATAAATTTGATGAAAAAATCTAGCAGGATTGTAGCAACCGTTTTGAGGGAAATAAATGATTTAATTAAACCTGGAATGAGTACAAAAGATTTAGATGATTTCGCAGAAAAGAGGATAAAAAGTTTTGGAGCTGTGCCAAGTTTCAAGGGCTACCATGGATTCCCCTCTAGTATTTGTTCTAGTATTAATAATGAAGTTGTGCACGGGATTCCAAGTAAAAATAAAATAATTAAAAATGGTGACTTGGTTAAAATTGATACAGGGGCATATTTAAATGGTTTCCATGGAGATAGTTGTATATCAATTTGTGTAGGAGAAGTTAGTCCAAAGGCTCAAAAACTTAGTGATATAGCTTATGAAGCATTGTATGCAGGCCTTTCGAAAATCAAGGCAGGGAATACACTTCTAGATGTGGCTGGGGAAATCGAAGATATTGTTGTAAAAAATGGCTTTAGTGTTGTAGAAGACTATACAGGTCATGGAGTTGGAAGAAATCTTCATGAAGAACCATCGGTATTTAATTTTCGGACCAAAGAATTGCCCAACGTTGTCCTTCGTGAAGGCATGACATTAGCTGTAGAACCTATTGTTAATGAAGGGACTAAATTTTGCAAAACACTTAATGATAGATGGACCGTAATAACAAAAGATGGAAAATTATCGGCCCAATGGGAACATACAATAGTTGTTTTAAAAGATGGTATTGAAATATTGACAGATCGAGATTTCTAAACACTAAGATTTGTACTTGTAGATAATTTGGCAATACAAAAAGTTAAAAAATTCTTTCAATGGGAAAAGTATATAGGTTAAAGGGTTTGGAGTAATTATTACTAAATAATTGTTTGAATTGGCTAAATCATAAATTTTTTTAGAAACAAATTTAGGACTCATTATTCCGAGAGGATTTAGTTCTGATTTGAAAGGCCCTAAGATGATTTTTTTTATTATTAATTTTTTCTTTGTATTTTTGTCCAGAAGATTTTTTTTGAAAGAAACTAATTGACCAATAAGGGATTTGCTAATCTCATATGACGGATTTAGGGCGGGTAATATTTCTGCTTCAGATGTATTTATCCAAATCTCTTTTTTTGTTAGTGAATCATTTCTTAGAGCAATATCTTCAAATAAATTTAAAAATTTGAATTTGCTTAATGCATTTATCTCTATTGAGTTTTCATAATTGGAATTTGCTCTACTTAAATCATAGATACCATGGTTCAAAATTAAAATGTCTATATTTTCTAATTGTTTTTTTAATGACGACTCCTTTCCACATTCCCATTTAATCCATTTATTTGGAGATTCAAGATTTATTTCATTATTAGTTTTACTATGAGTAAATCCAATCACTTTATATCCTTTTTGACGAAACAACTTTGTTAATTCTTTCCCCAGCGCACCTGAGGCTCCAGTAATCCCTATAGTTTTTTCGTTTTTGATTGGATTTATCATTTTGCTTGATTTTTATGAGATACCAAAGAATTAAAATAAATTTACCAAAAAAAGATTATTTATTTTCTTATTTGATTAAAACTCATAGATAAATATTTGTTTAGTTCTAAAAAAAATATTATCTTAAACCTAATAACAAATAATTTAATTAATTATGAGCGATATATTATTAATTGGCTCATGTGAGCCATTTAGTGGTAAGTCTGCAATGGTTCTTGGGATAGCAAAAAAACTTTTACAGAAGAATAAAAAAGTACGCATAGGAAAACCTCTGGCAACATGTATTGAACTTACTAATCTTCCCTCAATGTCTTATGAAGGATTAATAGATGATGATGTCAAGTTTATTGGATCTACATTAAATATCGAAGAGGAGAATTTAATTTCTTCAGTAGGATTATTAGATAATATCTCAGCTGAAAAAAGAATCTTCAATAAAGACTTATTTCCAGGAAAAGGTTTTGATCAGATTGAAGGATTGGTTAATGATGATTTTGAAGGTCTAAACATTTTAGAGGCAGCCGGAAGTCTTCATGAGGGTATGATTTATGGCTTAAGTCTCCCACAACTAGCTAAGGATTTAGATGCGAAAGTTTTAATTGTGAATTTATGGGAAGATTGTAAGAGTGTGGATGCATTGCTTGATGCGAAAAAACAATTAGGTGAGAAATTGGCTGGAGTTGTATTAAACGGAGTTTTGCCGCAAGAAGTCGAAAAAGTTAAAAATGAAATAATACCCTCTCTTAATGATCTGGGTATTGAAGTGTTTGGAGTGATGCCTAAATCACCACTTCTTAGAAGTGTCACTGTAGGTGAGCTTGTAAGAAGACTAGATGCCCAAGTAATTTGTTGCCCTGAGAAAGATCAATTGCTTGTAGAAACATTAAGTATTGGTGCAATGGGGGTGAATTCTGCAATGGAATTTTTCAGGAGAAGACGAAATATGGCTGTAGTTACTGGAGCTGATAGAACTGATATCCAACTTGCTGCTTTAGAGGCTTCGACTCAATGCCTAATTTTAACTGGATTAGGAGACCCCTTGTCACAATTGATTCATAGAGCGGAGGAATTGGAGGTGCCAATTTTAAAGGTGGAATTAGACACTCTTTCTTCTGTAGAAATTATTGAACAAGCTTTTGGTCATGTCAGAATACATGAATCAATTAAAGCTTCTTATGCCATTCAATTAGTTCAAGAGCATGTAAATTTAAAAAGAATTCTTGAAAAGATAGATTTTCCCTGCAATTTTTCAGATAAATGCTAATTTCAATTATAGGAACTATATTATTTTGAGTCGCTCTTTAGATCTACCAGCAACTGTAGGAGTTGATGCCTTAGCTCAAGAACTTGCAAAACTACAAGATAATGGGAAAAGGAGAATTGCTTTTTTGGGCAGTAGACACGTACCAGTTGTCGATATCCACTTAATTGAGTTGATAGCAAGGTCGTTAGCAGAGGAAGGCCATAATATCCTTACTTCTGGATCTCAAGGCGTAAATGCTGCTGTTATTCGAGCCGTCTTAGATATTAACCCATCTTTATTAACTGTTTTATTACCACAAAGTCTTGATAGACAAATACCAGAAATTAAGGATCAACTTGAAAGGGTTATGCATTTAGTTGAAAAAAGTGAAAATGATCAATTACCTTTGCCGCTTGCAAGCAGTCTATGTAATCAAGAAATTATTACAAGGTGCGATCAATTAATATGCTTTGCCTTTCACGATAGTGAGACTTTGCTAAATAGTTGTAGATGTGCTGAGGAAATGGGTAAATTGGTTAGTTTGTTATTTTTTGATTAAATTAATCCATTTCCTCTTATTAAAAGATAATTTATGCTAATAATATTTAGTGTTTGATAATTTACTATGGCAGAAAGTTTCTCATTTGATGTGGTTTCTGATTTTGATAGGCAGGAATTAGTCAACACTTTGGATCAAGTGAAAAGGGAAGTTTCTCAGCGGTACGATTTGAAGGGCACGGACACTTCAGTTGATTTAGATAAAGAAAATATTTTTATAATCACCAATAGTGAACTAACCTTGAATGCCGTCAATGACATAATTAGACAAAAGGCAATAAAAAGAAACTTATCTTTAAAAATATTTGACTATGGTGAAATTGAGGTGGTTAGTGGTAACAAGGTAAAACAGACGATTTTATTAAAACAAGGAATTAAACAAGAAATTGCAAAAAAAATCAGTAAAAATATTAGAGATCAAATAAAAAAAATTAATGTCAGCATCAATGGAGAAACACTCAGAGTTGCTAGTAAAAGCAAAAATGATCTTCAATTAGCAATTAAGCTTGTTAGTGAGTTGGAAGAGTCTTTAAACATTCCCCTAAAAGCTAATAACTTTAGATAAGATCCTTAATAAGATAATTTTAAAAATATGGAAGATTTTTCAGAATCTCTCATTGAATCATTGATTAAAAAAGTAAAAGAATATCCTCGTTTTTCAAAAGAAGAATTAGAGAAATATTGTTGGATGGCGGTACATGAACATAAGCATGGTGTTTTACCCTCTGAATATGACATTAGGGAGATAGATGAGGACCTTTATTTAAAACTTTTGCAAGAATTCAAATCAAATATCTATTAAAAAACATCTGTATTTAAATCTACAATTATTAAAAAAATATTTTAATTAAATGCCTTATTAATGCACTAATTAGTCTATTTAAATATGATTAATTAAAAGAAAAAATTTAATGTCAACATCCTTTAAAAATGTCACGCCAACAGGCCCTGGCGGGACAGCAACATTATTGATTGTATTGTCTTTTACTGGTTTTCTTTTGCTTACCCAATCTCTCTTTGTTGTTCCTTCTGGACAAGTTGCGGTTGTTACAACATTGGGTAAAGTAAGTGGCCCTTCGAGGAGAGCTGGTTTAAACTTTAAGCTTCCATTTATTCAGTCTGTATATCCATTTGATATAAAAACTCAAGTTCAACCCGAAAAATTTGAAACTTTAACTAAAGATCTTCAAGTTATTAGGGCTACAGCCACTGTTAAGTATTCAGTAAAACCAAACGAAGCAGGGAGGATATTTGCAACAATTGCAAGCAGAAATAGTGATGTTTATCAAAAAATTGTTCAGCCCTCTTTGCTAAAAGCTCTAAAATCAGTCTTTTCTCAATATGAGTTAGAGACAATTGCTACTGAATTTGCTGTGATTTCTGAAAAAGTAGGTGACACAGTAGCAAAGGAACTAAATTCATTTGATTATGTAGATGTTAAAAGTTTAGATCTTACTGGATTAGAGATTGCTGAAGAATATAGAGCTGCTATTGAACAAAAGCAGATAGCTGGACAGCAATTACTTAGAGCAAAGACAGAGGTTGAAATTGCTGAACAAGAAGCACTTAGATATGAGACATTAAATAAAAGTCTCGACGATCAGGTACTTTTTAAATTATTTCTCGATAAATGGGATGGTAGCACCCAAGTTGTTCCTGGCCTTCCAGGTTCAGAAGGAGGTAGCCCGCCAGTAATAGTTGGTGGTAGAAGGTAATTTTTAAAAAAATTCCTCCAGAAATTTAATAATTTTATTTTTTTCTTTAAAGAAAGCTCAATTATTGATCAATTTTTTATAGCATTAAAAGATTCATCAAAAGCCTCTATAGTTTTATCAATTTCATCTTCGCTGTGAGCTAGAGATGTAAAACCAGCTTCGAATGGACTTGGCGCCAGGTAAATTCCTCGTCTAAGCATTTCTCTATGCAACTTACCAAAAAGTTCGGCATCATTTGTTTTAGCTTCATCAAAGTTCCTGACTGGCCCATCACATAAGAAAAATCCAAACATAGCGCTTACACTCCCGCCGTTAATAGCGATACCGTTATTTTCTGCAGACTGAATTATTCCTTCAATTAATCTAGAAGTTATTGAGTTAAGTTTATCGTATGTACCGTCTTGTTTGAGCAGTTCAAGAGTCTTTATTCCGGCAGTCATCGCGAGCGGATTACCGCTCAAAGTACCTGCTTGGTAAACCGGTCCTGATGGGGCTACCATTGACATTATTTCTTTCTTGCCTCCATAAGCTCCAACAGGTAGGCCTCCACCAATTACTTTACCAAGGGTGGTTAAATCAGGGGTAACTCCAAATTTTTCTTGAGCGCCTCCATAACTAATTCTGAATCCAGTCATTACCTCGTCAAAAACTAATAAGGATCCATTCTCAGTGGTTAATTCTCTTAATCCTTCCAAGAATCCAGGTTCTGGAGTAATAAATCCAGCATTGCCAACTATAGGTTCAAGGATAACCCCCGAAATGGCATCAGGATTTTCAGAAAATAATTTTTTTACTGCTTCAAGGTCATTGTAAGGAGCAGTAAGTGTGTTGGCAGTTGTTGTCCTTGGAACACCTGGAGAGTCTGGTAAACCTAGAGTGGCTACACCTGATCCTGCTTTCACTAAAAACATATCTGCATGTCCGTGATAGCAACCGTCAAACTTAATAACTTTATCTCTACCAGTAAATGCTCTCATAAGTCTCAAAACAGCCATGCATGCTTCGGTTCCACTATTAACAAATCTAACCATTTCTACAGAAGGAACTGCATCTATAACCATTTCAGCAAGTTTGTTTTCTAGGACGCATGGAGCACCAAAGCTCGTGCCTTTTTCAAGTGCTTCCTGTAATGCCGTTGTAACTTCAGGGTGGGCATGGCCACATATAGCAGGCCCCCAACTGCCAATGTAGTCAATATATCTATTTCCATCAATATCCCAAGCAAAGGGACCTTTGACCCTATCAAAAACAATTGGCTTGCCACCTACAGACTTAAAAGCCCTTACTGGTGAACTAACTCCTCCTGGCATAAGTTCTTGGGCCGCAGAGAAAATTTCTTCTGATTTGGTGTAATTTAATATGTCAGTCACAATTTAGCTAAATGATGTTTTGAGGAAAATTTTGTCATGTCCTAAATTAGAAATAAGTAAAAATTTTGTCAATCAGATTGAAATTCTACATTATGATATTTTTAATGCGATAGTTTGGATTGTAAATTGTTAATTTTAAAGAAATCCTTATAAAAAACAAAACCACTTTAGATAACTCTTTATTAATAAGCGTTTTCAGGTATTTAAGAAATTCAATTTATTTTATTTATATTTCGAAAAAATCATCCTCATCCTCAAAAAAATCTTCATCCATGTCGTTTAAATTAAGATCTATCATTACTGGGGCATGATCACTTGGACGTAAATTTCCTCTAGGTGAGCTGTCTATGACACAGCTTTTAAGTTTTGATGAAAGTTCTTTGCTGATATATATGTGGTCTATTCTCCAACCTTTATTTAATTCAAACGAGTTATTACGGTAATCCCACCAACTCCAATGGCCAGTATTTTGTTCATAAATCCTGAAAGAATCTATTAACCTGTTTTTTAGAACATTGTTTAGTGCATTTCTCTCTTTCTCAGATGCCATTATTCCTCCTTCAAATTTCTTTGGATTATGAATATCCAAGTTAGATGGGGCAACATTAAAATCACCCATAAGACAAATTAATTCACTTTTTTTTTCTTGTTCATCCAAAAATGAAGCTAAACAGTTTAACCAATTAATTTTGTATTCGAACTTACTAGATTCTAAAGAAGATCCGTTTGGCACATAGACATTTATGATTTTAATACCATTAAAATCTGCAGAAATTAATCTTTTTTGATCTTGGAATATTTCTATATTTTTATTAGAGTCGGTACAACCGCAAAATCCTTTTTTAACATTTTCAGGCTTTAGTTTAGAAATAATAGCCACGCCATTGTATGATTTTTGTCCGTATACCTCTACTGAGTAGCCTAATTTTTCAAAAGGTTCAAAAGGGAAACTATCATCCATTACTTTTGTTTCTTGGAGACATAGAATATCTGGATTGACTTGGTTAATCCAATCTATTATTTGTGAAAGTCTGGTTCTTATAGAGTTAACATTCCAAGTTGCTATTAACAAATTTCTACCAAATTATGTAAAATTAAATTAGCAGATAATTTTGACGTTAAAGAATTTTGAAATTAAATAAAATGAAAAATTATTTTTGCAATAACATACCTAAACCAACCACCTTTGTAATTTTTTTTACTTTGTTAATTTCCTTAAAAAGTTATTTCCTTAATGCTGAATATGTATTTGAAGAGTTAGAAATCGATACCACAACCAA
The DNA here is from genome assembly GCA_003212655.1 of Prochlorococcus sp. AG-436-D21. Lineage (GTDB taxonomy): Bacteria > Cyanobacteriota > Cyanobacteriia > PCC-6307 > Cyanobiaceae > Prochlorococcus_A. Next base: position 15,106 of record QCPF01000011.1, on the reverse strand, counting down.
AACAGAAGAGGATAGTTCATTACTTCCAACCAATCCTTATGAACTTGTGGAAATGATTCGGAGACAAAATAGTATGAATGATGCGACAAATCCTTCTGATGCTATTGACGATGCGTTAAAGTCTTTTAATAGTTTGGAGGAAAAATAAGAAAATTAATACGATTAATTGTTGTCTTCAAATTTTAATATGTTAAAAAACCCTATCCCAAAAGTTACTAACCAGCTGCAGCAAAGGGCAATCGGTATTATTAATGGTAAATTTACTCCCCATTGTAGTGATCAATTAAATAGGGGCTTTTTAATTGACAATAAAGGCGAAAAAATTGAAACAGTAGTTCTAGGTAAAGCATTGTCACTTTTAAAAAAGCATATTGATTTAAAAAAAAGTTACTATTGGATTGTTTATCCAAAAAATAAAAATACTCAAAACTTGCATTTACAGGTAGCAGGTATCTGGGATCCTTATCAACTGAACGATTTCCCAAATGATTCTTCAAAAACTGACTTTGCAAAATTATTAGAAGAATTAGATCTAAAAGATAATTATTTTTCTGTAAGAGGAGAATTGGTTTTTGTCAATACTCATAAAAAAGAAATTATTATTAAAATCTGCTCTGCTATAAAGTCAAAAAATTTAAAAAATAAAAATTTTAAATTAGTTATAAAAGGAGAAATTTCTCTTGAACTTCTTCATAGTTTTGTGAGTTTAGATATCAACAGAGATGGAAATTCTTTGAAATTAATAAAGTACGAAGTGATTGAAAAAAATCTTTCTGAAAATAACTAGAATGAAAGTCTGATTAACACCGCAATTTTGCCAATCAAGTAATCTTTGATTTATGGAAGATGTTTTAATTGAATGTTCTCCTGGTATCTCTGGAGATATGTTGTTAGGAGCTTTTTATGATTTAGGGGTACCTAAAAACGTCATTGAACAACCGCTTATCGATCTTGGATTAAAGGATCTATATCAACTAAAGTTTAAAGAATCCAAAAGTTGTTCAATTCGAGGGATCAAGACAAAGGTTGAGAATATTAATCGTATTCCTATCAACAGAACTTGGAGAAGTATTAGGGAACTTATTTTAGATAGCAACTTAGAAGATAAATTAAAAAAAATAATTTATGAAGTATTCGAATCTTTAGCAATTACGGAAGGAAAAGTTCATGGTATGAAATCTGAGGATGTTCATTTTCATGAAATAGGAGCTATAGATTCATTAGTAGATATTATTGGAGTATGTGCTGCATTGAATTACTTAAATCCAAAGAAGGTTTATTGTAATGAACCAATGTTGGGTAGAGGTTTTGTTCAAACTGAACATGGAAAATTATCAATACCATCTCCTGCTGTAATAGAGCTAATAAGACAAAAAAAAATAAAGGTTTTATCAAACTTTGACTCAATAGAGGGTGAGCTCGCAACACCAACTGGAATCGCTTTACTTGCTAATTTAGGAGAATATCATGAGCTTCCAACAAAATACTCTATTAACTCCTATGGAGTAGGCATTGGGAACCTAAAATTACCATTCCCTAATTTAGTAAGAGTTTATAAAATTACTTCATTTGAGGATTTTTCTATTGATGAACAAATTAATCCAAAGTGTGAAGAGATATCTGTTCAAGAAGCATGGATTGACGACCAAACACCCGAAGATATATCTAATTTTGTGGAGAAATTGAGAATTGAGGGAGCCTACGACGTTTCTTATCAAGCTATCAATATGAAAAAAGATAGAATTGGATTTGCCATTCAAGTAATCTTGCCCATAGAGAAAAAAGGACTTTTTAGGAGATTATGGTTTGATTATTCCAATACTATCGGGGTTCGTGAAAGGACCCAATCTAGGTGGATATTACTTAGACGCAGAGGAGAATGTTCGACGACTTTCGGAAATATAAAAGTTAAACAAACTTTGAAACCAGATGGATCAATAACTATGAAACCAGAAAATGATGAGGTTTTGAGATTAAAGTTAAAACATAAAATATCAACTTACGAAATAAGAAAAATAATAAAAGAGTCAAGTGAAAAATTTAAAGCATTTGAAAACTGGAAATGAGATCTAATACAAATAATAAATCATACTTGAAATGTCTTAAAAAAATTAATTTTGGTGGTTTAAAGAGTATTTTTTTTATTTCAAGCTTATTATATTTTTGCATCTATTTTTTTGATAATATTGATCAAATTTCTTTTGATATTAATTTAGAAAGACATGGAATTAATCTATTTTTATCATTTTTATTTTGTGTTTTAAGTATTTACCTAAACGCTTATGCATGGAAATATATTGTTAAATGGTTCGGAAAAAAATTGAGAAGTAATAATATAGTTTCTTTTTATGTTTTAACCAATATTCTTAAATACGTTCCAGGAGGGATTTGGCATTTTGTTGAAAGATTTAATTTTATAAAGAAAATAAGTAATCCTCAAATTGCTTTGTATTCAACACTCATAGAACCTTATTTTATGTTATGTGGATCTTTCATATTGGCATCGTTGGGATTAATTTTTTCGCCAATTTATTTTTTTTTAATTTTTCCTTTAGTATTCTTAAATAGAAAATATATTTATCTTATATTAAAAAGTTTAAGGTCTCTTAAGGGAAGAATATTTGAGGCTTTGAGACTTCCAAAATCAAATGACAAATTTGAAAAGAGAATAAATATAATTTCTTTTTTTCCAGCAAAAGCTTTATTGCTGGAAGTTGGTTTTGTCTTATCTAAATTTATTGGATTTTATATTTGCTTAAATACTTTTTATGCAAGTAATACTCTGAACATTATATTTTTATTAGTAATATTTTCTTTGTCATGGTCTCTAGGCTTGGTAGTTCCAACAGCTCCAGGAGGAGTCGGTGTTTTTGAGGCTTGCCTCCTTTTTTTTATTGGCAAAAGTATTCCTCAAAATATAATTCTCATCAGCTTAATTTATTTTAGGGTTATATCTACCTCGGCAGATTTGTTGTTAAGCTTCCCTTTTTTAATAAGAAAACTGTCTAAAAGAAATTAGTTTTTTTTCTCTAAACTTGGTATTAATGTAATTGATGCAATAAGGCCTAAAGTCATTATTAAAATAGCTGGTAATATTGCCTCTACCATTCTTTCATCTCCAGCATATTGATATATCCTCACAGATAATGTATCAAAATCGAATGGTCTTAAAATAAAGGTTATGGGTAATTCTTTTATCGTGTCTACAAAAACTAAAAGTGAACCTACGAATATTGGTCCCTGTAGAAGAGGTAGATGAATTCTTTTGATGATTCCTAGTCTATCCTCTCCTAGTCCAAGTGCTGCTTCATCAAGACTTGGAGAGATTCTCTCAAGACTTGAATCAATAGAACCTTTTGAAATAGTTAGAAATCTGACAAGATAACCCCAAATTAGTAAGCAAATAGCGATTAAATTAAATCTTGAAGAAGAAATGCTTATTAAAGATAAAGCTAATACAGTGCCTGGAATTGCGTAACCTATCCCTGCAAGGTTTGTTATTAGTCCTAGCAATAAGTTTTTATTTGGGCGTTTGGCTAAGGAAATTATTATTGAGAATAGCATCGTTATTAATGCAGTAAAAAATCCTAGACTTATGGTTCTGAATGATAATGTAAGTAACTCTGTAGACAACCCTTTTTGTATTTGATCGATATTCAGCAGAATCCAAAAACATGGAATTCCAAAAGAAAAAATTGGAGGAAATAAAGATATGGTTATTGCTAAAAGAGCTCTAGTTTTTTTTAATTCCCACCCTTGAGAATCTTTTGACGCAGGATTTTCACTCCACCTCTTTGATTTTCTTCTTGAGAATTTTTCAAAGATAATTAAAGTTAAAATTATTAATAAGGCTACCAAAGATAGTCCAATAGCACTTTTTGGATTCCCCTCAATTATCCAATTTTCAGCTATACCTGTAGAAATACTTGGAATATTTAATAATGCAAATGTACCTAACTCATTCATTACTTCCATACACATTAAACTTATTCCTGTTATTAGTGCTGGTAACGCCATTGGAAAAGCGATTTTAAAGAAGCTACTCCATGGCCCAACTCCTAATCCTCTACTAGCATTGATTTGATTAACTCCAAATTTATTAAAACTTTCATTAGCAAGAATGAATACATATGGATAAGTAGAAATTGAAAGTATTAATACCCCCCACCATAAACCCGTTACTTGATACCCAAAAATACTTCCTAAATCCTGTAAAACAGCAGTTATGAGATATGCTGGGGCAGCTAGTGGAACTAGCTGACAAATACGGAGCACTTTTCTGAATTTAAAATCACAATTTGAAAGTAACCATCCATTCAAAGTGCCTAATCCTCCTCCAAAGAAACTTGTCAGTACTAAAACTTTTAAAGTCTCTAATACCTCTTCTTCTCCAGCAATACCTAATGAAAAATTCCCACTTAGAACATATTGAACTCCTTCGAGAAGGAAATTGGAAATTGGAATGATAACTAGGAGTGCAACAATAAACGAAATAAGATAAAAAAGTTTTAATTCGGTTACTGCTTTTTTTAATCCTTTAATAAGTATTTTCAAAAATTAATTAAACCCTTATATTCATAATCTAATTTGTACTAAATCTACATGATGACAGTTGATTCTTAATAGTTTGATGATCTAAGTTTTTTCCAATTAATACTATCTTATTAGATTTTTCTTTTGTCCATTCTTCATCATCTAGAGAAAATCTTTTTCCAGATAGGTGAAAAATGTGTTTTCTTTCACTTTCAATGAACCATAATATTCCTTTAGCCCTAAATACATTTTGTGAGATTTGATTATCTAAGAAATATTGAAACTTCCTTAAGGAAAATGGTTCAAATGTCTCATAAGAAACTGATGTGAAACCCTCTATATTATTTATCAAATCGTGTGAATGTGAAGAATGATCGTGTGAATGTGAAGAATGATCGTGTGAATGTGAAGAATGATCGTGTGAATGTGAAGAATGATCGTGTGAATGTGAAGAATGATCGTGTGAATGTGAAGAATGATCGTGTGAATGTGAAGAATGATCGTGTGAATGTGAAGAATGATGATGTGAATTGTCTTTTATATCTTCTTTACCCTTATGGTATTTAAAAGTATCTGTTTCAAATAGACCTACACTAATTATTGTTTGTAATCCAACTTCACTATTGGTAGATCTCAATATCCTTGGTTCATTTTTTATATTATTTATGAATTTTTCGACTTTCTTTAATTGTTCTTCATTGACTAAATCACATTTGTTAAGAAGAAGGATATCTCCGTATAAAATCTGAGAATAGGCGACACTTGTATTATTAATTTTAAAATCAAAATTTTCTCCATCAATAACAGTGATGATTGAATCTAATCTTACTTTTTCTCGAAGATCTCCAGCGGCAAAAGTCATGGCTACTGGTAATGGATCTGCTAGCCCAGTAGTCTCGACAATTAAATAGTCTATTTTTTTAGATCTTTCTAAAACTTTGGATACTGTATTTAACAACTCACCATTAATAGAGCAACATATACATCCATTATTTAATTCGATCATATCTTCTGATCCTTCTATTATTAAGTCATTATCTATTCCAATTTCTCCAAATTCATTCACCAAAACAGCCGTTTTTAGACCAATTTGATTTTTTAAAATATGATTTAAAAGTGTAGTTTTGCCAGATCCTAAAAATCCACTAATAATCGTAACAGGTAATAACTTTTTAGACATTTTCAAGAATTTTCTAAATGAATTAATTAAGATTTTATTTATCGAAAACTTTATTTATTTCTGAAGCGAGTGTTTGATCTAGATTTGTTATGCCTCCCAAATCATGGGTACTTAACCTAATTATTACTTTTGAATAAACGTTTTCCCAGTTAGGATGATGATTATATTTTTCGCAGATTAAAGCAATTTTAGTCATAAATGAGAAGGCTTCAATAAAATTAAAAAATTTAAATTCTCTCTGGATTTGTTCATTGTTAATTTCCCAGCCTGGGATTTTGACAAATAATTCCTTCAATTCTTCATCTTTCAAAAGGTAAGGTTTCATTAAATGATTAATATTAGTTTTTATTAATTACATTATAAATATTTTGCCTTTTCTCACCAATTATATGTACATTTAAAACCCTTTCTTTTTGATCAAATCTATGCTCCCATAAATACACTGCTTGCCATGTGCCAAGCATAATATTAGTGTCCTGAAAACTCAAAGATAAACAAGTGTTAGTTAAGGATGTCTTAATATGTGCCGGCATATCGTCAGCCCCTTCTTGATAATGTTTATAAGAAATTTCTTCTCTATTTTTTGATAAAGTTAAGTAGGAATTATTTGGGACTATAGATTGTATATATTTTTTTAAGTCTTTTAGTACGTTTGGATCAGCATTCTCATTAATAGTTAAGCTACAACTGGTATGGAGTGAAGTTAAATTTAAAATTCCTGAATCAAAATTATTTTTTTTAATAAATAAATTTAATTCATTTGTTATATCAATAAAACCCTCACCATTAGTTGTAAATTCTAATTTCGAAAATGTTTGTTCCATATTAGTTAGAAACTCAATTAATTAATATCCTATTATGGCTAAACAATGTATGTTTCATGCAAAAATCAAGTCTTATATCTTAAGATAAATTTAATTTATATGTAAATTTTGGCCGAAATTCAATGGAATAAGCTGGGGGCTTATCTTAAAGAAACTCAAATATTAGGTTCAATCCAAAATACACTTTATTGGGATCAGAATACGGGAATGCCCAAGAAAGGAGCCTCATGGAGGTCTGAACAACTTACCTATATTGCAAAAATCTTGCATAGCAGAAATTCTTCAGAAGAGTTTTCTGATTTAATACAATCCGCTAAAAATGAATTATTTAATACTGAAAAAAATTCCAATAATCAACTCTTTATTCAAGGTAAAGAAAGAAACATTGATATTTTAATCAAGGAATTTAATAGAGCGAAAAATTTAGATCCAAAATTAGTTGAGTCTTTAGCAAAGGCAAAATCTAAAGGATATGAAAGTTGGCAAGAAGCTAAGAAAAAATCAGATTTTAAAGTTTTTCTCCCATTCTTTGAAGAACTAGTCAAATTACGGATTGAAGAGGCCAAGCAAATATCAGATCAATATTCACCATGGGAGACTTTAGCCCAACCCTTTGAGCCTGAATTAACTTTAAAGTGGCTGAATAAAATGTTTCAGCCTTTGAGAGACGTTCTGCCAGAATTGATTAGAGGAATTAATAAGTCAAAGAAATATCACTGGGATTTAAGTCCAGAATCTCAACATAATTTATGTTCCAAATTACTTGATGAGTTTGGGAGAGATAAAGATCTAGTTGTTGTTGGAAAATCTCCTCATCCTTTTTCGATTACATTAGGACCTAATGATTATAGGATTACGACAAGAATCGTTGAAGGTGAACCATTATCAAGTTTTTTAGCAACTGCACATGAGTGGGGACATTCAATTTATGAGCAAGGTCTGCCATCACAAAGTCATCAGTGGTTTGCTTGGCCTTTAGGTCAAGCAACTTCTATGGGTATACATGAAAGTCAATCATTATTTTGGGAAAATAGAATAGTTAAATCCAAATCTTTTTCTAAAAGATTTTTTAAAAAATTTGTTTCAGCTGGATGTACATTAAATAATTATTTTGAACTTTGGAAATCTATTAATCATTTGGAAGCAGGATTAAATAGGGTTGAGGCAGATGAATTGACCTATGGTTTACACATTCTGGTTAGAACCGAACTTGAAATAGATTTAATTGAGGGAGGGTTGCCTGCTGAAGATATTCCAGAGGAATGGAATAAAAGATATGGCGAACTTTTAGGAATAAAACCATCTAATGATGCAGAGGGTTGTCTTCAAGATGTTCATTGGAGTGAAGGCGCATTTGGATATTTCCCTTCATATTTGTTAGGTCATCTTATAAGTGCGCAAATATCTTCTCAAATGGAAAGAGACATTGGTTTGATAGATGATTTAATCCAAAGAGGTGAATATCAGAAAATCATATTTTGGTTAAGAAAAAATGTTCATAAATATGGTAGATCAGTTAATTCTATGGAATTGATAAGAACGGTCACTAACGAAGAATTATCACCAAACTATTTTATTAATCATTTAAAGTCTAAAATAAATGATTTTTGCTGAAACATTACTTTTAAAGAATTTGGTTGAGTGTGAGGATGTAAGATAAATAAAAATTATTTCTTGATGGCAAACCTTAATCAACCCCCAAGCAGGGTTACTCCAAATTTATTGCACATACTAAACGCTTTCACTGATAGCTCAAATACAATAATAAATACTATTGTTGAATTGAACTCTAATACCATAAATAAATATGAATTAATTACAGAAACGGGTCACCTTAAACTTGATAGAGTAGGTTATTCTTCACTTGCTTATCCTTTTGCTTATGGATGTATACCAAGGACATGGGATGAAGATGGAGATCCACTTGATGTGGAAATTGTTGGTGTAACTGAGCCATTGATACCTGGATCTATTGTGGAGGCAAGGATTATTGGGGTGATGAAATTTGATGATGGTGGAGAGGTTGATGATAAGGTAATAGCGGTTCTCGCAGATGATAAAAGAATGGATCATATCTCTAATTATGAAGACCTTGGAGAACATTGGTTAAAAGAAACAAAGTATTATTGGGAGCACTACAAAGATCTAAAAAAACCTGGAACATGTACTGTAAATGGTTTTTTTGGGATAAAAGAAGCTGTTAAAGTGATTAAAGATTGTGAAGAGAGATACAAAAAAGAAATTGATCCAAAATTAGTAAATTAACTAATTTTTGTTTTCTCTAAATTCTTCAAATATTTCACTGAGAATTTTGTCGGCACCTTGGAACTTTAGTCTCTTTGCCAGTTCTATGCCTACCAGTTCAGGGTCATTAAGATTGCCAATAACTTTATCTTTTATAAGCTTTTTCCCATCAAGAGAGGCTACCATGCCAGTAAGGCAAAGTTGTCCATTATCAACATTACTATTAACACCTATTGGAACTTGGCATCCACCTTCAAGCTCTCTTAAAAAAGCCCTTTCTGCTAGACATCTTTGACTAGTTGGTTTATCTTCTAAGACATTAATAATTTCTAAAACTTTTTTATCATCAGATTTACATTCAATTCCTAAAGCTCCTTGGCCAACGGCATGTAGGGAAATTTCACTTGGTATAATCTGGTGAATTCTTGATTCAAAGCCTAATCTCTTTAAACCTGCGGCCGCAAGAATTATACAATCAAATTCTCCAGCATCTAATTTTTCAATTCTTGTAATAACATTTCCCCTGATATCTTTGAAAACAAGATGTGGGTACTTATTTCTTAATTGTGCAAGTCTTCTTAAGGAGCTTGTTCCGACAATGGAACCCTCAGGTAAGGTTTCTAGTTTATAACAGTTATTTTTCTTGCTTACTACTAAAGCATCTGCAGGATCCTCTCTTTTTGTGATGCATCCTAATTTAAGGCCACTAGGCAAATTGGTTGGTAAATCTTTCAGAGAATGTACTGCTATATCTGCAACGCCTAAGAGCATTTGTGCTTCAAGTTCTTTTGTAAATAAGCCTTTGTCGCCTATTTTTGCTAAGGCTACATCAAGTATTTTGTCACCCTGAGTTGCCATAGCTTCTATAGATACCTCTAGATTGGGAATATTCTTTTCTAGTTGATCTTTAACCCATAAAGTTTGAACCATTGCTAGCTTACTTCTTCTACTAGCTATTTTCAGCTTAAAATTAGTCATTAAATATTATTTTGAGTTTGAATTAAAAATAAAGTCGAATCTATTTTAAGCTATTCTTTTGCAAGTTTCTAAAGCTGAATATTATACTTAACTTTTTTTATTTTATATATTCTTTTAAAACCCCATTTCGATTTGGATGTCTAAGTTTTCTTAAGGCTTTTGCCTCTATTTGTCTAATTCTTTCTCTAGTCACATCAAAAATCTGGCCAATTTCTTCAAGAGTTTTCATTCTTCCATCATCAATTCCATATCTCAATCTGAGAACATCTCTTTCTCTTGGACTTAGAGTTGCTAAAACTCCTTCTAAATCTTCTCTTAATAAAGTTTTAGAAACATCTTGTTCTGGATTTTCTATATCAGCCTCTATGAAGTCTCCAAGTCTTGAGTCTTCTTCTTTTCCTATTGGAGTTTCTAAAGAAATAGGAAGTTGTGCACTTTTAGCTATAAATCTTAATTTTTCGATTGTCATTTCCATGCTCTCAGCGATTTCTTCTTCACTAGGTTTTCTGCCAAATTCTTGACTAAGAACTTTTGTGGTTTTTTTGATTCTGGATATTGTCTCGTATAAGTGAACTGGCAGTCTAATAGTTCTACTCTGATCTGCAATTGCTCTAGTAATGGCTTGGCGAATCCACCAAGTTGCGTATGTAGAGAACTTATAACCTTTTTCATGGTCAAATTTTTCCGCTGCCCTAATTAAACCCAAACTTCCTTCTTGGATTAAATCTTGAAATGACAAACCTCTATTCATGTATTTTTTAGCAATGGAAACAACTAATCTTAAATTTGATTGAACCATTTTTTCTTTAGCTCTCCTCCCTAAAAGAAGTCTTCTTCTAAATTTGGAAAGAGGCATATCTATTAACTCAGCCCATTCTCTAACCGATGGGAAATGGCCTTTTTCTGACTCATATTGAGTTGCCAGTTCTTCTAATTGGAGTAAGTCAGCAATTTTTCTTGCAAGTTCAATTTCTTCATCTGGTCTTAAAAGTCTAATTCTTCCAATTTCTTGGAGATAAACTCTTATTGAATCTTCAGTGTAGATACCTTTTGGGCCAAGCTTTATATTTCCAAGCCCTTTATCTTCTTCAGAATCACTATATTCATTATTATTTTCAATACTGCTTTCGTTTAACTCAGAAGAATTCTGAAAATTTTGACTATTTTTATTTAAGTCTTCTTCAACTACTGTTTCTAAATTTGTATTAATTTTTTTATTAATCTTTTTTTTTGAACTAGGCTTGGAATTCTTTGATTCTGCTGCTACTGGACACATAATAGACTCCTTTCTACGGTGAATTTAACTAGTTAAAATTTTATTTAGGGCTAATTTGAACATTTAGTAGTAAAGTTCCCCTTAATTTTTAAAAAACTTTTTCACAAAATGAGAATAAGAAAAGTTTTCTAATTTGTTGAAAAATTTAAATAGTGCTATAGATTACCTAAAGTAAAAAGTCTTGGGATTTCTCAGACAGGCAGATCATTTTTGAATTTTCAGTTAATGATCAAAGCTTCATGTCTCCCTTAAGAGCAGGATACTTACAATGTGCAAAAAACACTTTGTGGAATGTTCAACAATCCAATACTAAGAAAAAGTTTTGAAGCCGGCAAGTAATCAGTTATTTAATATATCCTACAAATTGGAAATTTTGCTTGATACAGGTAGTAGTAATGAAAGCTTTTACTATTTAGATGGAAATAATCTTGGGGCAGAAGTTGGAGATATTGTGTGCGTGAGACTAAGAGGGAGATTATTGAATGGGTTGGTGATCTCAAAAAAAAACTTTTCGACAATCAATAATGATGAAGCAAATATTACTGGAGGGAAAAGCATAAAATATTTGTTTGTTGAAAGTATTTTGGAAAAAAAAGTAATTGATACCTCTTGGAGAGAATTGATAGAGTCCCTAGCCTCTTTTTATATGGTTAGTAATTTGAAAATGTTTAAAACTGCATTTCCTCCTGGCTGGATTGGTAAATACAAGAATTTTTCTAAAGGTTTAAAAGATCAAATATGGATTGAAATTAAAGGAGAATTTGATATTAAGAAAAATGGATTAACCAAAAAAGAATTTCTTTTAATGAATACTTTGCCTGAAAAAGGTAATTGGCAAAGTGAATTAATTAAGTCTGGTTTTAATTATAAATTAATTAACTCAATGGTCAGTAAAAATTACCTTGTTAAATCTAAAAGAAAAAAAAATATAGGTACTAAATTAAATTCCTTTTTGAATGATCATATTGCAACTAAAAAGCCAAATCTTACAAATGAGCAAAAAATTGCATTTCAAGAATTTCAAACAATGAAACCAGGAGATGTTTTACTTCTATGGGGCGAAACAGGTTCAGGTAAAACAGAAGTATATATGAGAATTGTTGAAGATCAATTTCTTAGGAAAAAAAGTTGTTTGATACTAGCCCCAGAAATCGGCCTAATTCCTCAACTTATTGATAGGTTTAGTAGGCGATTTAATAATGTTGTTTACGAATATCATAGTAACTGTTCTCCCAATCATAGGACTTTGGTTTGGAAGAAAATTAATCATGCTAATGAACCTTTAATAGTAATAGGAACAAGGTCCGCAGTTTTTCTTCCAATGAAAAATCTAGGATTAATAATCATGGATGAAGAACATGATGTTTCTTATAAACAAGATAGTCCAATGCCTTGTTATGACGCAAGAGAGATTGCTATTGAAATAGTAAAAAAGAATTCTGCAAAGTTAATTTTTGGGAGTGCAACCCCATCAATGAAGACTTGGAAAAAGTGTATTTTTGAACAGAATTGTAAATTGGTAAGAATGACTCAAAGGATATCTAGTAATGAGGTTCCTGAAATAAGAATTATTGATATGCGAGATGAGTTCAAGAAAGGAAATATGAAAATTTTCTCAAATGAATTATTACAATTGCTTCCTCAACTACGCTTAAAAAAAGAGCAGGCAATAATTTTGATCCCCAGGAGAGGGCACAGTGGGTTTTTAAGTTGTAGAAATTGTGGATATTTAATAAATTGCCCTAATTGCGACGTTCCTTTATCAGTACATCTCGGTTCACAAGGGAAGAAATGGTTAAGGTGTCATTGGTGTGATCATAAATCGAGATTGATCAATAGTTGCCCAGATTGTCATTCAACTGCCTTTAAACCTTTTGGGATAGGTACACAAAGGGTAATAGAGTTTTTAAATGAAGAATTTCCTGACTTAAGAGTTCTTCGCTTTGATAGAGATACAACCTCAGGGAAAGATGGTCATAGAGATATCCTTGCAAAGTTCTCTAAAGGTGATGCTGATATTCTTGTGGGAACTCAAATGTTGGCAAAAGGGATTGACATCCCTAATATCACTCTTTCAGTAGTTATTGCAGCAGATGGGTTGCTTCATCGCCCAGATATTTCTGCAGAAGAAAAATCATTACAACTGTTTTTGCAATTAGCTGGTAGGGCAGGCAGGGCTCAAAAAAAAGGAAAAGTAATTTTTCAAACATATAAACCTAACCACCCTGTAATTTCATATCTTCAGAAAAGAGATTATCAGAGATTCTTAAGTGAAAACTCGAAATTGAGAAAAGATTCTAATTTATTTCCATTTTGCACGATTTGCCTTCTTAAATTATCAGGTGAAAATTATGAGTTAACTGAGTCAATTTCAATAAAATTAGCAAAATATCTTCTCAATTTTTGTGAAAAAAAGAACTGGAAATTAATTGGTCCCGCTCCTAGTTTAATTGCTAAAGTCGGCAAAAAATTTAGATGGCAGATATTAATACATGGTCCTGAAGGAACAAAAATTCCTTTACCTGATAGATCTACATTATGGAAACTTATTCCAAAAAATGTTTTTTTAACGATAGATGTTAATCCATCAGAGTTGTAATTACTTTGATGGAAGTTGAGGTAAATCTGAACCTAATTTAAATCTATAGAATCTTAATAAATAAGCCAATATTATAATTATTAAAATAAAAGATATCCCAATCAAAAGTTTGTTGAGGCTCCAGAAAGAAAATTCCAGACTATTGATCTGCCCTTGATTTAAATTCCAAATTATTAGATTTTTTGTGATTTCTAAATTTGAATTATTTTTATCGGTAAGGATAGCTTTATTAGGGGGAATAATTTTGAAAATAAGTTCTAAATTATCAATACCTTGAATAGAATTTAGATCCAAATCAAACCTGTAAAAGTATTTTTTAAAAAAAATGAAGTTTTTTTGAGTAGTATAAATTTCTATATTTGTTGATTCTCCCGCTAACTCTCCAGCTGTATTTTGGGTGATTTTAAGAACTTGCTTTGTATCTTCTAAATTGAGATTTTTATGTTTCAAAGAAAAGGTTGATTCGTCTTGTTCAATTTCTGCGTCAGGAAAAATACCTTTCATCTTATCTTCAAATTTTAATTGCCAAGGAAATTTCTTAATGTATTTACTCTCTATCACTAAATTATTGGTTATTGAATCAAGTTCACTAAGGTCAAGATTATCCTCAATTTTAACGCAGCCACTTAAAAGTGGAATTAATAATAATAGTATTAAAAAAATTATAAGTGAAAAGCCTTTCTGAAAGGGTTTTGTTTCACCGGTTGGTGTCTCAGTTACATTAATAAATTTTCTTTTCTTCAATACTTCTCTTTTTTTGCGCAGTGAATTAAGAGATATTTTATTGAGTGATGGATCACTTTCTAACTGTACGTTCCAATTTTCTGGCTTTTTAATGTCAGGAGAGTCTATAACTTCCATTAAATATTTTGCATTTTCTCTCGTCTTATTATCGTAAGATTTTAGAAGTTCTTTACAAAAACTTTTAGCCTCCTCCTTTTTATTAATACCACAAAGAGCAGTAATTAAGATTGTTCTTAAATTAACTCCCTCTTTGCTTGATAAAGGAAATGATTCGATTATGGGCAAAAGAAATTCAATACAATAATGATATTCACCTTTAGCTAAAGCAAGTTCTACTGTTTCTAAAACTTGCTCATAAGTTTTCATGGGTTAGGCGACTATCATTGTACCTATTCCGGAATTTGTAAAAATCTCAAGAAGTAATGAATGTTCTATTCTTCCATCAATTATGTGAGCCGCTTTGACTCCTTGTGCTAAAGCTCTTATACAGCATTCTGTCTTTGGAATCATACCTTCAGTGACAATTTTTTTATCAATAAAATCTCTTGCCTCTTTGAGATTAGTTTTTTCGACAAGACTATTTTTGTTATCTTTTTCTTTTAAAATCCCTTGAGTATCAGTAAGGAGAATAAGTTTTTCTGCATTTATTGCGGCAGCAATTTCTCCAGCAACAAAATCTGCATTGATGTTATGGGAAATACCCTCCAAGGTTGATCCAATGCTAGAAA
>QCPF01000010.1 GCA_003212655.1 Prochlorococcus sp. AG-436-D21 | reverse complement strand
TCACAACGTAATGATCCAAAAGCATCGCCAGTTAAGCACTCCGAATGCATTCTTACTAGTACAGGTTCGCTTAATTTTGATGATTTTTGTTTAACTAATGCAACGTGCTCTGAACCATCAAGTTCATTAACATATCCATATGCTTTAAAATTACCAAATATACTTGGAAGTACAGCATCTGATTTTCTGAATACAAATCTCTCAGTTTGAAAACGATAACTTATTAAATCAGCTATGGATATTAATTTCATACCCCACTGTTTTGCATACTCCTTAAGTTGTGGAAGTCTTGACATGGAACCGTCAGGATTTTGTATTTCGCAAATTACTCCAGCAGGATAAAGACCTGACATTGCCGCAATATCTACTGCCGCTTCGGTATGCCCTGCCCTTTTTAATACTCCACCTTTCTTTGCTCTTAATGGAAAAATATGACCAGGTCTTCTTAAATCATCAGGTTTTGTATTTGGGTTTATTGCAACTTGAATTGTCTTTGCCCTGTCCTCAGCAGAAATTCCAGTTGTAACATTATTCTCAGGACCAGCATCAATTGATATCGTAAAAGCTGTTTGATTTTCATCTGTATTTCTATCTACCATTAATGGTAAATCTAAAGAGTCAAGTTTTTCACCTTGCATGGCTAGGCATATAAGACCACGTCCCTCAGTAGCCATAAAATTAATTTGCTGTGGAGTTGCAAACTGAGCCGCACATATTAAATCTCCTTCATTTTCTCTTCTCTCATCATCTACAACAATTATGCATTCACCATTTCTTATAGCTGCCAACGCATCGCTTATAGGATCAAATTCAATTTTAAAAGAGTCATTTATATCCAAAATTGTTCCATTATTTGATTTGGGACTTGTTTCTTTCATTATTCCTATCAATATAGAAAAATAGTGTTTTAGTTACCTTAAATTCAACACTTTATAATCCTATCTCAAAGTCTGCCAATTCAAAGAAATGAATGTTGCAATAGTAGGTGCTACAGGTTACGGCGGTATTCAAGCGGTAAATCTTTTAAAGAAAAATAAAAAATACAAAATTTCATATTTAGGAGGTAATAAAACATCTGGATCTAAGTGGAATGATAATTTCCCTTTTATTTGTCTAGATAATGATCCTTATATAGAAGAAATTTCAGTTGATAATATTTCAAAAAATGCAGATGTTGCTTTGCTTTGCTTACCAAATGGCTTATCCTCTACATTGACAAGGAAATTATTAGATAGAGGTCTTAAAGTTATTGATTTATCTGCTGATTATAGATATAAATCCTTAGATGAATGGAAAAAAGTATATTCCAAAGAAGCTGCTATTTATAAAAGGAATGATGATGATTTATGTAAAGAGGCAGTTTACGGTCTTCCTGAAATAAATAAAGAAGCCATTTCTAAAGGAAGATTAATTGCCTGTCCAGGATGTTATCCAACATCTGCTCTTATTCCATTAACTCCTTATCTCTCTCAAGGAATTATTGAAAATGAAGGTATAGTTATTGACTCTAAAAGCGGAACCTCTGGAGGTGGTCGAGAACCAAACCAAAAGCTACTCTTATCAGAATGTGGAGAAGGTCTATCAGCATATGGATTAATAAACCATAGACATACATCAGAGATCGAGCAAGTGGCATCTTTAATTTCTGGTAATAAAATTGAACTGCTATTTACACCTCATTTAGTACCAATCTCAAGGGGTATGCATTCGACTATTTATGGGAGATTAAGAGATCCAGGATTAACTTCTGATGACTGCAGAATTCTTCTGGATAATTATTATAGAAATTTTAAAAATATTAAAGTCTTACCTGTAGATACATTCCCATCAACAAAGTGGGTTAAAAATACAAACCAAATTTTACTTTCTGTTAAAGTTGATAATCGAAATGGAAGAATAATTATATTGTCTGTGATTGATAATTTGTTAAAAGGTCAGACTGGGCAAGCAATACAAAATTTAAATATTATGAGTGGATTTTCAATGGATGAAGGTCTTGATTTAACTAATAATTATCCATAAAATTACTTCTTATCATGAAACCAGCAAGAGAGATTGAGTGAGGTAAAATTTTATGCTCAAGAATTTGTATTCTTTTGGAAAGTGAATCAATATCATCATCATTTCTAATTGACAATGCAGCTTGCATTATCAATGATCCGCTATCCACCTCCTCTTCAACAAAATGTACGGAACAACCAGTTATTTTTGAACCATTTAATATAGAATCCTTTATTGCAGAACCACCTTTATATGCTGGAAGTAATGAAGGATGAATATTTATTATCTTATTCTTAAATTTATTAATAAAAAATGGAGTAACAATTTTCATCCAGCCTGCCATAACCACAAGTTCAACATCGTAATGAACTAAAGTATTTACAATTTCTAATTCAAATGCCTCTTTTTGCAGAAAGTCTTTGTTTCTTATAATTTTGTGAGGTATTTTTTTACTTTCAGCTCTCTTTATACAACCTGCATCATCTTTGTTAGTTATTAGAACTTTTATATCTATATCTAACTCTCCTTTTTCTGAGAGATTAATTAATTCCTGAAAGTTTGTTCCTTTACCAGAAGCAAGTACACCTATTTTTAATTTTGGGGAAAATCTTCTAAATTCTGATATCTCAGGCGAAATTATGTAATTAAATGAGCTATCCAATTTTTTTATTTTATCCAATAATAAATTCATATGAAATAAAAAAAACCCTCAATTAAAATTGTTTTTATTCAAAAACATATTTATTTGAAGATAATAATTTAAACAAATTTAAATGATTCAAATCCATGTACTATTCGTATAGATATAATTGAATAATAAATAAAAGAAACAAATATATAAAATGAATGGAGATTTAAACTCTTGGGATAAATTTTGTAATTATCTTTGGTTTGATAAAAAATTAAATATTTGGTTAGACATAAGCAAAATTAATTTTACAAGTAAAGATATAACAAATTTAGAAGGTAAATTTAAAGATGTTTTTTCATCAATAAAAGAATTAGAAAATGGTGCCATCTCAAATATTGATGAAAATAGACAAGTTGGACATTATTGGTTAAGAAATCCATCAATTTCACCCTCTTCAAAAATAGGAGAAGAAATTAGAGCAAATATTATTTCAATCTCTGAATTTGGAAAACAAATTTTAAATGGGGATATTAAGAATAAGAATAATCAGCAGTATACTGATGTTCTATGGATAGGAATTGGTGGAAGTGGATTAGGACCGCTACTTATTACAGAGTCACTGCAGAAGTGTTCTAAAGGGTTAAATTTTTCTTATATCGATAATGTTGATCCTTTTTTAATTAGCGAAAAGTTAGAAGAGTTATCTGAAAAATTATCAACAACATTATTTGTAGTAGTAAGCAAATCAGGTGGTACACCTGAACCTAGAATTGCTATGGAAATTATTAAAAGTCACTGCGAAAACAATTCTCTTGAATGGAATTCTAATGCGATAGCTATAACTATGAAAGGTAGTAAGTTATTTAAAAAAGCTACTTCTGAAAATTGGTTAAAAATATTTAATTTGCAAGATTGGGTTGGTGGAAGAACTAGTATTACAAGCTCTGTGGGATTACTTCCATTAGCTCTTATTAATGAAAATATCTCTGAATTTATCAGAGGTGCATCATTAATGGATGAAGCCACACGTATAAGTGATTTTAAAAATAATCCAGCAGCACTATTATCATCCGCATGGTATTTAACTGGGGATGGCATTGGAAAGAGAGATATGGTCGTATTACCTTATAGAGATAGGTTACAGGTTTTTAGTAAATATCTTCAGCAATTAGTAATGGAATCATTAGGAAAGAAATTTAATAGGAATGGTCAAGTAGTTAATCAAGGTATTTCCGTTTTTGGAAATAAAGGATCTACAGATCAGCATGCTTATGTTCAGCAACTGAGAGATGGTATTGATAATTTCTTTTGTATTTTTATTGAATTATTAGATTCTCCATCTAATAATATATTTGATGAAAAAGAGAATCCTAAAGAATATCTTTCTGGTTTTTTGCAAGGAACCAGATCAGCACTCTCTAGTGAAAACAGACAAAGTATCACTATTACGTTAGAAAAGTTAAATTGTTTTTCACTAGGTGCTTTAATCGCTTTATTTGAGAGAGCTGTATCCTTCTACGCTGAATTGGTAAATATAAATGCATATGATCAACCTGGAGTTGAAGCTGGAAAGAAAGCAGCTGCAAATATTATTGAGTATCAACAAAAAGTAAGTAATTTATTAGATGAAGGTGGAGAATATTCTATAAATGACATAACATCATTATTTGATAATTCAGTTAGTGAACCTATATTTTTTATAATCCGTGAAATGTGTTTCGGTAATGATAATTATTTAGTTAAGGGCGATTGGTCAAATCCAAATTCATTAGTTATTCAAAAAATAAATTCTTAAACAACAATATTCATTATTTTTCCTTGAACAATAATTATTTTTCTTATTTCCTTACCTTGAATCCATTTTAATATGTTAGGTCTTTTAAGAGTCAATTCTTTAATTTGATCTTCACTCATATCATTATTAATATTTACTTTATCTCTAACTTTTCCATTCACTTGTATTACTAGTTCATATGAATCTTCCTTTAGTGCCTCGGCATTAAAGGAAGGCCAACGTTCTAAATGTACAGATTTTTTAAATCCTATAAGATGCCATATTTCTTCTGCAATATGAGGTGCAAATGGAGCCAACAAAATACAAAATGTTTTTAAAGCATCAATTTTTAAATTATTGTTTATGTCATTAATGGAATTTGATAATGAATTATAAAACTTCATTAGTTCTGAAATCGCAGTATTAAATTGGTTATTTAATATGTCATTTGAAATTTCTTTTATAGCTATATTCATTGACTTTATTAAACTTTTTTCTTTGTCTGGATAGGAATTAGATTTACTATTTATATCTTTTGCACAATTTATATAAAGCTTCCAAATCCTACTTAAAAATCTATATTGTCCTTCAACATCTGTATCTCCCCATTCCAAATCTTTTTCTGGTGGTGCTTTAAATAATATAAACATTCTTGCTGTATCTGCCCCATATTTTTTAATTACTGATTCAGGGTCTATTCCATTATATTTAGACTTAGACATCTTCTCGAAAAGAACTTCGAGTTTAGAATTGTCAATTGGATCTGTAGGATTTGATAAGTCAGTAATATCAGAAGGAGAAACATATTTACCAGTTTTATTGTTTTTATAGGCTGCGGCCTGAACCATTCCTTGCGTTAATAGTTTTTTGAAAGGTTCATCAATATCAAATAGTTCATTATCTCGCAAAGCTTTAGTGAAAAATCTTGCATATAATAAATGCAATATTGCATGCTCTACTCCTCCAACATATTGATCTACAGGTAACCACTTATTAATTTCATTCTTTTCAAATGGCTTAGTTGAACATTTTGAAGATGGGTATCTTAAAAAATACCAAGATGAACACATGAAAGTGTCCATAGTATCAGTTTCTTTTCTTGCCGCTATTCCACATTTTGGACATGTTGTATTTATCCAACTATTATTATTACCTAAAGCATTAATCTTGTTAGCGGAGATTTCTATATCTTTTGGTAATGAAACAGGCAAATCCAATTGGTTTAAAGGAACAGCTCCACATTCTTTGCAATTAACGATGGGTATCGGACATCCCCAATATCTTTGTCTAGATATTAACCAATCTCTTAAACGATATTGAATTTTATTTTCGGCCCATCCATTATTTACTCCCTCCTCTGCAATTTTTAATTTAGCAATAGTATTTGTTATACCATTGTATTCATTTGAATTAATTAGATATCCATTTTCTACATAAGCATTATCAAGCTCCTTACTTTGTTCACTTTTATCCTTTACTATTACCTGTTTAATATCTATATTGTTTTTCTTAGCAAACTCAAAATCCCTATAATCATGAGCAGGTACACCCATAACAGCGCCTGTACCGTATTCATCAAGAACATAACTAGCAACCCAAATAGGTATAGGTTCAGAATTAACTGGATTTATTGCTATTAAGCTAGTTTTTATTCCAATTTTTTCAAGTTCATTATTTTTATTATTTTTCAAATATTGTTTAAGATTTTCTATATCTTGTATGGTTTCATGATCAGTAATTTTTTTTATTAATGAATGATTAACAGAAATTGCTAAATAAGTAACTCCAAATAAAGTATCTGGCCTTGTTGTAAATACAGTTATTTTCTTTTCTGGATTGGTATTGATATTGAAATTAATATTTGCACCAATTGACTTTCCAATCCAATTATCTTGCATTATTTTTACTCTTTCTGGCCAGTTATCTAATTTTTCTAAATCCTTCAATAACTCATCCGCATAATTAGTAATTCTTAAAAACCATTGCTTTAATAATTTTTTTTCAACTAATGCCCCAGATCTCCAAGATTTACCCTCTGAGTCAACTTGTTCATTCGCTAGTACTGTATTATCTATAGGATCCCAATTAACTTCTGATTCCTTTTGATATACAAGACCTGCCTTGTATAACTCTAAAAATAGATATTGAGTCCAAATATAATAATTTTCATCACATGTTGCAAATTCTCTATCCCAATCAACTGATAGTCCCAAAAGCTTTAATTGTGACTTCATATGAGAAATATTTTTTTTAGTCCAGACACTTGGACTAATTCCTCTTTCAATCGCAGCATTTTCAGCAGGTAAACCAAAAGCGTCCCAACCCATTGGATGTAGGACAGATTTACCCTTAAACCTTTGGAATCGAGCTATTAAGTCTGTAATAACATAATTCCTAACATGTCCCATATGAAGATTACCTGAAGGGTAGGGAAACATTGATAAGGCATAAAATTTATCGTTATTCTCAGTTAATTCATCGGTTTTGTATAAATTGTTTTCTGTCCATATTGACTGCCATTTTTTTTCTATTTCAGATGGATTATATAAATTGGTAACAGCATCATATTGTTTATCGGGAGAAATCACTTAATTTTTATTTGTTAAATTATTATTTTAATATCCATTGTATAAAATAGAAATAGATTGTTAAAAGGAATAATTTATAATTAAAATTTAGGATATATGAATTACAAATGAAAAATATAACTTTTGAAAAATATCAAGGTAACGGAAATGATTTCGTAATATTAGATACTAGAGGAAATCAATTATATAAAAATTACAAGACAAATAAAATATTTGATATAAAAAAAATTTGCAACAGGCAATTTGGTGTTGGAGCAGATGGTGTGATTTTTATAGAAGAACCTAATGAAGATAATTATGCAAAAATGATAATTTTTAATTCTGATGGTTCTGAAGCACAAATGTGTGGAAACGGAATTAGGTGTTTAGTTGAGTATCTCCACGTAAATGATTCAATGAATAATAAAAATATAGAATATAAAATTGAGACTAAAGCAGGTTTAAAAATTGCAAAATATATAAATGATGAAATTACAGTAAAAATGGGAGTTCCAATTTTAGAATGTCAAAATATTCCAACAACAATTGAAAAAAAAATAAATACAATTCCTTCACACGAATTTATAGAGAAAGATTTTAGTAATATAGGTTATGCCGTAGGAATGGGAAATCCTCATTTAATATTCTTTGTAAAAGACATAGAGTCCATTGTTCTTTCCAGACTTGGTCCTTTATTTGAACAAAATGAATTATTTCCTGAAAAAACTAATGTGCATTTTTGTCAAATTTTAAATAGAGATAATATCAAAGTAAAAGTATGGGAAAGGGGCGCAGGACCAACCTTAGCTTGTGGAACAGGTGCCTGTGCTATCCATGTGGCAGCTTATAAATTAGGTCTTTGTAATTCACAAACCATAGTAACCTTACCAGGAGGTAATCTTAAAATTGATTGGTCAAAAGACGATTGTGAAGTAATGATGACCGGTAATGCTAAAAAGGTTTTCTCAGGATCAATGTTAGTAAATTAATGGAAAATAATTTTATCTATTTAGATAATGCATCCACAACTCCGTTGTCTGAGAATGTTTTAAATATAATTAATTCAACTTATAGGAATTATTGGCATAACCCTTCATCTACATATGAGCTAGGTATAAAATGCTCTACATATCTTGAAAAAATTAGATCTAAAATTGCTTATATATTTGAAGCAGATCCAGAGGATATAATTTTTACATCTGGTTCATCGGAATCGACAAATATTGTATTTAATAATATTTATGAGAAATTTAAAAATGGTAGGGTTGTTATTTCAAATGTTGAACATCAAGCAACAACTATTTGTGCTAATAAACTAAGAAAACAAAATTGGGATATTTACGAATGGACGGTAAATAATGATGGAATTTTAAATATTTCTAATATCGAAAAATTTTTAAACAATGATACTAAGCTTGTATCAATTATTTGGGGACAAAGTGAAATTGGGACAATACAACCTGTCCAATTTATTGGTTCCAAATGTGAAGAATTAAATATAATGTTTCATTTAGATGGAACTCAAATATTAAGTAATGGAATATTCAGTTGGAAAGATCTTAAATGTGATTTTTTAAGTTTATCCGCTCATAAATTTGGAGGTCCAAAAGGGATCGGTATTCTTTTAACAAAAGAAAAGTCTAGACAAATTTTAAAAAATAATGACATATCACTTAGTCAGGAATTTTCAATTAGACAAGGTACACAAGCTTTGCCATTAATCGCTGGAATGTATGAATCATTAAAGAATATTGAAGGAAAAATAAAATTATATGATTACATAACTGAATTTCCTTCTAATAATATCAATAAACTTAAAAATTATTTTTTTCAAAAAATTAAAGATAATAATCATATAAAGATTACGGGTAGTATTAACCATAGACTTCCCAGTCATATTTCTTTTCTACTATTAAATAAACTATTTGAGCCTATAAGGGCCTATAAGATTGTTAATTTCATGTCAGAAAATAAAATAGCCATAAGTAGTGGAAGTGCTTGTTCAAGCTCATCTGGGAAACCTAGCTCAACACTTAAAAATATTGGTTTAAAAGATGATGAACTATATTCAAATATTCGTGTTACTTTAGGTTCAATAAACAATAAGTCAGAAATAGATAAATTTTTAGAACTTATTCAAATATGTATTGACAAATTTTAATGGAAACCAATTACAGACTACCTAAAGATTTAAATGAATCTCTTAAGAATATGGAGGATGCAATTATTCCAAGTTTATTAGATTCAAATAAAAGATTTACTATAGAATTTAATTTTGAAGGGTTGAAGTTTAACAGAATTGGAATAACTATCTACAAGATATTGTCTAAAAATAATAATGTATTCATAACATTTGCTGATCAAGGTGCTGTGGCTTTGGCTCAAAGAGACTATCCAGAGATCAAAGATAAAATCTTTACTTTTAAATCATTTAATGAATCAAATAATATTAATAATGTTGATAGTGCAATGATATCGATACTACCACAGCCATATGATTTCGATTCATTTGAACCAATGTCTGATAATTATCAAGGTACACATTATTCATTAAATCCAAAATTTGAAGATGCCAATATTGGTATAGGAAGTGTTATTAGAGAGCGACGTAAAAACTTTGTCAAAACATGGAAAAATATTTATTTTCTGCAGCCTTTAAATAAAGCTGCTCTTATGCATATTTATCCAAATAACTGGTTGCTTTTCAAAGAAGAAAATAAAAGATATTTTTTTACAAAAGAATTTGAAATTAAACCTGACAATGAATCTATTTTTGTAAATTTATAGATTGAATGTGAAAAAAAAAATATATTCATTTTTCTTTATTGTTTTTGTATTAGTAACATCACCTTTCTTAATAAGATATTTACTAGCAAAACAGCAAATAACTATTTTAAATAGTATTTATTTTAATTTTCCGGGAATAATTACTAAAAACAAAATATGTCCTACTTATGATGCTTTATTGAATCAAACGCTTGATGATTCTTTTAGTGTATCAATTATTAATAATAAAGGGGAAATAATAAGTTCCTACAATCAGGATGTTCCAAGGTTGCCAGCATCTAACCAAAAATTATTTTCATCAGCTTATGTTTTAAGTAAATATAAATTAAATAATAATTTAAAAACTTCCTTATTTAAAAATAAAAACGATTACTATTTACAAGGTCAAGGTGATCCAGATCTTAATTATGAAAATATAATCGAACTAATTTCAAATGTTAAAGAAAATAAAATTATTAACTTTAATATTGTAGAAATTGATTCAAAATTATATTGGCCTAGTGGTTGGACAAATACTGATAAACTTTACGAATATGGATCTCCAATTACATCTCTTGCAATTGAAAGTAATAACAATAAATATGATGATATTTATGTATTAAAAAATTTTATTAAAAATTATTTAAAAAATAAATTCCCAAATTCAAAAATAAATATAGATTTATTTGATTTAGAAAAAACTTTTTATTTAAAAAATATTAAAGAAATTAATAAAGTATATTCAACTCCAATTCTTTCATTATTAACTCTAACAAATTCTGAAAGCCATAATTTTACGGCTGAATCTCTTTTTAAAAATGCCTCAAATACATGGAACGATAATAACTATATAAAATTGAAAAGATGGCTTGAAAATAAAGGCCTCCCAGCAACTAATGCTTACTTTGCAGATGCTAGTGGATTGTCTCGAGAAAATAAAATTACAACAAAGTTAGTTGTATTGTTTTTAGATAAAATGAGATATTTTAATGATTTTAAAGCTTATCAATCTACACTTTCAATTACGGGAGTTAGAGGAACTTTAGCTAAAAGATTTGTAAATAGTGAATTGTCTGGAAAGTTTTTTGGCAAAACTGGGACTCTTTCAAATGTCTTTGCATTATCTGGCTTTTTATATAAAAATGACAAGCCAATAATTATAAGCATTATCCAAAATTCTAATAAAATTAATAAAGAAAAAGCTTTTAAATTATTACGTGATCTTTATTACTTGAAATCCTGTTAATAAAATTTTATTTAAAATATTCTTTTAAATCCCTCTCAACAGAGGGGGGTACCATGTGATTAATTTCACCACCAAATTTTGCAACTTCTTTTACTAAAGAACTACTAAGAAAACTATAATTTGTATTTGTCGATAAAAATATAGTTTCAATATCATTATTAAGAGATTTATTTGTATGAGCAATCTGAAGTTCATACTCAAAATCACTCATTGCTCTTAAGCCTCTAAGAATAAGATTAGCTTTTAGATCATTTGCACAATCAACAGTTAGACCAGAATAAGAAATAACTTCAATATTAGGTAAATGAGAAAGAGAATTTTTTATTTGTATTATTCTTCTTTCAAGATTAAATGTTGGTGTTTTGGAGGTATTTTCTAAAACAGCAACTACTAGATTGCCAAATATTTTTTCAGCCCTTTCTATTAAATCAAGATGCCCATTTGTTAAAGGATCAAATGTACCTGGATAAAGAATTTTCATGAATTTATTATGATCGAATAAGAAATTTAGTTAAAATAAGATTATAAGTTAAATCAATTATGACATTAAATCTAGAAGCAAAAAAAATCTTATTAAGAAAAATACCTCACGGATTATTTATTTGTGGCGTTAGAGACGAGGATAAAAATGAAGTGAATGGATTTACTGCAAGTTGGGTGACTCAAGGTTCTTTCACCCCACCATTAGTTGTAATGGCTGTTAGAGCAGAGGGTTCTAGTCATGAAATAATAAAGTCAACCAATAAGTTCTCATTAAATGTTCTCAAAAGTGATCAAAAGGATCTAGCAGCTGTTTTCTTTAAACCTCAAAAAGCATTAGGAGGTAGATTTGAATCTGTCGAATTTAATTTAGGTGAGCTTGGATTGCCTATTTTAGTTGATAGTGTTGGAGGTTTTGAATGTAATGTTGTTGGAAGTGTTATGCATGGAGATCATACCGTTTTTGTAGGAGAGGTTCAATCAGCTTATCTTAATAATGATGTTGACTCACTAAATTTATCTTCAACTGGCTGGAATTATGGAGGTTAATCATTATAAATGAGTAATTCCTCTATCGAAAAAATAAATAACAAATATAATTTTAAAATTGAATATAAATTAATTAATAATAAGGAGTTATTAAAATCAAGATTATCCGAAATTCCAAAGTCTTCTGGTTGTTATCTTTTTAAAGATATTGATAATAACTTACTTTATATCGGTAAATCTAAAAAACTACGAAGTAGAGTAAGTAGTTATTTCAATAATTATTCAGATTTAACTCCCCGATTAAGTTTGATGGTTCGTCAAATAACTGAAATAGAAATAATAGTCACAGATAGCGAATATGAAGCATTAAATTTAGAGTCAAATTTAATTAAAACAAACAAACCATATTTTAATATTCTTTTAAAGGATGATAAGAAATATCCATATCTTTGTATAACTTGGAGTGAAAAATATCCTCGAATATTTATTACAAGAAGAAGAAGAAATAGAAATAATTTAGATAGATATTATGGACCTTATGTTGATGTCGGATTATTAAGGAGAACATTATTTACGATAAAAAAAATATTTCCTCTTAGACAAAGACCAAGGCCAGTCTATAAAGATAGAACTTGTTTGAATTATTCAATAGGAAGATGTCCAGGTGTTTGCCAAGAAGTTATATCATCAGACGATTATAAAAAAATAATCAAACAAGTATCTATGATATTTCAGGGAAGAAATGATGACTTAGAAATATTTTTACAAAAAAAAATGCTGCAATTTTCTAATGATTTAGATTATGAGAATGCAGCAAAAATAAGGGACCAAATTTCAGGTCTAAAATTATTAACTGAATCACAAAAAATATCAATACCAGATTCTTCAATTAATAGAGATATCTTTGGAATAGTTTCAGAACAAAATGTAGCTAGTATACAAATCTTCCAAATGAGATCTGGTAAGCTCATTGGGAGAATTGGCTATAGTCAAAAATTAAATAATGAAGATGAAAATCATATTTTACAAAAGATATTAGAAGAGCATTATATGAATGTTGAACCTGTAGAAATTCCATCAGAAATTCTTATTCAATATAACCTTCCAAAACAAGCAACCATAGAGGATTGGTTAACGGAGCTAAGAAAAAAGAAAGTAAAAATCCTAATCCCAAAAAGAAATAAAAAACATGAAACTGTAGAAATGGTTTTAAAAAATGCGAAATTGGAATTAGATAGAATATTAAATGGGATACAAGATAATGAGTCATCAATTGAGGATCTTGCCCAAATACTTGAATTAAGCGAACAACCTAAAAGAATTGAAGGTTATGATATAAGCCATATTCAAGGTAGTGACCCTGTAGCATCACAAGTCGTTTTTATTGATGGGATTCCTTCTAAACAGCATTATAGGAAATATAAAATTAAAGATCCAAACGTTTTTATAGGACATAGTGATGATTTTGCTTCGATATATGAAGTAATACATAGAAGATTTAAAAAATGGTCAAGATTTAAAAAAAACGGTGGGGATTTTTCAATATTAAATGATAAAACAAATAGTAAATTAGACAATGAACTTCTATCAGATTGGCCAGATTTAATAATGATTGATGGAGGGAAAGGACAGTTAAATGCAGCTATTAAAGCATTAAAAGAATTAAATCTGGAGGAAGAAGTAACTATATGTTCATTGGCAAAAAAAAATGAAGAAATTTATATTCCAGGATTTACTAAGTCTCTTGATACTGATGAAAATCAAAAAGGAGTTCTTCTATTAAGAAGGGTAAGAGATGAAGCACATAGATTTGCATTATCTTTTCATAGAGACAAAAGATCTAAAAGAATGAATAGATCTCAATTGTCCCAAATCAGTGGATTAGGACCATCAAGAATAAGAGAATTGCTTGAGCATTTTAAATCAATAGACGCGATAAGAATAGCTAGTAAAGAGGATTTATCAAAAGTTAAAGGACTTGGAAAAAATTCAGTAAATGATATATATGAATATTTTAACGAGTAATAAATATTAAATTTTGAAAAATAGATTTCTTGATATTGTTAAATATAACTATATTAAAAATATATATTTTTAAATTAATCTAGTAATTTGGCAGCTGAAGCATATCTCTGGTTTAAATCACTTCACATTATTGGTGTAATAGTTTGGTTTGCGGGACTTTTTTATTTAGTAAGACTTTTTATATATCATGAAGAATCTAAAAATATGGATAATGAATTAAAAATTGCCTTTAATAACCAATACACCTTGATGGAAAAAAGGCTGGCGAATATAATCACAACACCTGGGATGATATTAGCTTTAAGTATGGCTATTTGCATGGTTATTATGCAACCAAGTTGGTTAAGTGAGAAGTGGTTGCAAATTAAAATTTCTTTTGTTTTGGGATTAGTAATTTATCATTCTTTTTGTTATAAAATAATGTATTCATTACAAAATGGTACTTCAACCATTTCAGCAAAAAACCTTAGATTATTAAATGAATTGCCTACTTTATTATTATTTATAATTGTACTTTTAGTTATTTTTAAAAATAATTTTCCAACTAGTGTTGCTACATGGAGCGTAGTTGGACTAATTATTTTCATGTTGGCTTCAATACAATTATATGCAAAGATTAGAAAGAAAAATGAGAATTCATTAAGTAATGAATAGGGAAGACTTAGTAAAATTAACTTCCAATATTAATAAAAATAGTTGTCCTATAAATATTAATTTTCACTGTCATACAAAATTTAGTGATGGAAGTTTAGAACCATATGAACTTTTAGAACAAGCTTATAAAAATAATTTGAAATTTTTATCAATAACCGATCATCATACAATTAAAGCTCATGAATATATAAAAAAAAATAATATACTCAAAAATTATCCTAAAGATTCTTTTACATTAATTTCGGGAATAGAAATTAATTGTTTGATTTTAGGATGTTTAGTGCATGTAATTGGATTGGGAATAGATATAAAAAGTAAATACCTAAATCCTTACATCCTTGGAGAGTCTCCAATAGGTAATGATTTAAATATTAAATCAGTTATAAAAGCAATTAATTTAGCTGGTGGTTTATCATTTCTTGCTCATCCAGCGAGATACAGGATTCCCTTTTATAAATTAATTCCAGAGGCCAAAATACAAGGTATTGATGGAATAGAGGTTTGGTACGATTATGAACTTAATGAAGTATGGAATCCTAGTTTATTTGTATGTTCAGAAATAGATAAATTAGCAGATAAATATTCAATGCTAAAAACATGCGGAACAGATAGTCATGGACTTTCGCTATTAGGTAGATAATTCAGAATTCGTTTTTTTCAATTTTTGAATCAGTATTAATAATTATGTTCTTTAAATTTTCAATGACATCTGATGAACAATTATTCCACATTTTTCTATTGGCAATTTCAAGAAATCTTTGTGCAATATCTCTTAAAGCCCATGGATTATTCTCTAAAAAGAAATTCCTAAGATCCAGATCACATAACCATGATTTATAAACTTCCTCATAACACCAATCTGAGACTACTTCAGTAGAAGCATCAAAAGCATATAAGTAATCAAGTGTAGCTGAAAATTCAAACGCACCTTTATAACCATTATCCTTCATTCCATTTATCCATTTAGGGTTAAGAATTCTTGATATAACAACTTTATTAATTTCATCTTGTAATTTTGAAATTTTGGATAATCCAAATTTTGATAAATCACCATGGTACATTTCAGGAAATTTACCGCCCAATTTTTTTACTGCTGAAGATAATCCACCCTGAAACTGATAATAATCATCAGAATCTAAAATATCATGTTCCTTATTATCTTGGTTATGAACGACTAACTGCACATTTTTAAGAGCATTTTCTAATGATTTTTTATCCTCTATAGGTTCAAGATTATCATTGTAAATCCACTTACTCCAATTAAGAAATGATTCTCCAAAATCATCAATATTTTCCCAATTAGAATTAGAAATTAGTTCTTGTAGACCAGCTCCATATGAACCTGGCGCTGACCCAAATATACGATTAATTGAATCACCATCCCTTGATGCCCCAGCAAGAGGGTTAAATTTACCATCCTCATTAAGATTAGAAACAAGATTTATTGCTTTAGAAGTTAATTTAACTAACTGTGGAAATGCATCTCTAAACATTCCCGAAATCCTTAAAGTAACATCAACCCTTGGTCTTTCGAGAACAGATAAAGGAATGATTTCTAGATCAACAACTCTTCTTGAAGGCCCATCCCAAATAGGCTGTACTCCTAATAAATATAGTATTTGACAAATATCTTCACCACCATTTCTCATTGTGGATGTTGCCCATACAGATATTGCTATATTTTTTAAATCTTCTCCATTATCTTGTTTGTATAAATCAAGTATTTGTGAAGCAGACTGACAACCAACACTCCATGCTGATTCAGTTGGCAGTCCTCTCGAATCAACTGAAAAGAAATTTTTACCAGTGGGTAAAGTTTCAGTTTTACCTCTCGTAGGAGCTCCAGATGGACCGCTTTTTACATATTGTCCCTTTAATGAATTAATAAATGATAATTTCTCATTATATGAAGAATTAATGATTGGAATTAGAATCTCTTTTTTTAATAATAAAAAATACTTATTATGGTTTTTTTCATTAAAGAAATAGTCTATTATTTTCTGATTTTTATATTTTTCTAGACTTTTTAAATTGGTATTCTTTTTGTAAAAAAACAAATATATTAAATACTTTGCTTGTTGTTCCAAAAAATCAATAGCCATTCTAAAGTTTAAAATGTTTTTGTTGGAAAAAGTCAATAATATTTTTTTATCTTTTTCACTTAACATTTGATCATATTGATTTGTCCAAGGATTCAAATCTAGTTTTAAATGTTTTGCTATATATTGAATAACACCAATTCGATTTGTATTTGGTACTCTAGCAATACACAAGAATAAATTTATTTCATTAATGACATTCTGCCTATTGCCAAAAATATGCAAACCTGTCCTAATTTGAGATTCTTTTATTTTACAAAGAAAGGAATCAATTTCTTCTATTTGATTATTTTTATTCTTTAAGGTAATTTCGCTAAAATCTTTTTTTATTAATTCAAAAATGGAATTTTCTATTATTTCAATCCGATTAGAATTTAATAATTTTGCTTCAAAATATTCGTCTAAATAATTTTCTAATATTGAATATTTTCCATATAATTCTGACCTATCCAAAGGAGGGGTTAAATGATCAATAATTGTTGCAGCAGTTCTTCTTTTAGCTTGGGATCCTTCTCCAGGATCATTTACAATAAAGGGATATATGTTTGGTATTGCTGGACAAATAATATTTGGAAAACATTTATTGCTGAGACCTATAGATTTACCAGGTAACCATTCAACAGTCCCATGTTTACCAATATGGCACATAGCATTTGCATTAAAAACTTTTTCAATCCAAAAATATTGTGCTAAATATCTATGGGGAGGTGGAAGATCGGGAGAATGAATATCTCTATCAGTGAAAGCGTCATAACCTCGTTGAGGTTGAATCAATAATGTTATTTTTCCAAACCTAATACCATTTATTGAGAAACCTTTATTATCTAGATCGATCGCATCAGATGGTTTACCCCAACGACTAACAATAATATTTTTGGGATCAATTTCTAAATAATTCCAATATTTTAAATATTCACTAAGTGGTAAGTAATCTAATGGTTTATTATTTTGAGATTCAATATCATTAGTTCTAGTTTTTATAAGCATTGACATTAATTCTGAAGAATCTTGGGGATAATTACAAGATCCAAGGTCATAACCTTCATCTTTCAACCAATTAAGAATATTTATTATTGAAGATGGTGTATTTAGACCAACGCCATTACCGATTCTTCCGTTCTTTACTGGATAATTACCTATTACTAAACAAATTCTTTTATCAAAATTATTAAGATTCTGAAGTTTCACATAATTTGTTGCAAATTTTGAAATCCATTGAATACCTACTTGATCAGCTTTGTAACTAGTTATTTCACTATATAGTGTATTTTTCTTAGAAATTATTTCTTTAAATGCTGAAGGACATGTTGTAATTCTTCCATCAAATTCAGGAATAATTATTTGCATTAATAAATCAGATGAATTCATTCCAATAGATGAATTTAACCACTTTTTTCTTGATCTATTAGAAGAAAGAAGCTGTAAAATTGGAATTTTAAGAGAAGTAAAAATATTTGTTGAATTTTCAATTAATTCATTATTTTTGATTTGAGATGAAGAAAATGAAGTTGTGGTAATTATTAGTTTAATATCTTCTTTTTTAAAAATTTCTATTAATTTCTTTTGAATAATATGATCTTTTAGTGTTGAAATAAAAAATGTTTTAGGAGATAATCCGCATTTTCTTAATTGCAAGTTAAGTTTTTCGTTTACTTCAATTTCATTAGCCAAAAAAAGCGACTTATAGGATATTATTCCTATCTTTTGGCCACTTTCATTTTTCCAATCATGTAAATAGGGATCTGCATAATAAGTAATATTCAAAAAATCATCAGGAATTAATTTTTCATCTACAACTAAATAATTTAAACAATTAAGAAACTTTCTATAATTATCCAGTCCTCCAGATCTTAGTAATCTAGAAATATTTAATGCAATATTTTTATCTATACTACTTATTTCACATAAGGAAATTTCCTGGTCAATGGTTCCTGAAAGGATTACTAACTTCCTTTTTTTATTAACTGCTTGCCAATTTAAAAGTTGTTCAATTCCATAGTTCCATGTACCTTTATCTCCAAATATTCTAAGTATGACTACTTTTGCATAATTTATTGTTTTTAATAAATAATTATCTATTTGAGCAGAGGAATTTAAATTAGAAATTTCTAAAGCTCTTATATTATTTTTTAATGAAGAAAATTCTTTTTCTAACAATAAGTTTGATATAAGATTTAAATCAGCCTTGACACTTGTTATAAAAATAAAATCTGCAGCTGGTTGCTCAATTAAATCATCCTTATTCTTTTCATTTCCTGCTATATTTAATATCCTGTGCATTTTTATATATAAATAAGGTTTAGAATATGTAAGTAGGATAAAACAAGTTTACCTTAATTAAATAAATTAAATATGCATGAATTTCTTCCATACGCCTGGTTCGAAGGTAAATGTATTCCATTTAAAGAAGCAAAAATATCAATAGCTACTCATGCACTACATTACGGTACTGCTGCATTTGGAGGAATGCGAGCAATACCTAATCCAACAAACAAAGAAGAATTCCTTTTGTTTAGAACTGATAAACATATAAAAAGATTATCTCAAAGTGCAAAATTACTCTTAACTGAAATTTCCGAAGAATATATTTTTAAAGCCTTAGAAGAAGTTATAACAATAAACAAGCCAGAAAAACCTATTTATATAAGACCATTTGTATATACAAGCGATTTAGGTATAGCGCCAAGGTTACACAATATTGAAACAAATTTCTTTATTTATTGTATTGAACTAGGAGATTATCTATCCCCAGATGGTGTTTCTTGTAGAATGAGTAGTTGGACAAGACAAGAAGATAGATCTCTCCCCTTAAGAGGAAAAATAAGTGGAGCATATATTACTAGTTCATTAGCCAAAACAGAAGCTAGTTTATCGGGTTTTGATGAAGCCCTGCTATTAAATTCAAGTGGTAAGGTAAGCGAAGCTAGTGGTATGAATTTATTTATTGTAAGGAATGGAGACTTAATCACTCCTGGTGTTGATCAAGATATCCTTGAGGGTATTACTAGAGCTAGTGTAATTGAATTAGCAAAATCATTTGGAATAAATGTAATTGAAAGGCCTGTTGATAAAACAGAATTATTAATAGCAGATGAAGTTTTTCTAACTGGTACAGCAGCAAAAATTACACCAGTTAAAAAAATTGAATCAACTGAATTAAATGTTGAAAGACCAATAATGAATAAATTAAAAAGTAAGCTTATAGAAATAACAGAAGGTCGTTCTCAAGACTATGATAATTGGGTAACAAGAATTTCACTAAAATAAATTATTTTTTAACTAAAAATGGAATCTTTCAGAACCTATTTAAATAGAGATGAAAAACCATTAATTATTTTTGACGGAGGTACTGGAACATCTTTTCAGAACTTAAATCTTACTGCAGATGACTTTGGAGGAAAAGAATTAGAGGGATGTAATGAAAACCTTGTTTTATCATCGCCAGAGGTAGTTGAGAAGGTTCATAATTCATTTTTAGAAGCAGGTTGTCATGTTATAGAAACTAATACATTTGGTGCCTCATCAATAGTTCTTGATGAATATGATATTGCAGATAAGGCTTATAAGATAAATAAAAATGCAGCATTTATAGCAAAAAAAGCTGCTGCCAAATACTCATCAGTTGATAAACCAAGGTTTGTAGCAGGTTCAATTGGGCCAACAACTAAATTACCCACCTTAGGTCATATAGATTTTGATGAATTAAAGCAATCATATAAAGAACAAATTTATGGTCTTATAGATGGAGGAGTTGATCTTCTTTTGATTGAAACTTGTCAGGATGTTTTACAAATTAAATCTGCCTTATTAGCATCAAAAGAAATTCTAGAAAGTAAAAATATTGATATACCTTTAATGGTATCTATAACAATGGAAACAACAGGTACTATGCTTGTTGGATCTGATATTGCTTCTGCATTAACAATATTAGAGCCATTTAATATAGATATCCTTGGACTTAATTGTGCAACTGGTCCTGAGCAAATGAAGGAACATATTAAATATTTGTCTGAAAATTCTCCCTTCGCTATAAGCTGTATTCCCAATGCAGGTCTTCCCGAAAATATTGGTGGTGTAGCTCACTATAGATTAAAGCCAATAGAATTAAAGATGCAGTTAATGAATTTTATATATGACTTTAATGTTCAATTAATAGGTGGATGTTGTGGGACAACACCTGAACATATAAAATACCTGTCTTCAATAATCGATGAAATTATTGATATTGAAAGGACCTCCAACAATGGTAAGAAAAATTCAAGTGGTTTTATTCCATCTGCCTCATCAATATATAACTCTGTGCCATATAAACAAGACAATTCAATTTTAATAGTAGGAGAAAGATTAAATGCAAGTGGATCGAAAAAGGTAAGGGAGTTATTAAATAACGACGATTGGGATGGCTTAGTTGCAATTGCCAAACAACAACAAAAAGAAAATGCTCACGTTCTTGATGTAAATGTTGATTATGTAGGCAGAGACGGAGTGAAAGATATGAAAGAAATAACTTCAAGACTAGTTACCAATATAAATTTACCATTAATGATTGATTCTACAGATGCTGACAAAATGGAAAGTGGATTAAAGTCAGCTGGTGGTAAATGTATTATAAATTCAACCAATTACGAAGATGGCAATGAAAGGTTTGATCAAGTTCTAAATTTAGCCTTAGGGTATGGTTCAGGTCTTGTTGTCGGAACAATTGATGAAGATGGAATGGCAAGGAATTCAGAAAAAAAATATAAGATTGTCAAACGAGCGATTAATAGAACAAGAGAATGTGGTTTGTCAGATTATGAGCTATTTTTTGATCCATTAGCTCTGCCAATATCTACAGGGATAGAAGAAGATAGATTAAACGCTAAAGAAACTATTAGTGCTATATTAAAAATTCGTGAAAATTTCCCAGATATTCATATCATACTTGGGATATCAAACATTAGTTTTGGTCTTTCACCATTATCAAGAATTAATCTAAATTCAATATTTTTAGATGAATGCATTAAAGCAGGATTAGATTCTGCTATCATCGCACCAAATAAAATTTTGCCATTATCAAAAATTTCTGAAGAAACTAAAAAGCTTTGCTTAGATTTGATTTATGATAAAAGAAAATTTGAAGATGATATTTGTATTTATGATCCATTAGTAGAATTAACAAAGGCTTTTCAAGATTTATCTATTCAAGATTTCAAAAAAGCATCTTCAGAAAATAAAAACCTAACTCTTGAAGAAAGTCTGAAAAATCATATTATAGATGGAGAAAAAATAGGATTAGAGGATCAATTAAATAAAGCGTTAAAGAAATATAAACCTCTTGAAATAATTAATACCTTTTTACTAGATGGGATGAAAGTTGTAGGAGATTTATTTGGATCAGGTCAAATGCAATTGCCATTTGTACTCCAATCCGCCGAAACAATGAAATTTGCTGTTTCAATTTTAGAGCCATACATGGAAACTGTAGATGAAAATATATCAAATGGAAAACTCTTAATTGCAACTGTCAAAGGCGATGTACATGATATTGGAAAAAATTTGGTAGATATAATACTTACAAATAATGGTTATGACGTAATAAATCTAGGAATAAAGCAAGATGTTTCAGCAATTATAGATGCACAAAAAAAATACAATGCAGATTGCATCGCTATGAGCGGATTACTTGTTAAATCAACTGCTTTTATGAAAGATAATTTAGAGGCTTTTAACAATGAAAATATTAGTGTACCAGTAATATTAGGAGGCGCAGCCTTAACCCCAAAATTTGTAAATGAGGACTGCAGCAAAATATATAAAGGGAAAATATTGTACGGAAAAGACGCGTTTACTGATCTTAAATTCATGAATGAATATATGGATAATAAGAAAAAGGGTAATTGGTCAAATACAGAGGGTTTCATTAACAATGAGGGTATAAATATTAATTTAGCCTCATCAAAATCAAACTCTCAAGCTGTTAAAAAATCAATATCCATAAATACCGAGACTTCAAAATTAAATTTAAAAGAAAATTTTATAAGATCTAAATTTATAAATGAAGAAGATCCAATTCAAGCCCCATTCTTGGGAACGAAAGTCTTGAACGATGTTGATATAGATTTAAATAAGTTAATATTTTATTTAGATACAAAAGCTTTATTTAGCGGGCAATGGCAAATAAAAAAAGGAAAAAACCAAAGCGTAGATGAATACAATAATTATTTGGATTCATACGCTAAACCATTGTTAGATAAATGGTTAGAGATAATTATAGAGAAAAAACTTATATCACCCAAAGCAGTTTATGGATATTTCAGATGCGGAAGAAAAGATAATAGTATTTGCTTATTTGATGAGAAATCATTAAATAAAATTTCCCTATTTAATTTTCCACGACAAAAATCTGGGAATAATTTATGCATAGCTGATTTTTATTGTGATTTAAAAAATGATAAACCGATAGATATATTTCCTATGCAGGCAGTAACCATGGGCGATATTGCTAGCGAATATTCTCAAAAATTATTTAAAGAAGATAAATATAGCGATTATTTGTTATTCCATGGACTTACTGTGCAATTAGCAGAAGCTCTAGCTGAGTATGTCCATGCATTAATTCGTATTGAATGTGGTTTTAGGACTGAAGAACCAGACAATAATAGAGAAATACTAGCTCAAAAATATAGAGGAGCTAGATATTCTTTTGGTTATCCTGCATGTCCAAATGTATCTGATTCAAACATACAATTATCATTGTTGGATGCCAAAAGAATAAACTTGACCATGGATGAATCTGAACAACTTCATCCAGAACAAAGTACTACAGCTATCATTTCACTACACTCAAAAGCTAAATATTTCAGCGCTTAAGCTAAATTTTTAGTTATTTTCTAAATATTCAATAATTTCTTCCTGTAGTTCATCCATCGTTTCATTATCACCCAGATCAAGTCCCTCACCCGCGGCATCCTGTGTTAACTCAAGATAATATGAAGCACCATCACTAGATAAAAATTCTAATGCGGAAGTTTCATCACTATCTTTAAAAGCTTCATAAAGAGCTTTAAATGCAATGTTTTCAGTAAAGTCCCAATCCATAATGAAAAAAACCTTATTAGAATTATTACCTCCTTACCCCCCATACTCGTCAACCTTTTTTAAAGAATTGTTGGTGTTTTACTATTATTAAAAAAACTATGACCATAAATAATCACAATCAGTTAAATGTCCTTGGAGAAGAAATTGAGATTTGTAGTTGCGCACCTATGACAGGGTGGTTCAGGGATGGATTTTGCAACTATGACAAAAAAGATGGAGGGAATCATTCCATATGTTGTGTAATGGATGATAATTTCCTGAAATATAGTAAATCACAAGGTAATGATTTAATAACTCCCATGCCTATTTATTCCTTCCCAGGACTAAAGGATGGTGATCATTGGTGTATTTGTCTTGATAGGTGGAAGCAAGCATTATTAGACGGTCTTGCACCAAAAGTCATATTAGAATCAACTAATATTGTCGTCTTAGAATCAGTACCTCTGGAAAAATTGAAAGAATATCAATTTAATAAAAAGTAATTACAAGTTTATTTTTTTTTTTAAAATGATAATGATAAATTTTTTTAAATGAGTTTAGAAATATATTGGAAAAAAGCACTAGAACAAACTCAATTATCAATTGATGATGAATCATTATATCCTCTCAAAACTGATATTATTACAAGAGATTTATATGAAAAAGACGACTTCATAATTAGGAAACTCGATACTTTAAAATTTAATAAAAAAAAAATTTATGGTCCTAAGCAAAATCCATTTTGTCCCTGGGAAAAGATACTAGAAATTGATAAAATTGGTGATAATCATCAACTAATATTAAATAAGTACCCTGTACAAAAAGGTCATATTTTACTTATTACAAATGAATGGAAACCTCAAAATGGATGGTTAGATATTAAAGATTGGAGAGCGATCCAACAAGTTAATAAAGATACTAGTGGATTATGGTTTTTCAATAGTTCTCCAATTGCGGGAGCGAGTCAACCTCACAGGCATTTTCAACTTCTGCGTAGATCTAAAGGTGAGATATCATGCCCTAGAGAAAAGTGGTTTTTAGAGATGAACTCATATCAAGATATAGATAGTAAGCTAAAAAAAAATATTGTTGTATCCAAATTTAATTTTTTAGAAAATCCATCATTTCTTTTTGAATTTTACTTGGAATTATGCAAGAAATTAGGACTTGGGAACCCTATTAGTGATAAGAAACCGATATACCCTTACAATATTTTAATAACTAATAAATGGATCGCTATTATAAAAAGAAAAAATGATAATATCCATGGTTTCAGTATTAACGGTTTAGGATTTGCAGGATACTTATTAGTAACTGAAAATTCAAATATTAATTATTTAAAGAAATTAGGCCCTGAAAAACTTCTAGAAAATTTTGTTTAAATACTAGTTAGTTACTTCAACTTCCTTATCCCTGCTTATTTGGCTTTCTAGAACTTCTATAGATGCTTTTACTGAGGCAATTTTGCGTTCAAGTGAATCCTTAATATAATTGAGCATTTCTAATTTCTTATGTTGATAAAAACTCTTTTTTTCTTTAGATGACTTGAAATAACAATTAAACATTTTTATTTTTATTATAAAAAGACTCTTAATTGACTTGTGACATAAATATAAATTGGTTTTAATTTAAAAACAATATTTCGTATGGACTTTCAATTTTTTTTGAATAAAATTAAATAAATTCCATACTATTTAAGAAAATATTATTGAATATTCCTGAAAATTCAAATACAAAAAGAATTTCAATTGATTTACCTGAGGAACTAATTTCAAGGTTTGATCAATTAAGAAAAGAGTGGGGATTTAGAGCAAGAGGGCCTGTAATAGAAAAGATACTTAAAGAACTTCTTCAAGAAGATGATTTACTACCTAAGAACCAGCAGCAAGAAATAGACTTTAACGAAAATAATAATAAAGAAAATTTAAATATTGATGAAGAT
The DNA here is from genome assembly GCA_003212655.1 of Prochlorococcus sp. AG-436-D21. Taxonomy (GTDB): domain Bacteria; phylum Cyanobacteriota; class Cyanobacteriia; order PCC-6307; family Cyanobiaceae; genus Prochlorococcus_A. Next base: position 24,843 of record QCPF01000010.1, on the reverse strand, counting down.
ACTGCATTGGTATTAATTAAATCAGACGTAAAAAAAGAAGTAAATGAGATATCGTTGAATAAAAGATTTAAAAATAACAATCAATCTAAAGAAAAAGCCAACTTAAACATAAGCCTTCCCAATTTTGTTGAAAAAAAAGTAAGGAATCTAAGAAGAAGTATTAATAGTGAAAAATTAAAGGAGAATATTAATGATATTCAAATTAATACAATTAAAGAAACTGAATTAATAAAATGTCGAATTGAGTTAATTAGTCATTGGAAAACCTTATATGGATCAGTTCCTAATGATCATGTAGTAGAAGCTTCGATGGATTGGTTTGAAAGGGATATATGGCCAAATCTTGATGGAACTGAAAAACTACCCTTTACGTGGAGTGCAGCCAATAAATTTATGTCAGAATTATGCCCATTTTGGATAAAGAAAAATCCATCCCTTGAAATTGTTTTATTAATGATTGGCGTTTTAGAAGACCCTTTTGCTACATCAGACCTGATAAATAGAATACCAACACTTATGAGAAGGTTTATAAGTAGATTTAAGCGAAATAATAGATTAAATTCATTTGAAACTTTGGACTCAACTATGACAGTACATGGAGCACTTAAATTATTGAATTTATCAACATCCGCAGGATCCGCTCATACGTTCCGTAAAATTAGGGAGGCCTATAAATCAATAGCCTTAGAGACGCATCCAGATGCTGGAGGATCAACAGATCAAATGAGAAAATTAAATGAAGCTTATCAATTGCTAAAAAATCTATATAGAAAATAGTATACTAATTCTCATATTAGACTAGTTTTAAGTCTATTTAATAGTCTCATGTAAGATAGCTGCAAATTTGCAAATTTCTAATTTTTTCAATTATTATTATTCAAATATATGGGAACAATAATTATGTATAAATGAAATAAAAATAGAATATACATTTAAAGAATAAAAAATGCTTGTATAGTTCTTCTTATATGAGACTAATTATAAGTCTATTATATAGTCTCATAAAAGATATGTAAGATACATTAATTTATCAATTTGGATGATTCATACCCAAACTTTATTACCTGGGAAATATTAAATATTGAATAATAAACTAACAAATCATGTCCTTTCAATGTCCAAGAAATTAATAGCGCTTAAAAAGTCTTGATATCAAATGGTTTTATGTTATCCCGTACTGCCATAAAGACAGTACTACTTGGATTGAAGCTTTTCAATGGCAGTTTGCCTATCAATACTAGGGACATCACTTAACCCATTAGCATCAAACCAAGGGGCGCTAGCCCAATCAAAACCCTCGCCAAAAGTATTATCTGGTGCAGTTATATACCAATGACATGAAGCATCTGGTATATCAACAGCACATTTTGACCAATCATCTGACCACTGAGGGACTTGAACCCACAGCACAGAAGATAGAAGTAGTGATAGCAGATTGATCATGATATTTATCATACAACATTAATTACTTTTATAGGATTATTATTTATCTTATATAAGAATCATACATAGACTAATTTATAGTCTTATATGAGATTAGCAATACATTTAATTCCTCAATTTAGTGTTAAAACATTTTTCAACATTAGAAATGATATTTGAATGTATTGATGTAATGTCAGAGTCCAGTAATGTTTTATCTTTATCTCTATAAGATAATCTAAATGTATAACTTATATGATCATCTCCAAATTTACTATCTTCAAAAACATCAAGTAAATTTACATCCTCTAAGAGATTTTTTCCTGTTTTTCTTATTTGTGATGTTATTTCGCTAATTAAAAATTTCTTACTGAATACAAAATTTATATCCCTTTCCATTTTCGGAACAATTGGGTATTGCTTATATATTGGAATCCATTTATTTTTTCTTGTACTAGCTCCCAAGAGCTTAGAAACATTTATGTTAAATAAATAAACTTTTTTTAATGACTTCTTTTCTAATATTAATTTGGGATGTATTTCACCGAAATAACCTGCATCTTTCCCTTCAATAACTAATTTTGCAGTTCTTCCTGGATGAAGAAAATCAATTGAATCAGTAGGTTTATCATCAATTTTTATGTTCAAAGAAGATAAAGCCTCATTTAACTTTCCTCTGGCTTGGAAATAATTAAGATCGTTATCTTTACCCGAATTTATCCATTTTCCAAATTTTTTATTTCCACAAATCGCACCATTCAGAACTTCTTCTTGAATGAACTCAGTTTTCTTTTGAAAAACATTTCCAATTTCAAATATATAACAACTTGCTTGTCCAGCTTTTATATTACGGTTCACTATCTCCAAATGTTCTTTCCAGATATTATCTCTAAGACAGCTTGTTTCTAATAACAAAGGATTAGAAATCTTTATAAGTTTTTCATCATCTTCAGGAACAAGAGAGTAGCTAAGTACCTCGTTAAAACCATTTTCTATAAAACCATTTTTTACTTTTCTCAATGCCAACTGTTCTGATGACAATTTTCCAGGTTTAATTGGATTAGGAAGTTTTAAGTCGAATCTGTCATACCCTATTAATCTTGCTATTTCTTCAATTAAATCTATTTCTCTTGTTAAATCATGAGATCTATTTGGAATTACTGCTACATCCCAGCCATATTCTTTATTCTTTAAAGTACAACCTATGAGTGTTAATTTATCAACTATTTCATTATCAGATAAATTTCTTTTTTCAAATTGATCGTTAATAATTAATGGACCAAGAATTTTATGTATTCGATTTCTCCTTAGTTTAATAAAAATATCCTCATTACTTATTAAATTTGAAGTATTGATGATTGGTGAATTAATAGAAAAATATTCTTCTAAAAGATTAATTGCCCTTGTTACTGCACTTATTGTATTTTTTGATGAAATCCCTTTTTCATACCTGCTGCTAGATTCTGTTCTTATGCCAGCCGCCTTAGAAGATTTTCTTATAGTAACTGGATTAAAAACAGCGCCTTCAAGGTAAATAGATGAGGTAGTATTACTTACAGAAGTCTCTAAACCGCCTATAACCCCTGCAATAGCTACAGGTTTATCACAACAAGTAATAACTGTGAAATTGTCATTTAAGTCATATTCTTTACCATCTAAGCAAATAAGGCTTTCGTTATCCTTGCCTTTTCTAACAGAAAAATCTTCTGGAGAAACTTCCTTACCAATTAAGTTTGACAATTTATCTTTATCAAACGCATGCAAAGGTTGACCTTGTTCTAATAGAATATAATTTGTCAAATCAACTAGAAGATTAATAGATTTTATACCTGATTTTTCTATACGTTCTTTGAGCCAATTTGGCGATAATTTCTCTCCATTTACTCCATCAATGCAGCTTATTGTATAAATGCAATTAGTTTCTATAGCCTCTGGACAAAGTTTAATTCCCTTAAGTAAATGAATATTGTATTTATGGTTTAATTCTGGAAAATTTAAGGTGGATTCTAAAAGAGCAGAAATTTCACGGGCTATACCCATAACAGACATTCCATCAGGTCTATTAGCTGTAATGGCTAAATCATATATAAAATCATTTAATTGAAGCAAGTCAGACCCTGGGGTGCCCAATTCATGTTTTAGAGCCAAACCTTCATCAATGATCTCTATCCCTTCGCTAGAGTCCTCTAAACCAAGTTCCTGCAGTGAACATATCATTCCTTCACTCATGACACCTCTAATTTCACTTCTTTTAATAGTTAAATCAACTGCATTTAATTTCGCGCCAACAGTAGCAACATAAACATAAATATTTGGTTTAATATTTCTTGCACCACAGATAATTTGTAAATTCTTTGATTTACCAATATCGACTTGGCAAATTGAAAGTTTGTCAGATCCTTCGTGTTTTAAAACAGATAATACCTTTCCTAAAACAACACCATTTACATTTTTTGAACAATCTTCTAATGATTCAACCTCAAATCCACCAATAGATAATTTCTCAGAGAGATCCTCAGGAGTAGAAGTAATTTCTACTAAATTTTTCAACCAATTTTGAGAAACTTTCATATATATTTTTTAATCAATGATGATAAAAGATAGAAGTATATCTTCAAAAAAGTTTGTTGAAGATGTACAATAGAAAATTATACAATAAAGTATTAATTAAAATGGCCAAAAAAGGGACAAGAGTTGTAGTGACCCTGGAATGTACTGAAGCTAGGACAAGCACAGATCCTAAGAGATCAAATGGTGTCTCAAGATATACTACTGAAAAGAATCGTAGAAATACAACAGAAAGATTAGAACTAAAAAAGTTTAATCCTCATTTAAACAGAATGACAATTCACAAAGAAATTAAGTAATCAAATCAAATTAAATCATGCCTAATTCAATTTTCAAAAAACAATTATCACCTATCAAACCAGGAGATCCTATTGACTATAAGGATGTAGAACTACTAAAAAAATTTATAACTGAGAGAGGCAAAATCCTACCAAGAAGAATGACAGGTTTAACCTCTAAGCAACAAAGAGATCTCACATTAGCTGTTAAGAGAGCCAGAATTGTAGCTCTTTTACCCTTTGTAAATCCTGAAGGATAATTTCATATTGAATATAGTTGGCACTATAATTAATATTTCAAATATTTGAAAGATTTAACTGATTTAAAAACATATATTATTGACTCTGATGACCCACATGAGGTTGATGATGCTATTTCATTAGAAATAAAAGAAGGAAATAAAAAAAATTTATGGATACATATTAGTAATCCGTGCAAACTCTTTTTGCATGACTCTAATGTTGATTTAAATGCAAGAAAGAGAAATAGCAGTTTATATTTAATTGATCAATATGTCCCAATGCTTCCTAAAGATATTCTTGAAAAGGCAAATCTAGCTCAAAATAAAGTTTCAGAAACTATTAGTGCAGCAATAGAATTCAATGACGATGGATCAATAAATAAATATGAAATAACTGAAGCAATAATAAAACCAAAATATCAATTAACATATGAAGATGCAAATGAAATATTAGAAATAGAACCAAAAGAAGAAATAGAATTAATTGAGATTAAAAAATTATTAGAAAAAAGTATTAAATTTAGAAAGAAACAAGGAGCAATAATTTTTGAAACTCCTACTAATAAAATTAAATTATATGAGGATAAGATTATACTAACTAAATTAGAGAAAACAATATCACAAATTATAATTTCAGAATCAATGATATTAATGGGTTATGTAACAAGTTTATTTATAGATAAATATGATTTAGCGGCTGCATTTAGGATTCAAAAAATAAACTGCAATCCATTCGAAATACTTAATAGATATAATGATAGTGATATTAAATATATAATATTAAAACAATATATGGGAAGAAGTTACATAACTACTAAGCCAGGAATCCATCAATCATTAGGTCTTAAAATGTATGTACAATGTACTTCACCACTTCGAAGATATCTTGATTTGATTATACAAAGGCAAGTCTATAACACTCTTAATAATTACGTAGTTCTTAGTAAAGATTCAGTCTCTAAGATTATTGATTATTCAAAAAATAGACAAACAGAAAATAATAATATATTAAAAAATGATAAATTTAAGTATTTAAAATTATTTTTTAAGAATGAAAAAAAAGCTTTGTATAAAATTATATTCGTTAAGTGGATTAATCATAAAAAAAATATTGCTTTGGTTTATTTCCCAGATTATTCACTAGAAATACTTATTACTCTTTTTGTATCAATAGAAATATACAGTAATAAAATATATAAAGTTAAATATATTATAAATGATAGTAATCTTTTAGAATTTATTTATTAATAAGATAATCAATATAATAGGTTGTTATTAGTTTAAAAAATATCTGTTAGTATAAATAAAAAAAGCTTTATGACTTTTGTCATTACTACACCTTTATACTATGTTAATGATAAACCTCATTTAGGAAGTGTATATACAACAATAATTTGTGACTCAATAGCTAGGTATAAAAGGCTTGTAGGTGAAGATGTTATTTTCATCACTGGTGTTGATGAACATGGTTTAAAAATACAAAGAACAGCTAATGAAAAGGGTATTGCTCCAAAATCACATTGTGATGAAATCTCAGAAGTCTTTAATAATAATTGGAAAGATTGGAATATATCCTTTGACAAATTTATAAGAACAAGCTCAAAAAATCATGAATTTGTTGTTAATGAATTTTATGAAAGAGTAAAAGCATCAGATGATATCTATATGGGAGTTCAAAAAGGTTGGTATTGTGTCGGTTGCGAAGAATTTAAAGATAATCCAGAAAATTCATCAACATACAAGTGTCCAATACATCAAAAAAATCTAGAATGGAAAAATGAAGAGAATCTCTTTTTTAGGCTTTCAAAATATCAAAAAGAAATCGAGAAAATAATCAACGAACCTTCTTTTATAGAGCCCATAGAAAGAAAGAATGAAATTATAAATTTTGTTTCTAGAGGTTTGAAGGATTTTTCAATTTCAAGAACAAATGTTACATGGGGAATTCCTGTCCCTGGTTACGATAACCATACCTTTTATGTGTGGTTTGATGCTTTACTTGGATATGTTAGTGCCATTAGTTCTGATGCGACAGAACATTCATTGGAAAAATCAATTAATGGAGGATGGCCAGCTGATGTTCATTTTATTGGTAAAGATATTCTGAGATTCCATGCTGTATATTGGCCTGCAATGCTCATTTCTGCCAAAATGAAAGTTCCTAAAAAGGTTTTTGGGCACGGATTTCTTACAAGAGAGGGGCAAAAAATGGGTAAAAGCTTAGGAAATGTACTCGACCCTGATTTATTGCTTACAAAATATGGAAATGATCCTGTAAGGTGGTACCTCATTAAAGACATATCATTAGGAAATGATGGAGATTTTCAAGATAAAAGATTTGTTGACATCATCAATAATGACTTAGCTAATACAATTGGTAATTTATTAAATAGAACATCATCTATGTCTAGAAAATGGTTTGATAATAAAGTGCCAAATAATGAAAAAATTTCAAGTGAAAATAAATTAGAGAATTATGCCAAAATTGCAGTTGAAAACTATACTTATAACTTTGATAACTACAAATTAGATTTAGCAGCTAATGAAGTACTTAGCCTATCAATTAATACAAATTTGTATTTAAATGATAATCAGCCATGGCTGTTAATAAAAGAGAAAGATAATCTACCTCTAGTTAAAGAAATTATTTATAACGTTTTAGAAAGTACCAGAATAATAGGATTATTATTACTACCTTTATTGCCCGAATTATCTACAAAAATTAATGAGCAACTTGGTTCAATATATATAGAAGACATTTCTTGGAAACAACAATTAAGTTGGGGATTATTAGTAAGTAACTCAAGTCTTCCTAAACCCACTCCAATCATAAATAAACTGGAGTATGAGCAAAAATTATAGATTAATAATTTTCCTTCCATTATTTATGCTTGGTTGCGCACCAAATGTAATTGATGAAAATAAAATTATACAAAAAATAGAAAGTTTAGATATGACAATTTTCTCTAAAAATGGAGATAAAATATATTCAATTACCAGTCCAAATTCAAGTTATGACAATATTGAATTAGAATTCCAATTAAAAAAACCTATCATTAATATTCTCAATGAAGAAGAGACTAAATATATTATTAGTTCAGAAGAATCTACATTATCAGACAACAATAAACTCCTTAAATTAAAAGGTAATGTTAAATTAAAAAGTCTTAAAAAAGATGGGGATTTTTTATATGCTGATAATTTTATTTGGAATATAGAAAATACTAACTATCTATTAGAGGGTAATATTAGATTTGAAAATCAAAATATCATCTTAAATTCAGGAAAAGCCATATTGGGTTCAGATAATATAATTGAATTTTTCAATCCAGTAAAATATATAATTAAAGATAAAAATAACGAAAATAAATATGAAATAAACTCAGAAAATGCTTTCTATAATTTAAATACTGAATCAGTAAGCTTTGAAGCAAAAGATAAAAGAGTTAAATCAATAATATATTTTTAAATTTTATTTTTTGAGAAAATATTATTAATTTTTTTGGACCAGTTATTAATCCATTTTTCATCAGACTTCGTAAAACACTTAGCACTCCAGCCTCCAATCAATATAAAAGCCTTATTATTTATAGGTACAACTAAAATAGATGGAATTTCAGCGCAAAAATTATAAAATTCATCTCTTCCAGGATAAAATTTAGTGTTTGCCAATGATATTAATTTCATATCTTTAATAGATCTCAGACAAGTTTCCCCAGGCTTAAAATCATTACTTGAAATGATACCCCTCCTCAATATATTAACTCCATCATTGTGGATTAATATTGCTGCTGCTGCTGTAGAAGTTAATATAGCTTCAGAACCCCATGCAAGTTCATCAATAACTTCATCCGGCATGTTTTTATCGAAGAGAAACATATTTTCTCCTTTTAAAACAGCTTTCTCTCCAGCTATGGATTGGAATTGTTTAAATAAAAAACCTATCAAAATAATAATTAACGAAGCTATTGCAGCTAACACTTGTGCTCTTTCAAGCTCAGGAGTGATTGTTTCTATTGAAATGAAATTTGCTATCTGAAAAATAAAGAGTATTACACCGACTAATATTAATGATTTCCCATTGAATCCCATATTTTAAATATGTTATTTCTAATTAAATTATGCAAACATTATATTGTTTAGTAGATTTAAAATTACTCAAACATATGGTTTTTAATATATAATTAACCAAAACCTCTCCAAATGAACCTAAACATCAATAAATATATACTTTCCCTTATCTTTACTGGGTTTATTTTTATTCTTATCCCTTCGACTACATACGCTAATGAAATTAATACGATAAATAAATATTTTGGTATTACTCAACAGAAGACCGTTATAAATTACGAAAAAAGTCAGCCCTCATCTATCGACAATCCTGTAGTGGATCCAAATTTTAACACTATGAGATCAAAAGATACAGAGAGTTCAACTGCTACTTATATAGTTATAGGTTTGTTAATTGCTGCCACAATTATTCCTCTAGCAACATGGTGGTATTTCTCTAAATAATAGAGAATTTATGAATGCCAAGGTTTTAAATATTAGTGAATATTCATCTCATATAATTTTAATTACAGGGGGGACAAAGAGTGGGAAAAGTGAATTCGCGGAGCATCTTGCGAAGGAGGTAGAAAAATTATCATATGTTGCCTTATCTGAAAACAATTTGGATGATAAAGAATGGCAAGATAAAATTAATTTACATCAAAAAAGAAGACCAAAAGATTGGAAATTAATAGAAACGACAGACCTATTAAATACATTAAGGAATGAAGAAGGTCCATTATTAATAGATTCTATTGGGGGATTCGTTATGAAAAGTATTGGCAAGGAACAAAATGAATGGTCAACACAAATGAATTCACTTATAAGTCTCTTAATGAAAAGAAAAAGCATAACAATCATTGTTGGAGAACAAGTAGGTTGGAGTTTAGTCTCTGAATACAAAATTGGTAATACATATATTGAGAGAATCGGCGAACTTCAAAAGAGAATAACCAAAATATCAAAAGATAATTGGCTGGCCATAAACGGCAGAGCAATCAAAATAGATGAAATAAGTATTGAAATACCTACTTAAAATTGGAAGTCGCTCTTTTTGAACCTAGAATCCCACAAAATACTGGTAATATTGCCAGATCATGTGCTGCATTTAATATACCTTTAAATCTTATAGAGCCCTTGGGTTTTAAACTAGAAGATAAATATTTAAAAAGAGCAGGTTTAGACTATTGGCCTTTAGTTACTGTTAATCAGTATGAGAATTTTGAAAAATTTTTAGCGTCAAAATCATCAAAAAGAATAATCTCTTTTAGTAAAAAAAATGGATTATATTTGAAGGATTTTAAATTCAAGCAAGATGATATTTTGTTATTTGGGAGAGAAGATTTAGGATTACCAGATTCCATTATTGATAAAAGCGACTTTTTAATATCAATATTTATGCCGAATATACAGACTGGAAACAATGATCAAAAAGGTGTTAGAAGTCTAAACCTTTCTGTAGCATGCGGAATTGCTATATATGAGGCCCACAAACAAATAAATTTTCAAAATGGTAATTAAGTACAACCAATGCCTTACAATATTCCCATGTCTCGGTAGCTCAGCTGGTTAGAGCGGCGGATTCATAGCCCGCAGGTCGCGTGTTCAAGTCACGCTCGAGACATTTTCAATACTTTTCCATTGAAGAACATAGGTGAAATTTTAATTTAATTAAACTATTAATGACAATAATGGTTAATTCACTCGGCACAGTCTTAGATCCAAAAAAATCTAAAGCAAAATATCCAGAAGCAAGAGTTATAGTTCTTGATGACAATTTTAATACTTTTCAGCATGTCGCAAATTGTCTTCTAACAATAATCCCAAGCATAAGTGAACAAAAGGCATGGGATCTAACCATTAAAGTTGACAAGACAGGATCTGCAGAGGTGTGGAGAGGTAATCTTGAACAAGCAGAGCTATATCATGAGCTACTATTCAGCAAAGGATTAACAATGGCTCCAATTGAGAAAATATAAAATAAGTAAGATTGACAGAAAATTATTGGCTTATAAATTCGAATCGTTCAAGGGTTAAAAGGTTTTCAAAGAATAATCAAAATAAAGATAAATTTTTTGAATATATGTTTATTGACTCTGGAAGAATTCTTGGTGTTTTAGGTAAAGAACCACCTCTTATGACAACCAGAGAAGAACTTAAAGTTGATAAAGCTAGAGATGAATGGAGAAAGTTAATAGCTCATGGTTGGAGTAGAACCAAACCAGTTTGGGAAGACTATTAGTATCCAATATTGTTACTAGGATTAGTTATATAAATAATAAGATTTAGGACGTAGTTAGCGGGTAAATTTAATGGCTTCAAAAGTAACAAAGCCATTCCTTGAGTCACATTAAATTCTTTATTCATAATGAAAAAAGTCTCATTTTAATTATAAAAAGACTGTCAAATAGAAACTGAAAAAACAGAAAAAAAGATATATAAGCATCTATTGTGTAGGGATTTTCAAGATATCCAATATCGGAAAATTATTTTTAAAAATCATAGAGTAAGGATTATTTTTATTTTTTTTTAAACAAAAAAATCCACGTTATAATTTAATAATCAATTCTATTTAATATTTATAAATACCCAATGAAGTATCTCATCTCAAGCAAAAGATCAAGAGCTTTATTTGGTATTGGAATAGTTGCTATAAGTATTGGATTAATATCAAAAAAAATAATTAACTATCCAGCTGGAGGATGTATGAAAGGTACTCAATTAATAACCCTTAATATCTAGCCATTAATCATCTTATATTTTCCTTAATTCTTAAATCCAGTCAACTTTGATAACTCTTTTAGTGAAAGTACACCTAAAATTAGTTTTCCATTTATTTCCCATGTGGGAAACCCCTTAATTTTTTTATCAATGCATAATTGAGTTTGACTGTTTATGCCATCTCTTGCACATTCAACTACATTAAGTTCTCTATAAGCTTGCTTACCAAATAATTCACTTTGATTAAGGCAATTAGGGCACCAATATGCTGAATATTTAACTACACCATTATCTTTTAGGTATTTTGCCAACTCGATTGATTCCATACTGCTTTCTGAAGTGACTATTAGTTTTCTCAGATTATTTAAGTGGGAGCTAAGTACATCACTTGGTAAAGTAAGCAAAACCAATAGTGGGATTATTAGGCGTTTCATTTATTAACTACTTTTACTCCATATTTTTTACTATCTTATCAAGCACAATTCGTATATCTTTATTTATAAGTTTCTCTATTTGCTGAAGATTTATAAAAAGATCATATATTTGATCCTCTGTATCTTCATTTAATTAACTTACTGCCATTTTATATATAGAGTTTTTATATTCCAATATTAAATCAAAAGTAAATTTACATATTTATTGTATTTATATTTTTTTATTGCTATTTTTTTAAAGCGGGCTAAGGTTCAAATCTCCACGAGGATTTAGTCCGCTGAATTTTTAAAGATTCAATTTATTTTGATCCCTCTTTAAGAAGTTGATTAGAAATATTCAAAAATATTTTTCTTTGCTTAATTTCTAAATTCCATTGAAAAGCATTCTCATATAAACATTAATAGTGTGACACTATTTATTCAATAATATTGTTATTTCGCTTCATTACCTTCTTAAAATACTTAAACTCAATAAATTCATGCATCATTTTGATATCATCAGATAATACTTTTTTATTAACTGAATATTCGTCCACATTGAGTTGAGAATTATTATTTTCAGAAAATGTTTCGTGATCAAAAGAAAAGTTTAAAAAATCACTTTTATCATTAAGATCTTGTCCATAAGATTCATTTAACACACCTCGAGACCTCAACGCTTCCTCAACCAATAAACCTGTGACTTTTGACTGACTAAACTCATTAGTTGTGCACAATTTTTCAATAATTTTATGCACTTCTTCACTTGGCAAAAAACCAATTCTTTTCCTCGGAGAGGGCATAATTAAAAAAAAATTAGTGTCACACTTGCACATTATAAGTGTTGCACTATATTTGATTTAAGTCAACTAATTTTGCTATGCATATTTTATTATTTCCGGTCGGATTTATTCTTTGGTATCTAGCTTATGAAGCAAAACCTATCATTAATGATGATGTAACACTTAATTGGGAAGAAAAAAATACAATTAAAAGAAATAAACTTTTAAATATAATCAACGAAAGCTTTTAAAATTTACTGTTAATCGATTTTGACCATTCCTTGTGCTTATTATCTAGATCTGAGATTAACTGTTTTTGATAAGTAAATTTGAGTTGATTTTCGTTAAGTGATTTTTTTGTAATAATCATCTCTTTAGAGAAAAAATAAGGAGTGTTAGAACTACTAATATTTTTTTTGATTTTCATATAATGAATTCATCTATTTTTTTTATATGACTTAAAAGGTTTTAGTCTCAATATTTTTATATTCTTTTTATATTTCCTTCATATGTGTTTTTAGCACGTTTGTAAAAAATATTAGTTTATTAAATAATAAACGCTATATTTAAACAAAATGTATGTTTTATCATGAATCTGAAGGAGAGAGGAATTACTGTTGGAGATTTACTAATACTAATAATAATAATAATCACTTCTACAATATTAATTAAATCATTTAGCAAGGATAAGAAAACAACACTTAATTATAGTAATCAAGAGCAGGTTTCTTGTCAGAAAAATTACTATCAAAAATTTATTTGAATAGCTTATATAAATTATTTATAAAACTCTTAAATAATTCAATTAGTTATTAAGTATTTCGTATGTCAATTTCAAGAATTAATAATTATCAAACAATGAGTTTATGTACTTTAAATATTTTGATGAAATGATTTAGAACTTTCCCATTTCAAGTTATCCTTTAAATCATTGATATCAATTGATATTGAAACTAAATTCACCATTTGAAGAATTTGACTTTTATTTAGCCTATTAATAACAATAAGTTTATTAAGCATTTCTAAAACAGATTTATCATTAATATTCATTGTTTGTATAAAAAACTATGATCCTTTATTTCGAATACTTTATCTTAAAATTTTAAAAATTTCTCTTAAAATTTCATTATATATTTTATGCTAAATATAAAAAATATTTATAAAATCATCAAAAATAAAACTCTTTCTTAAAAAAAATATTTTAAGCTCACTTTCTTATAAATTCGTTTATTGTAAAAAGAAAAAAATGAAAAAAAACTCCAAGAAAGAATATCTTAATAGAGATGAAGTTAATGAAATGATTGAATCAGCCTTAAGGAGACATAATAGAAGATCTACAATAATATCAAGCGTACTTGGCTGGATTCTAATAGGAGGTTATTCGTTTGGACTTTTTCAAGCGGTACAAAATGTCTAATTAATCTTTTCTTTAAAGTAGAACTTGCTAGGTGATAAATTAGTATAAAACTATGTATTTATTATGAGAGAATATATTGAGGCAAATCTTACAGTGATAAGAAAGTATTTAAAAAAACGAAAACAGTATTCAACGAAATTAAATAATGCTTCGATAATGGAAGAATTCAAAGAATGGAGCAAAGATCCATTACCTGAGACAGAAGCAATTTGGACTTTACCTGACTTAACGAGAAATGAAAGACTAAAAAATTTTTGTCGCTCTATTAAGAAGGAAATAAGATAAGTTTTTAACTACCTAGCTGTATATGATTTACCTTTAAGTAAAAATAACCCGCAAATCCAACTATATTCAAAATTACAACGAAAATCCAAGCTCCAATTGGCTGATTAGAATCAAATTTTTTTATTTTAACTTTTTCCTTTAGTCTTTCAATATATTTTGCCATAATTGGAGATATTAAAAAGAATATTTCTAATTATAGAGAGTTAATTTTTAAGGAATCTTAAATAAAATAAAATTTCTTTTAATTCGAATTTTTATTATCAAGCCTGTTTATAGGATATTTAATTAACTCCTTTTTGAGATTTTTTAAAAGTTTATTGTGATTAAAAATTGTAAATTTCCTAGTAAAGGAATAGTGCCATTTCATTGAATTAAAAAAAAACTTGCTAATTCATTATTATTAAAATTATAATACTTACTACGGTCATTCAGACCATACATAATCTAAATAAGGACAAATTTTTTCATGAGCTTAAGAGTTGGCCAAGAAGCACCAGACTTTAGTGCTACAGCAGTATATGATCAAGAGTTTAAGGAGATTGCACTTTCAGCTCTAAGAGGTAAATGGGTTGTTCTATTCTTTTACCCACTAGATTTTACATTTGTATGTCCAACTGAAATCACTGCATTTAGTGATAGATACCAAGATTTCTCGGCACTTAATACGGAAATACTTGGGGTATCAGTTGATAGCAAACACTGTCATTTGGCTTGGATACAAACTCCAAGAAATGAAGGTGGTATAGGCGATATTAACTATCCGTTAGTTTCTGACTTAAAAAGAGAAATTTGCCAGGCATACAATGTTCTAAATGATGATGGGGAGGCTGATAGAGGTTTATTTCTTATCAATCCCGAAGGAGTAGTTATGCATACAACTGTTAACAAGGCTCCTGTAGGTAGAAATGTTGATGAAACGCTAAGAATTCTTCAAGGTTATCAATACGTTGCGGCAAATCCCGATGAAGTATGTCCAGCAAACTGGACCCCCGGGGAGAAAACAATGTTAGAGGACCCCAAAGGTAGTAAGGAATATTTTTCTGCGCTATAGAACGATTAGAAACATTTAAGTAAGTATTGAGTAGTAAATAGTTATAAAAAAATAAAAAATAAATATATTCAAAAAGGGGATAATATCCCCTTTTTGAGGTTTAGGCACTATCCAATCGCTTAAATTAGTTTTATATGATAAATATGACCACGTATAAAAAGAAATTTCTATGGCGACTAGGATAAAAAGATTAATTAAATTTAAATCATTTAAACCAAAATATCTATAAATATGAAACTGATCGTCAACACTAATATTATTAATTTGAAGGTGCCAAAGATAGAGAGCAATCAAAATAAAATTTACCAATATTATTTTTTTTAACAGAAACCTAGATTCCTTAAAAATTAATAAGATAGAAATTAAAAATATGAAAAAACTTAACTGTGGAATATCTGGTTTTGGTACATTAATTCCTTCAAGAAATACATTAAATATAAGATTACAATTTATATATAAATAATCAGCTATTAAGTAAGAAAGAAATATTAAATTTATTGCTACTAAAAATAATAATTTTTTTCCTTTAATTATTTCTATACCTGTGGTTTTATCATTATTAAAATTATAGTATGTATAGTTTTCTAAAGAGTTTAAACACACTAAAGATGGACATATTGCACCGCTCAAATAGTAAAGGATTGAATAAAAGGAAATTTCATTAATATTGAGTGAATACAAATTAAACCATTGTTTTTGTACTAATGGAAGAATAAGTAAAAATGAAATTGTAAATAATAACTTCGTTGTGTTTTTTTTAATTATCAAAAAAATATTTTTTTTAATTTAAAACAATTAAATCAAATTTTCAACAATTTAGAAGTTGTTAATTTAAAAACTTTTTTATCTATAGTTTCTTGATTTAAAAGTATATCAACTAATTTATCTAGTAAGACTCTATTTTTTTTCAATATTTTTATTGAATTATTTAATGAAATTTTAGAAATATTTATGATTTCATTATCTACTCTAGAACTGGTATTTTCTGCTATGAGAGGCTTTCTTCTAAATAATCCATCTCCTAAATACATTTCATTATTATCAGAATCCATTGAAATTGGACCAATAATTGAAAATCCATATTTTGTAACCATTTGCCTTGCCATACTTGTCGCATAAGATATGTCATTTAAGGAGCATTGTGTAATTTCACCTTTACCAAAAACTATCATTTCAGCGGCTCTCCCAGCTAGAGCAATTTCAATTTTTGAAAATAATAATTTTTTTGAAATCAATCCACTAGAAATTACATCTTCGTCAGGACATATTTTTGTATATCCTCCTATAGATCCAGATCTAGGTAAAATCGTAATCTTATCAACTGATTCAATTCCATTCCTCACAGCAGATACAATCGCTCTGCCTACCTCGTTATAAGCAATAATTTTTTTCATATTTAGAGAAGTTATTAATGAACTTCTCAGGCCGATGGTAATTTTATCAAGAGCATTTTCTATATGAAGATCACTGATTAATTTAGATTCATCTCTAGCACAGTGAATTGCACTTTCGTTCATCAAATTTGCAAGATCTGCTCCCGAAAATCCAACTGTTCTAGAAGCCCAATATCCTAAGTCAACTTCGGATGAAAGTGGTTTGGAAAGTGAGTGAACTGAAAGAATTTTTTTTCTTCCATCTAAATCTGGAAGCATTACTTCAATTTTCCTATCAAATCTACCTGGTCTCAATAATGCTGCATCCAAAATATCTGGTCTATTTGTTGCTGCTAAAACAATAATCCCAGAATTATCAGCAAAACCATCTAATTCGGTTAGAAGTTGATTAAGGGTTTGTTCTCTTTCATCATTTCCACCTCCGATCCCAGACCCTCTTTGCCTACCAATAGAATCAATTTCATCAATGAAAATTATACAAGGAGATTTTTCCTTAGCCTTAGAGAACAGATCGCGAACTCGGCTTGCTCCAACACCAACAAAAAGTTCTACAAACTCTGATGCCGATATTGAGAGAAAAGGCACTCCCGATTCACCAGCAATTGCTTTAGCTAATAATGTTTTACCTGTTCCTGGTGGGCCAATTAGAAGAACTCCCTTAGGAACTTTTGCTCCAAGATTTTCAAATTTCTTTGGTTCTTTCAAAAATGTTATTACCTCTTTTAATTCCTCAGCAGCTTCAGGGACGCCAGCTACATCATCGAATCTCGTTTCTACATCATCAATAGTTACAAATTTAGCTTGATTTTTGGTAAACCCAAAAGCTCTGGAAGCCAATTTTGATGTGCTCCTCAAGATTAAGACTATAGCTAATATGAAAATCAGGAAAAGACTTATTGAAGCAAATGAATTAGCAGCTGAGGCTTCTTTTCTACTATTGTTAATAGTTAGATCTATCTTATTTTCAGTAGCCTTTTCAAGAATTAATTGATCGTTGTAAAGGATAGGTATTTTAAATTTATCGCCATTTTTATACAGAACATCAATTTCTCGCTGCCTTGGATAAAAAAATATTGATTCTATTTTCCCCGTCTCTATATCTTCTAGAAGATCCGAATAACTTGATTTAGAATCTGAATATGAGAATTTTGATCTAAACACTAATCTTTATAAGTGATTAATAAAGCATATATACTTATTTAAAAAATTGACGTATATAAACAAAATATACTCAAAAGTTTTGGAGATAACCAGTTAAAGGTTATATTATTATATGGAAATAAAGAAACAGAATGGCTGTACCAAAGAAGAAAAAATCAAAAAGCAAAAGGAACCAAAGACATGCTGTCTGGAAAGGTAAAGCGGCAATAGCAGCTCAAAAAGCTATATCTCTAGGTAAATCAGTTTTAACTGGGAAAGCTCAAGGTTTCGTTTATCCTATTGAAGAAGAAGAAGAAGAGTAGCTTTTTAAGATCCTAATTTAAATGCCTCAAGTATAACAGCATAAATTGCACCAATTCTTAATTTATCAACTACGGTCCATAGATAATAAAATTTTGAACTTGCGATAGGTTTAATTCTTATAATAATTTCAATAAAAACAATAATTATTGGGACCATAATTAACTCATTTTTACCTTCAGATATAAATTTTGTAAGAAAATTTGCGAACAAAAAATAACCTGTCAAAACAGAAATTAGACCAATAGATTTTGTCCTCCAAGTATCACTTAGAAAACCAAAAAATAAATTATTTAACTGGTAGGTGATTCTTGAAAAATTAGTTTTTTGCATTACTAAAAGATACTAAGTAATCACATAGAAAACTATAGTCAACATATGATTTTTTTAGTTTAGGGCCTTTAATTACGTTTGCCACATTATTCTCATCACCTAGACTGTCTAAAATACAATCTAATTTAATATTTTCCTCAAGAACAATTGGGATATTTGAAGGGACAAAAATTGTAGGCAAGTTAGCTGCCAAGGAAGATTTCAATCCTGGATTGGAGTCTTCAAAAACAATTGAGTTGTTTTTGTTTATACCACTTAATTGGATTGCCTTTAAATATGGCAATGGATTTGGTTTCTTAAATTCAACGTCTTCACTTGAAATAATGAACTCAAAAGGGTTGAAGCCATTAAAAAGATATTCAACAAGTAAATTGACTTGAATTCTTGAACTTGAAGTAACAATAAATTGCCTTACTTTTTTTTTATGTAATTCATTTATTAATCTAAAAACACCAGTTTTCAAACTAACGCAATTTTTTTTTATTATTTCTAAATAATGAAACTGCTTTGTTTCATGAATTTTGAGAATTAAATCTTCTGAGAAATCATCATTATTTGATTTAGCGTAATAAGCAATCCTATTTTTGCCCCCATTTATATTCAGAAGTTTTATATATTCATTAGTTTCCCAATTCCAATTAACAGCAAGGTCATTGAAAGCATTATTAAAAGCAGGTAAATGTGCCTCTAATTCAGTATTTGCGATGGTACCATCTAAATCCCAATAAACACCTTCAAGATACGTCACCAAAAAGAAATTCTTTATTTACGGTAAAATACAAGAGCAATAATTGCTGGTCCCGCTAACGCAACTACAGCCAAAGGAATAAGTGTTGCCATGATTAATGAATATGTTTTGTGATACTATTTTTACAAATAAATGATGAAACTGTACTGATACGTTACAAGATTGAATTAAATTATGAAATCATGGACATGTATAGAAAAATGTGGAGCTTGTTGTAAATTCGACTTGAACGAAAGAAGTGACTTGGCTGACAAACTTAACAAAGAAGATATAGCTTTGATAAATTCGATGACTGATAGAGACGGTTGGTGTAAAAACCTAGACAGAGAAAATAAAAAATGCTTAATTTACGAAACCAGACCACATTTTTGCCGAGTAAATGAATTTTCAACTACATTTAAAGGATATTTGAAATCTGGTGATAAATTTTTAATAGATTGCTGCAAACAACATATTTCATCAAATTATGGATACCAAAGTAAAGAGATGAAAACTTTTAAAATTGCCGTTTCAGGAAAATGAATAGTAAATTAGAAAAAAAGACAAACAATTTAGAAAAAAGTTTTTTTTCTATATTTATAACAACTTTTACAACAATCTTTATTGCTGAACTTGGCGATAAAACACAGATAGCCACATTGATGCTTTCTGCAGAATCGGGCAAGCCAATAATTGTTTTTTTTGGCAGTTCTCTAGCATTAATAAGCTCTAGCATAGTAGGAGTTCTTATTGGTAAATGGGTATCAAAAAAAATATCTCCTAGCAAATTTGCCTTATCAACTGGTGCTTTAATGATATTGATAAGTATATTTTTAGCTTATGAAACATTCAAAAATTATTTATAAATGGTTTTAAGTTTATTACTATCAACTTTTCTAACCGTTTTCATAGCTGAATTAGGTGACAAAACTCAACTGGCTACTTTAACTATAAGCGGCACTTCAAATAAACCACTAGCAGTTTTTCTAGGATCTTCTTCAGCACTTGTTTTTGCAAGTTTACTAGGAGCTTTAACAGGCGGTTCTATTTCAAGTTTTTTACCCGAAGTAGTTCTTAAGTCAATTGCCTCAATTACATTTTTTATCATTGGTATAAGGCTTTTTATCAACTCTTTCACTATTGAAAAAGAAGAAAAAGAAGAGAAAGAAAATAATTAGTTTTAAGCTTGGATAATAAGGTGTAATAATGAAGTGTGTAACTCTAAATTAATTTATAATTTCATTTAAGATCATGTTCACAGCATCCTCAATAATTGATAATCTTAATCAGTCAGAAAGATTAGAATATAAAAAATTATGCAGATTATTAAAAATAACAAAGAAATCTGATAAGGATAAATTAGATATTGCTTTAACAGCTCTAGAAAAACTTGAAATAATTAATAAAAATGAAGATGATGAATATTCCTGCATAAAAGATAGTGATCGTCTTGTCGCCAAAATAAGATGCAGTAGCAAAGGCTATTGCTTTGCTGTAAGGGGAAAAGACAAAGAAGATATTTATATTAAAGAAAATCTACTTAACTATGCATGGAATGGAGATAAAGTTTTAGTAAGGATAATAAAAGAGGGTTATAAACGAAGATCACCTGAGGGAATAGTTGATTGTATTCTTGAAAGATCAAATCAAATACTTCTTTCTAAAGTTGAAATAATAAATAATGATGTATATGCAATCCCAATAGACGATAGGATCCTTTCTAAAATAAAACTTCCAAAAGAGAATAAAAAATACACTTTCAATCCAGACAATAAGAATATAGTAAAAGTTGAGATTGATAGATTCCCCATTGGTCAAGAAGAAGGACTAGGACATGTGATACAAGAACTAAAACTAAACAATAATGAAGACTATGATACAGACTTTGTTTTATCTAAAAGCAATATCGTTAAATCATCCGAATTAAATCATGTTGAATCAAAAAAAATAGAACAAAGGGAGAGGATAGACCTTACAGATAAAAACTCTTATTTATTCAAAAGTTGGAATTCTAATAATTATCCAATGCTCCCAATGATTCAAATAGAGCAGGGAAAAAATAAAAATACTAAATTATGGATACATACAAATAATCTTGCAGAAAGAGTAGATCTAAATAGTAAAAAATCACTAGAAATATTATTCAAAGGCTTTGAATCATTACCCTTATTAAATGATTGGCAAAACTACCTTGGTCAAACCATAAGAAATAATTCTGAATTTAAATTTGGTGAAACGAATGAAGCAATAAGCCTCTGTGTCAATTTAAATAGTGATAATAAAATAATTGATTGGTCGTTTCATCTTACTTTAGTAAAATGCGCTCTTATTGTTGGAAGTGATCATACTGACGCGCTTCTATCTAGAAAAAGCAAATCAAGAATAACCTCTCGGGTATTAAAACCTATAAAGGAACATGTCGACGATTTAGATAAAATACTAGAAATTGCATGTTCATTCAGAGAAAACCATCTTTTAAAGGGTAAGGTGGAAATCCCCGCGCCACTGAATAAGATTGAAGCACTAGAAGAATTTTTTATTCACAATCCTGCTGAATATTCAAAAGGATATTTTGAATCATTAAATAAAGAAGATTGCCAAACTTACCTTTCACCAATATTATATGAAGCTAATTTAATATGGTTCAAACATTCAAATCAATATGGCTTAAAAAGTGCTGGATACATCTCAAATGGAATAGATTACGTCAATGCTAATGAAATTATCAAATATTCAGAATTTATTGATAATGATGTAGAGCTTAATGAAGATGGGAATTTGACATTTAGTCAAGTAATTAAATTATGTGACGATGATAATAAAAAAAGAATCTTATATAAACTTCTAATTAATGAATTTAAGGAAAATGAAATAAGGTTGATATCTAAAGATCCTGATAATGATGAATCAGAAAAATTATTTATTACTCCATGGACGGTTCCGGGATTTGACTTCACAAATCTTATAAATCAGTACTGTATATTTAATATGATAATAAATGGTAAGAAGTCAAAGAAAAATAATATAAATGAAATTAATATATCTGAGAGTAATTCATTAGAATTAGTAAATTGGGATATATTTAATTCATCAATTTCAAAAAATCTAGAACTATTATTTAACAAGTTTGTGATAGATAAACTTAATGAATTCAAGTACAAAGTTAACCAATATAAATCTAATATGATAAATATAAAAAAAGTAAGAAAAGCAGAAAAATTACTAGGTAATATTTATAATGGGTTTATTTTATCAGTGCAAACATATGGTTTCTTTGTTGAGATATCAGAACTAAATTTAGAGGGTTTAGTACACGTAAGCACTCTTAATAATGATTGGTATGAATACAGGTCAAGGCAAAATTTATTAATTGGAAGAAAATCCAAAAAATCATATAAAGTTGGAGATGCAATAGAAGTAAAAATAATAAAAGTCGATATTCTTAAATATCAAATTGATTTAGAATTAACATAAGTAAATCTTCACAAAATATATTATGGAAATATTGACAAAAAAAATTTAATATAACTTTTTATAATTATGTTTAAGAAAAAATATTTACTTTTAACTCTTTTTTTAATAATTATTTTTCAAATTTTATTATATACAAATAATAATCAGAAGACTTCATTTAGATACTTTAAATGGAGCCTTCAAGAAGTAAGTATAGGTAAGTTAATCAGTATTTCTTTTTTTTCTGGTTTATTTGTAAGCACTTTATTGAATACAACAATTACTAGTACTAGTTTCAGAAAAAAAACTTTCGAAAATGAGGAAGATGATTTTGTAAATAATAATGTTGAGGAAGAAATGGAACCAAACGTTGAGATGCCGCCACAAAGGGATATTAGAGAAACTCAACCAACAATTTCTGTTAATTACAGAGTAGTCAAAAATATGAATAATAATAATTTTAAAAAAGATCAAAATTATTCAAATCAAGATAATATGGATGATTGGGATAATGCTGATAATGATTGGTAGAAAAATAAATTAATTAAAAAATGTTTTTTTAATTTATAATGGTTTTAAATAGTATTTTTTATGGAAGAGAACTTAGAACCAAATAATAAAGTTACTAATGAAATATCTGACAATGCTAATAAATCCAATTCTGAAGAAATAAAAGAACCTAAATCACAATTACTAGATATCAATGGAAATACTTCTATTTCTCAAAATGATTCTGCTCCTAAAGTTGACATAAAAAATGGAAATGAAATACCCGTTAAAAATATTCCAAAACCCAAAAAAGAACTCCCAATTGAGAAAAAGCCTTTTCAAGAATTTATCAATGTTCATTTAATTCCTTCTTTAATAGAAGAGATTAATCAAAGAGGATTTGAAATAAATTACATAGATCTCCAAAACACCAATAGACCCATAGCAGGAGATAAATGTTGGGTTATTAATTGTGAAATTAAAGATACTTGCAACTTTTGGTTATCTTTTGAACAGGACGACATAAGTTCATTAAAAAGTATTTCTTTATCTAAACCAAATCAAACACCTAGCATTATTGAATCATTTCTTATTGACGAAAAAAGGATAACCCTCAAATTAATCATTTCAAGAGTATTACAGAGATTAAATGGACAAAAATTGATAGGAGTTAATTAAAAAAAAGAATAACACCAAGTTAACTTTTCCCTCGAAAATACAAATAATAGTAAATAATAGAAATAACAAAACATTTAAATATGTCCCAATCAACTATTGAATCTACAAATAAAAAAGAAGTAAATAGAGGAAAAACCCCAGCAAAGGAAACAATTTTGTCTCCCAGGTTTTACACAACAGACTTTGAGGCAATGGAAAATATGGATTTATCAATAAATGAAGAGGAATTAGAAGCGATATGTGAGGAATTTAGGAAAGACTACAATAGGCATCATTTTGTAAGAAATAGTGAATTTGAAGGGGCTGCTGAAAAGTTAGATCCTGAAACAAGAGAACTTTTTGTTGACTTTCTTGAAGGAAGTTGTACATCAGAATTTTCAGGTTTTTTACTATACAAGGAGCTTAGCAAAAGGATTAAAGACAAAAACCCTCTTCTTGCTGAATGTTTTGCCCATATGGCCAGAGACGAAGCTAGACACGCAGGTTTCTTGAATAAATCTATGAGTGATTTTGGATTACAGTTAGATTTAGGTTTTTTAACAGCAAATAAGGATTACACCTATTTTCCACCAAGAAGTATTTTTTACGCTACTTATTTATCTGAAAAAATAGGCTATTGGAGATACATTGCAATTTATAGGCATCTTGAAAAAAATCCAGATAGCAAAATTTTTCCACTGTTTAATTATTTTGAAAATTGGTGTCAGGATGAAAATAGACATGGAGATTTCTTTGACGCTCTGATGAAAGCACAGCCGCGTACTGTTAAATCTTTAAGTCAAAAAATTACCATTGGCGGCTCTACCTTTACTCACCCACTAGTTGACTACTTCCATAGATTTAGATATTTTTTGAATAATCTTCCATTAACATCCAAGTTATGGTCTAGGTTTTTTCTATTAGCTGTATTTGCAACTATGTATGCAAGGGATTTGGGAGTTAAAAAAGATTTCTACAGTTCACTAGGTTTAGATGCCAAAGATTACGACCAGTTTGTTATTAACAAAACAAATGAAACAGCAGCTAGGGTTTTCCCTGTAGTAATGGACGTTTATGATAAATCTTTTTATGGAAGATTA
>QCPF01000009.1 GCA_003212655.1 Prochlorococcus sp. AG-436-D21 | reverse complement strand
ATTGCTCTTATACCCCATCTCATAAGTGCTTGAGGGGCATGTTCTCTGCTGGAACCACATCCAAAATTGCTATTAACAATTAGTATTGTGGCATTTTTGTTTTTCTCTAGATCAAAAGGATGCTGTCCTTTTAAAGTTGATCTATCGTCTTCGAAAACAGATTCACCTAATGAATTAAAGTTTACACACTTTAAAAAACGCGCAGGAATTATTCGATCTGTATCAATGTCGTTACCAATCAACGATATACATTGCCCGATTATTTGTGTGATTTTCCCAATTGGTGGGGTAAACTCTGATTTCATTGGTTAATAAATTCTCTTACGTCACTGACTTTGCCATTAATTGCAGCAGCAGCAACCATTGCTGGACTCATGAGTAGTGTTCTCCCGCTAGGAGATCCCTGTCTACCTTTGAAATTTCTATTACTAGAACTAGCACTAATTTGATTACCTATTAGCTTATCTGAATTCATCGCTAAACACATTGAGCAGCCTGGTTCTCTCCATTGAAATCCAGAATCCTTAAATATCTTATCAAGACCTTCTTGTTTCGCTTCATTGGCTACTTTTTCTGAACCAGGAACTACAAATGCTTTTACATTCTTTGATACTTTTTTGTCTTTTAATACTTTGGCTGCAACTCTTAAGTCACTGATTCGCCCATTTGTGCAACTTCCTATGAAACAAACCTCTACCGGAATATCTTTTATTGATTGTCCTGGCTTGAAACTCATATATTCATAAGCCTCTTCAGCAACTAATTTATCATTTGGGGATAATTCATCTAAAAGAGGGATTTGTTGATTAACGCCTATACTTTGGCCTGGAGTAATCCCCCAGGTAACGGTTGGTTCTATTTTAGAGGCATCTATTTTAATTACATCATCATAAATTGAGTCTTCATCGCTTTTTAATGATTTCCACCATGTGAGAGCTTTTTCCCAATTTTCATTTTTTGGTGCGCATAATTTATTTTTCATGTAACTAAAGGTCTTTTTATCAGGATTTATGTAGCCGCATCTTGCTCCGCCTTCAATAGACATATTGCATATAGTCATTCTTTCTTCCATTGATAATTCATTGATTGCAGGCCCTGCGAACTCATATGCAAAACCTACCCCAGCCTTTACACCGAGTTTATTAATAATATGAAGTACTAAATCCTTAGCATAAACCCCATTAGATAAATGATTTTCGCACCAAATTTGCCTTACCTTTAATTTATTCATTGCTATGGTTTGGGTTGCAAGAACATCTCTTACTTGGCTTGTACCTATCCCAAAGGCAATTGACCCAAAAGCTCCATGAGTTGAAGTATGTGAATCTCCACAAGCGATTGTCATACCAGGTTGAGTTAGCCCCAATTCTGGAGCTACTACATGTACTATTCCTTGACTTCCACTACCAATATTAAAAAATTTTATTTTATGTTGTAAGCAGTTCTTTTCAAGTGTTTCAATCATTTGCTCTGCGAGATTATCTTTGAAAGGCCTGCTTTGATTATCTGTTGGCACAATGTGATCAACTGTGGCCACAGTTCTACTAGGGAATTTTACTGTTAAACTTTTATCTTTTAAAGCGCCAAATGCTTGAGGACTTGTTACTTCATGGATTAAGTGAAGACCAATAAAAATTTGATCTGAGCCACCAGGAAGACTGGAAACTTTGTGTAAATTCCAAACTTTATCAAATAAGGTATCTTTACTCAATTTGTAAAAAAAGCTACTTACTATTTGATAATAAGATTAATCTGAGACTGTTCAAACACACATTTACACTTAGTGTTTGAATTTCAATTCTGTTTCGAGTTGAGTTAAATATTTTTTTTACATTAGTTAGATGATTATTTGGTCCTGAAATTGAGATATAGACAAGTCCAACTGGTTTATCTGGACTGCCTCCATTAGGACCAGCTATTCCGCTAATTGCTATTGCCCAATCCGCTCCTAATTTCTCTTTTACATTAATTGCCATGGCCTCACAAACTTCTTCAGAAACAGCTCCATATTTTGTAAGCTTTTCTTCAGAAATATTTAATAATGAATTTTTTAGTTCATTACTATAGGAAACAATGCTACCTTGAAAAACTTGAGATGAACCTGATATTGATGTTAGAGATGAAGATAGAAGACCTCCTGTACAGGATTCAGCAAAAACAATGGTTTGGTTCCTATTGGTTAACTCTTTTATTAAAACGCTTGGTAAAGTATCCTTATCCTCTCCAAAAATAAACTCTGAAAATTCTTTTTTTAATTTTTCTTTTACAGGCTTAATTATATTTTTTGCTTCTAGATCATTCTTTGCTCGCGCGGTGATTCTGATTTTAACTTCTCCTAAGTTTGCATATGGAGCAACCGTTGGGTTTTTAAGATTTAATAGATCATTAATTTTTTCAGCAACGCTAGATTCTCCAATTCCTGCAAATTTAAGAGTATTTGAAAAAAAGGAATAACTATCTGAGAATTTGGTTTTAATGAAATCATACGCAGTTTCTTCCCACATAGTTTTCATTTCACTAGGTACTCCAGGGAAAGTAAGAATAGTAAATCCTTTTATTGGTTCCCATATCATTCCTGGAGCAGTGCCCCTAGGATTATTAATTATTTGAGCATTTTTTGGGAAGAAACATTGTTTCCTTAAGCTAGAGGAATCGTCTTTGAGCTTTGAGTTTGGAAGTTTTTGTTTAATTTCATCCCATAAGTGCGGTCTTTCAAAAAGGGATACATTAAAAGATTTGGCTATTGCTTCAGTAGTTAAGTCATCTGGGGTGGGTCCCAATCCACCCGTTGTAATTAGAAGATTACTTCTTTTCGATATCTCTTGAATTACTTTTATGATTCGATCACAATTATCACCTATAGTTGATTGCCTAAAGTGATTTAAGCCTAATTGAGATAACTGTTCAGAAATCCATTGAGCATTTGTATTTATAATATTTCCTAAGAGTAGCTCTGTTCCAATAGAAAGAATTTCAACTCCCTTGGAGTTAGGACTCATTTAATTGATGCTTCAAGTTTACCTTCATAAAGAGGAAAACGATTACATAAGGTTAATACTCTTTCTTTACATTGGCTTTCAATCAGTGAATCGTCTGGGTTAAGTAATCTATCAGCAATAATTTCGCCAACTTCAGCAAAAGCACTGTCATTAAAGCCTCTAGTAGTTAAAGCAGCAGTTCCCAACCTTAGTCCGCTGGTTACAAAAGGTGATTCAGGGTCAAATGGAACGGTATTTTTATTTGCAGTGATATTCACTTCACTTACAAGCAAGTCAGCAATTTTACCAGTCATATTGATACTTCTTAAATCAAGTAAAACAATATGGTTATCAGTACCGCCACTCACGATATCAATACCTCTATTTATTAAAGTTGAAGCTAGAACTTTTGCATTTTTTATTACTTGTTGGGAATAATTTACGAAATCTGGCTGTAAGGCTTCCCCAAATGCAACTGCTTTAGCAGCAATTATATGTTCGAGGGGGCCACCCTGAGTCCCAGGGAAAACAGATTTATCAAATTTCTTTCCAAATTCTGCATCTTTACATAAGATAAGTCCCCCTCTAGGCCCTCTTAATGTTTTATGAGTAGTTGTAGTTACTACATCGCAATAAGGTATTGGATTTGGGTGAAGTTTACTTGCTACAAGACCGGCAATATGTGCGATATCAGCCATTAAGAAAGCACCAACTTCATCAGCAATATTTCTAAATGATTCAAAATCGATTGTTCTTGGATATGCAGAATATCCGCATATGATCAATTTTGGTTTTGTTTCAAGTGCTATCTCTCTTATTTCATCAAAATTTAATTCACTAGTTTCTTTATTTACACCATAGTGAACCGCATTGAACCACTTACCACTCATGTTTACTGGAGACCCATGAGTTAGGTGTCCACCATGAGACAAATCCATCCCCATGATTGTGTCGCCAGGTTTAAGTAGACTTAGGAAAACAGCAGCATTTGCCTGTGCTCCACTATGGGGTTGAACATTAGCCCAATTTGCATTAAATAATTTTTTCGCTCTTTGAATAGCTAATTCTTCGATTTCATCAACAAATTCACATCCCCCGTAATATCTTTTTTGAGGTAGTCCCTCGGCATATTTATTTGTAAGGACTGAACCTTGAGCCTGCATAACGGCAGTTGATGCGAAATTTTCGCTTGCGATTAACTCAAGATGAGTTTCCTGCCTATTTTTTTCAGAGTTGATAAAATTTGATATTACTGGATCACTTTCTTTAAGATTTTGAAGGATATTCATTGAATTTGATAAGTAATACTCATAATATAGACGATATTTTTTAGAAAAATATAAAAAGAATATTTCAGAATTTTAAACGCGCCTGGAGAGATTCGAACTCCCGACACCCTGATCCGTAGTCAGGTGCTCTAATCCACTGAGCTACAGGCGCATAATTATGTAATATCTCTGTTTCAGGGTCTCTTAGTCAACTAGATTTCGGGTAAAATATCTATTATTAACAATCTACTTATTAATATGCCTATAAAGTGGTACGGAAATGGTGATTTAGAAGATCCTATTTATAAACATTTTTCTCGAATAGTAAATTTTGTTATTCACTGCATGATATTTACTGCGATTGTAAGTGGCACGTGGCTTTTAAAAGAGATTAAATATGAAATCGGCTATTTTAATAATCTTGCAATTATCTGGTCAGTTCTTTTGGCCTCCCATTTACTTTTTGTAATTATAAAAAAACCTAAAGATACTTCAAAACAATCAATTTAAATTAATTTATATTTATGGACTCTCAGATACGTATAAGTGATCTAGAAAATGTTATTTCCGAAAAGGTTTTTATTAAAGTAGAAAAGTGGAATTTGTATCTTGGAGACGCTGGCCTAGCCAGGAATCTTGCTATTGAATGTATCAGCAATAAAGATCAAGGTCCATTGGGGGCTGCAAAATTAAGTTTGAAGGCAATAAATGTAAAAGTAGGGGATGGTGTAAAAAGTATTCCACTGATTGATTTAATCACTAACTCACAAATTCAAGAATTAGAGGAGATTTTGGAAAGTTTTTTCGAAAACTAAATATTTTTTTTATAAACTTTAAATTTATTTACTTTCAAGAATTTTGTAAGTAAAAAATAAATTACAAAAAAAGTTAGAGATCCAAATATTAATAATAAAAATCCTCCTAGGTTTGAATTGAAGTTATTCGTAGTTTTGAGAACACTAAAACAAAATGTGCTCCCTATAAGTGCTGATAATGACATAAGGCTGATTTTCCTCAATAAATCCAAGTTAGCCAAATGGATATTTTCGTTTCGCAAATTAAAAGAAAGCAAAATACAAACTATAAAGTTGACTATTACTGAAGATAAAATTATTCCTACAACTCCGAAATTGTATGGTGAAAGATTCCCAAAATTTTTAATTGGGGCACCAATTAAAAACCAATCAAAAAAAATGTTAAACATTATCCCTGCAAATGAAGACTTAAAAGGGAAGTTTGTTTTCTCTATTGAATAGTAAGTTCTTACTAATAAATCTCTATAAAGATAAAAGGGTATGCCAACTGCATAAGCAATTAATATATTCTTTACTTTTATAGTCGCTGAATAATCAAAAGAGCCTCTTTGAAAAACTAATTGAACGATTTGATTATTGAATGTTATGAAAAATCCGGTTAAAAAAATAGTTGTCAAGAAACAGTACTCTATCCCAGATAACAATTCTTTTTGGAGACCTCTTTCGTCTTTTTCACTTCTCAATTTTGAGAATTTTGGAAGTAATGGCAAAATCAAAGAGTTAGATAATATGCCTAAGGGTGCTTGTATAAGAAAGTTCCCGTAAGCTAGTCCAGATGCTGCTCCTTGAAAACTTGAAGCAAAAAACATATCGATAAAGACATTAATTTGACTCAGACCTGATGAGATAGATGCTGGAATAATTAGTTTGAAAATCCTCCTCTGTTCATCTTTAAATAAATTGAAGGTTGAATCTAATCTCAAGAGACCAACTTTATTTATTTCCGAAATTTGAACAGCAAACTGAATAAAAGTCCCAGTCAAAGTCGCAAAAGCTAGTAATCCAGTGAAAGTAGAGAAGTAAGAAGATGAATTTTCTTGGTTGAAAATCCAACTAAATAAAATAAAAAAAATAGTAGTTACACTCGTTATCGCTGGACTTATGCTTGATAAAAAGAATTTTCTTTGGGAATTTAAGGCGCCAAAGCTTAAACCTATGAAGCCGGATAAAGGGA
The DNA here is from genome assembly GCA_003212655.1 of Prochlorococcus sp. AG-436-D21. Taxonomy (GTDB): domain Bacteria; phylum Cyanobacteriota; class Cyanobacteriia; order PCC-6307; family Cyanobiaceae; genus Prochlorococcus_A. Next base: position 46,145 of record QCPF01000009.1, on the reverse strand, counting down.
TACAAGGTGTAAGTATTTGTAATTGGTAAGAAGCAATAGATTTGGATTCGTAACTTAAATTGGGGGCTAATAATTCAATTAATAAACTAGAATTCCAGTAAATTATTATGGCTAAAATGACTAATAATATTGAAAGTTTTATGCTTACTTGAGTTAAAACAACACCTCTATTTTTTTTGTTAAGCGGAGTTAAGACAGCAACGACTGCATTATGTAATGGACCATTAATTCCTCCAATTATTATTAGCAAAAAACCAGGAATTATATAGGCATAATTAAACGCGTCGTATGTAACCCCAACCCCAAAAGCAGCAGCTATGAATATTTGTCTTGTACATCCAGCTAATTTACTTAGACTAGTACCAAAGGAAATTGAAAAAACATTATTTTTAAAAAATGAATCCATTTGGATTTGTCTAGGTTTTCAAGAAGTTTAAGTTTCAATTATATTTGATTTTTAACTAACGACATATTTATGAATGATCGGATAATCGAATTTGATCCATTAATTGAAGGGGTTTTAATCAAGAGGTATAAAAGGTTTCTTGCAGATATTTTATTAAAGACTGGAGAGGTAGTAACTGCTCATTGTGCTAATACAGGCCCAATGAAGGGACTTTTGAGTGATGGAGCAAAAGTAAGAATAAGTGTTTCTTCTTCTCCAAAAAGAAAATTACCTTTCACTTGGGAACAGATATGTGTTTATGATGCAAAAAATGAGGAGGTTTGGGTAGGTATTAATACTCTGTTCGCGAATAAGTTAATCAGAAAGGTTATTGAGAAAAATCTGCTAAACGAAATAATAGGCGAAATAGAGACAATTAAATCTGAAGTTCCCTATGGAAAAGATAGAAAAAGCAGAATTGACTTTTTTTTAACTCCAAAATCTTCAAATCCTGATAAACGTAACATTTACATTGAGGTTAAAAATACTACCTGGATTAAAGAAAATGTAGCTCTATTCCCAGACACAGTAACAAAAAGAGGCCAAAAACACCTCATGGAATTAAAGGAATTAATTCCTGAAAGTAAAAGTGTATTAGTACTTTGTATTACGAGAAAAGACGCTTGTTTTTTTGCTCCAGGAGATGATGCAGATCCCTTGTATGGCAGTCTTTTTAGAGAATCTTTAAGCGCAGGTATGATAACTATTCCATGTTCCTTTGAATTTCATAATGACCACGTATCATGGAAAGGAATTAAACCTTTGAAATAAAAAAAAATCTCGTTATTTTAAAACTCTAAAAAAAAAATTTTTCAATTTAACAGATTTAGTTTTGGGATGCAACTATAAAATTGGTAACAACGACTACTAGACACTAATTAGTTTTTTGAGCAAAATTGAATATGAAAGGAAACAGCACAAACTGTTTTTTTGCAGATCTAATTTTTTTTTATGACCACTGCTTTGCAAACGCCTCAAAGGCGCTCTAGGTCCAAATTACAAGATGCAAGTCTTGTCAATGGACCTATGCTCCTTTTGAGGAGTATTCGAGGATTTAGTTCAAACCGCTCTATGTTGTGGCTTGCGACTGTTCCTTTAGCTCTGTTTGGTTTAGGTATTTTTAATCTTTCAGCTCACGCAGCTGATTTACCTGAGTTGAATGCAGCTTTTCTTGCTAACAATTTATGGCTTTTGATCGCTACTATTTTAGTGATCTTCATGAACGCTGGTTTCGCTATGGTTGAAGCAGGTATGTGTCGTTCTAAGAACGCAGTCAACATCCTTGCTAAAAACCTATTCGTATTTGCTCTAGCTGTAACCTCTTATTGGTTTATCGGCTATTCATTAATGTACGGAGGTAGTGTTGCTGACGGATGGCTTTATTTTGGCGGCTTATTTTTTGATCCAACAGTTACTGCAGATATGGTAACTGATGCTGGATTAGTCCCAACAGTTGATTTCTTGTTCCAGTCTGCATTTGCAGGAACTGCGGCAACTATCGTATCCGGTCTTGTTGCTGAAAGAGTTAAATTTGGAGAATTTGTTGTTTTTGCTGTTGTATTAACTGCATTTATATATCCAATTGCTGGTAGCTGGAAATGGAATGGTGGTTGGCTTGATTCTTTAGGTTTTGTAGACTTTGCTGGTTCTTCAATTGTTCACTCAGTTGGAGCATGGGCGGGTCTTGTAGGAGCTATGCTTCTTGGACCAAGAATTGGCAAATACTCAGATGGGAAACCACAAGCTATGCCAGGACATAATATGGCTATAGCTACTTTAGGTGCATTAGTTCTATGGATAGGTTGGTATGGTTTTAACCCCGGTTCTCAACTTGCTATGGATCAATGGGTTCCATATGTTGCTGTAACAACTACTTTAGCAGCAGCAGCTGGAGCTATTGGTGCAACTATTGTTTCAACATTAACTTCTGGTAAGCCTGATCTTACAATGATAATTAACGGAATCCTTGCTGGTTTGGTTAGTATCACCGCTGGTTGTGGTGATATGACTCTTGCTGGAGCCTGGTTCGCAGGACTAGTAGGGGGAATAATCGTTGTATTTTCTGTTGCAGCACTTGATGCCGCTGAGATCGATGATCCTGTAGGTGCATTCTCTGTTCACGGAGTTTGTGGTGTATGGGGAACTGTAGTTATCGGTCTTTGGGGTACAGCTGTACAAGGTGATGGAGCAGGTATGGGATTGTTCAATGGTGGAGGTATTACTCTTCTCCTAGTTCAAGCTCTTGGTGCCGCGGCTTATGCTATTTGGACACTAGTTACTTGCTGGATTGCCTGGTCTGTAATCGGAGGATTATTCGGTGGAATCCGAGTATCTGAAGAGGAAGAGACTCAAGGCTTAGATATAGGAGAGCATGGAATGGAAGCATATCCAGACTTTGCATCTGCTAAATAATCTAACTGAAAATTTAATTAAAAAACCTGACTTATGTCAGGTTTTTTTTTTTTACGAAAAATTATTTAAAACGTTGTAATATATAAAAATGGATACTCAAGCTTTTAGAAGATCCCTTCATCATTCGGATAGATACAATAGAAGGGGTTTCGATTCTCCTACAAAAAGAGCTCAAGCATTAGAAGAAGCTTACCAAAGTGATTTGATAAGTTCTATTCGGGATAATGGTTTTACTTACACTACTGGCAGACTAAATATTAAGTTGGCCAAAGCTTTCGGTTTCTGTTGGGGAGTTGAAAGAGCTGTAGCAATGGCTTATGAAACAAGAAGACATTACCCAAATGAAAATATTTGGATAACAAATGAAATAATTCATAATCCCTCGGTTAATGATCATTTAAGAAAAATGAATGTCAAATTTATTTCAGCTAAAAATGGAATAAAAGATTTTTCTTTAGTTTCTAATGGGGATGTTGTCATACTTCCTGCTTTCGGAGCTACTGTTCAAGAAATGAAACTCTTGCATGAGAAAGGTTGTCATATCATTGATACAACTTGTCCATGGGTTTCTAAGGTTTGGCATACAGTTGAAAAACATAAAAAACATGTTTTCACATCTATTATTCATGGGAAATTTAAACATGAAGAGACTCTCGCTACAAGTTCATTCGCAGGAAAATATTTAGTTGTACTTGATCTAGAAGAAGCAAACTATGTATCTGAATATATTCTTGGTAATGGTAATAGAAATGAGTTTATGAACAAATTTGCTAAAGCTTGTTCTAATGGATTTGATCCTGATAAAGATTTAGATAGAGTTGGAGTTGCAAATCAGACAACTATGCTTAAGAGCGAGACTGAAGAAATTGGAAAGGTTTTTGAAAGGACGATGTTAAAAAAATTTGGACCGGAAAACTTAAATAGCCACTTTTTAGCTTTTAATACTATTTGTGATGCGACTGAAGAAAGGCAAGATGCAATGTTCTCTTTGGTTGATGAAGACCTTGATATTTTAGTAGTTATTGGTGGCTTCAATTCTTCTAATACTACTCACCTACAAGAAATAGCAATTACTAAAAATATTTCTTCTTTTCATATTGACACTCCAGAGAGGATATCTGTTAAAGAAAACTCGATATTTCATAAACCACTAGGATCAGAATTAGAACTTAAAAATAATTTTCTACCTTGTGGAAAAATTAATGTTGGAATTACCTCAGGTGCATCTACTCCTGATAAGGTTGTTGCAGATGTTATTGAAAAATTAATTGATATTGCTTCCTGAATTTGTTTCCATTTATAAATTTGCTTAGTTTTTTTAATTTATTAGTCAGATAATTCCAAAAGATCTACTTTATTAACTAGAATAATAAAAAATTATGATGTATGGAAGACAAAGCACAAACTGATCAGGTTCAAACTGCAAGTATGAATAGAACTAAAGCTCCCCAAAAAGTTGAAGTTGTAGTAGCCAATTCATCTTCAGGTTCAGAAGTAAACATCCTTGGAGAACTATCTATTTTTATTTTAAGAATAGGTTTTTGTGCTTTGATGATTCATCATGGCCTTGAGAAACTCCAGGATCCGCAGGGTTTTGCAGAGTTTGTAGTGGGTAAGTACTTCCCATTTTTGCCAGGTGATCCTGTTGTTTGGACTTTTGGAGCAGCAATTACTCAATTGGTATGTCCAGTAGGATTGGCTTTAGGGATTTTTGCAAGGCTTTCCTCTCTTGGTCTATTCTCCACCATGGCATTTGCAGTTTATTTTCATTTCCTTGATACTGGACTAGAAGGTTTTCCTTTGGCAGTGGTCGAAGGGCATAATTATGCTTTCGAATTGTCTTTTATATATGGGGCTATTTCTCTTTACTTTCTATGTGCAGGTCCAGGCAGGCTATCTTTATTTAGAAAAACTAACAAGATTACATATTATCCAAAATCAACATAATTTAATGTAAGAAATGCCTCTTTTGCGTAAATACCATTGAAATTCCTTTCACATTACACATATCAATACTTTCTTGGTCTCTTAGACTTCCTCCAGGTTGAATAATAGCTTTTATTCCATATTCATTTGCTAGTTCTACAGTATCTGCAAATGGGAAAAACCCATCGCTGGCCAAGACAGCATCAGAGCATAACCTACCACCTGCTTCTAATGCAATTTTTGCTGCTCCAACTCTATTCATTTGTCCAGCTCCAATTCCAATAGTTTTTTGATCTTTTGCAATAACAATTGCATTAGATTTTACATGTTTACAAATTTTCCATGCAAAATTTAGATCTAAGTTGATTTGATTACTCGGATTTTTATTAGTAACTGAAATCCATTTTTCAGTTTTTTCTTCACTATCATCAGTATCTTGAACTAGTAATCCTCCCATTATTGATTTAGTAGAAGTTTGATTCTTTTTTGGAAGTTGATCTTTAGAAAACTTTAAAATTCTTAAATTCTTTTTAACTTTTAATATTTCTAAAGCTTCCTCATCAAAAGATGGAGCGACGACACATTCTAAGAAAATATCTTTGAGGTGAATTGCGGTCTCACTATCAATATTTGAATTAAAAGCAACTATTCCCCCAAATGCACTTACAGAGTCGCATTCCAAAGCATTCAAAAATGCTCGAGAAGCTGAATTGCTTATAGAGGCACCACAAGGATTATTGTGTTTTAGGATAATAGAAGCAAAATTGTCGGTTGTAAGTTCATCTTTCTCTCTGTAGCCAAATTCTAAAACTGTTGAAAGTGCCGACTCTAGATCTAATAGATTGTTGTAACTTAAGTCTTTACCTTGTAATTGTTCTGCAGAGTTCCACCCAACGTTACTTAAACCATACCAAAAAGCTTTTTGATGTGGATTCTCTCCATATCTTAAGGTTTTGATTAGAGGATAAGATTTAATATATTTGGAAGATCGTAAACCTCTTTCTTTTCTTATCCAATTAGATATTGCAGTGTCGTAGTCTGCTGTATGTTGAAAAGCTTCAAGTGCTAATTTTGCTTTAAATGAGTCCTTTAATTCACCTTTTTTAATTTCTTCAAGAAAATTTTGATACTGACTAGGATCCACTAAAACGGAAACGTCTTTATGATTTTTTGCTGCAGAACGAATCATTGATGGCCCTCCGATATCGATATTTTCAATAGCATCTTCCCATTTGGCTCCCTGATCTATAGTTTTTTTAAAAGGATATAAATTGACAACTACTAAGTCAATTAACTCAAGATTATTAGCTTCTATATCTTTTTTATGTTCATCGTCAGTTCTTTTAGCTAATATTCCTCCGTGTATTTTTGGATGTAAAGTTTTAACTCTTCCTCCAAGAATTTCTGGAGAATTAGTAAAATCTGCGACTTTAATAACTGGAATCTTTGCCTCTATAAGATGCTTAGCAGTTCCTCCACTTGATAGAATTTGATAATTAAATTGCTCTACTAATTTCTTGCAAAATGGGATTATATTTTTTTTATCAGAGACACTTACTAAAGCTAATGGTGACATTATGGAAAAGTTTACTTACTTAAGAATATAAACATGAAATATGCTATCAATCATGAATTTGTCTCGATTAGCTCTCAAACTGCAACTCATAGAATTATTTTGATGCATGGTTGGGGAGCTGATTCCGATGATCTATTAACATTTGGAAAGGAGATTACTGAGAAAATAAATCTTGATTTTGAGGTAATTTCTTTGAGAGCCCCTGGATTACATCCAAGTGGTCAGGGAAGACAGTGGTATGGATTATACCCACATGATTGGAATGAAGCTGAGGTTGAAGTAAATAAACTATTAATTACATTAAAAAAATTTGATACTGATCAGATTCCACTAAATAAAACTATTTTGTTGGGATTCTCTCAGGGGGCTGCAATGGCAATTGATGCAGGATTTAAATTAAATTTTGGATTAATTGTTTCTTGTAGTGGTTATCCTCATCCAAACTGGGCCCCTGGAGAAAAATGCTCGCCATTGATAATTAGCCATGGATTATTTGATGACGTTGTGCCTATAGATGCTTCTAGGACTATATACGAAAAGGTAAAGAGTAAGTCTTCTAAATTTTGTGAATTATTAGAATTTGATGGATTTCATCAAATTGACTCAAATTTAATTAATATTATAAGTTCAAATATAAGTAATATTTTTTAAACAAAAGCATATTCGTATTCTTCAATCTCTTCCCAATCATCTGCGGTAAGTTCTAGACCCTCAAATATTTTTTCTTCACCAATTCCTTCAACTACAACTTTTAGTGATGGAAATAGAAAATGATTTTCTTCAGCATATTGGGCGCTAAATAACCCTTTTTCACCCCAAAAAAACCTATCAGTTGTATGTTCATTCCTTCTGACATTGAATACTGAAGGTGCAGAGAGACCATTTTCAGCTATGAATCTTCTTGCTGCTGTAACTGGTTTATGTTTGCCAGTTTCGATATGATAAATAGGTACATGTGCCATTACTCTTTGGCCAGCCAATCTTCTTCTGCTGATTCTTTTTCTTTTTTTTGACATTGATTGGTGCTCCCGAAATTATTAATGAGATTAGTCTTATTTATTTTTACTAATCTTATATATGTGATTTTAAGTTCACTTCAAATTACATAGAGGACCCATCAACCCCTGATGTAGCTTAAAATATGATTAAATATTCATATTTAAGGCTGGCTAAAGTCAGACCTCTTTATATATCTTAATACTTTTTTCATATTTTACAAGCCTTTTTTCAAGTTTTTTTTAAAAAAATTTCTCAAATTTCATTAATTATGAACCTTTCAAAAAAATTTGAAGAACTTATCATAAAACAGTTAGAGAGTTTTGGTTGCTCCATGGGGGTGACTAATTTGGTTATGTATCTTGCTTCAGCTAAGCAAGGAACTAAAGCATCTTTTGAAATGATTGGTCAATGGCCACAAATTGATAGGCTACTTACATCAATAGAAGATGATCCTTCACTAAAAGTTTCATCGCCTAATAGAAGATGGTACCCTCTTCAAGAAAACGATATTCTACTTGGAGTCCTTAGGGTAGAAACTGATTTGGAAGGGGGGAATTGGCCATTATCTCTTGATTCTAGATTAAAAGCGCTTTCAATATCTTTAGCTAAATGCGTCTCTATCGAATTAGAACGTCAAAATAAAAATGAAGAAATCAATTATTTAAAAAATCAGGTCAATGTAATAATCCATCAATTAAGAAATCCATTGGCTGCTATTAGGACATATGCAAAATTACTAATAAAAAGACTTGGTTCAGATGATGACTCTATTGAAATAGTCGAACGTTTGATAATAGAGCAAAAACAAATTAATCAATATATGGATTCTTTTGCGCAATTAAATTCACCTATTCAACTGCCCCTAGAAATTGGAGAGGAAAGATTATTATTACCACCAAATTTAGATAATAAAAAGGTAATAACTGTTCAGAGTTTATTGAGACCAATATTAGAAAGGGGTAAAGCTAATGCGGACTTGGAGAATAGAAATTGGACTGAACCTTCTCTTTGGCCAGATTGGACCATATCGCCATTAGAGGCAAAATATGCTGTAATTGCCGAAATTGTGGCTAATTTATTAGAAAATGCGTTTAAATATGCCCAAAAAGATTCTGAAATTGGACTCGTAATTATGAGTAATGGAATTTGTATATTTGATGATGGTAAAAAAATAACAAAAAATGAAAACAAGAAAATTTTTGAAAAAGGTTTTAGAGGATCTGCCGCTAAGAAGAAGGACGGCACTGGTGTGGGACTTTTTTTAGCGAGGAAATTAGCAAAACAAATTGGAGGAGATTTGAGATTGCTAGAAAATAACTCGATTGATAATACTGAAAAATTTAAAAATTTTAAGAAGAAAAACATTTTCTATTTAGAACTACCTATAAAAGAATTGCATGCATAAACAACATTGTAGTTTCAACTAGTACAACACTTGCTCCGCAGGTATCTCCATTGAAGCCTCCAATTTTATTACCTATTATGTTTGGAATATGATAGCTTAGAAAAATACCAATCAACATAAGAATTAAAAATTTAATTAATATTGCTTGTGATGTAATTGAAACTAATTGGTATGCAATGAAAATTAAAAGAAAAATAATGGAGATCAAAGATTCTTTTTTAAATCCATTCCAAAACTTTTTGTGACTAATAGATTTTTTCTTATAACTCGTATATTGAAACTTTTCTATAAAAAATAAATTTGAAAATCTTCCCCAAAATAAGCAAATAGGTAAAACAAAAATTATCAGGTTTTGAATTTTCAGTATGCAAGCAATTTGAATTAAAGTTATAAAAAATAAAGCTTGAACGCCATAGGCCCCAACTTTGCTGTCTTTCATGGCTTTTAAACGTTTCTTTTTACCCGCAAAAATGCCATCGAAAGTATCCATTAAACCATCAATATGTAGACCACCAGTAATTAAATATCCTGAAGCCAAACAAATTAATGTAGATGCATAAATTGACCAAGAGTTTGTTCTTAAAAAGAGAAAAATATAACTTTGTATTATTCCAATAAGGAAACCTAAAGGCGGCGCAAATTGTGCAATATTTTTAAATTCGGGATTAATTAAAGGGATCTTTGGAAATGTCGTGTAGAAAATCCAAGATCCTGCCAAATTTTTTATTAAATATTTTTTGATGAGATAAAAATAGATTCGATATTAAATAATAGGTTAGATTAATGAAAAAGCATCAAAAAATTTCATAAATTATCGTGTTTGAATTTGAAATTACATCGAATTGCAGTAATACAGGGGCAAGAACTGGTATTTTTCATACACCAAATGGTCAGGTAAACACGCCAAAATTTATGCCTGTGGGTACTTTGGCAACGGTTAAAGGAATGTCATCTAAGCAGTTAACCTCTACAGGGTCAGAAATGATTCTCTCAAATACCTTTCATCTTCATTTACAACCTGGAGAAAAAATAGTTAAAGAATCTGGCGGAATACATAAGTTCATGAATTGGCCTAAGCCTATTCTTACTGATTCAGGAGGATACCAAGTTTTTAGTTTGGCCAAATTAAATAATATTTCTGATAAAGGTGTGGAATTTAAAAATCCAAGAGATGGTAACCATGTATTTTTATCACCTGAAAAAGTAATACGGATTCAAATGGATCTTGGATCGGATGTTGCGATGGCTTTTGATCATTGTCCTCCGCATACAGCTAATGAAAATGATATTGAGGACTCTGTAAAAAGAACTCATTCATGGTTGCAAAAATGTGTTGATACTCATCAGAAATCCAATCAAGCATTATTTGGTATAGTTCAAGGGGGTAAGTATCCCAGATTGAGAGAATTTAGTGCAAAATATACAAGTTCTTTTGATCTGCCTGGAATAGCAGTGGGAGGTGTAAGTGTTGGCGAGGCAGTTGAAGAAATACATAGTGTAATTAATTACGTCCCGAAATTCTTACCAATAAATAAACCAAGATATTTAATGGGAATTGGCTCTTTAAGAGAAATTTCTTTAGCTGTTGCTAATGGATTCGATATATTTGATTGTGTTTTGCCTACAAGACTAGGAAGACATGGGACTGCATTTTTTAATGATGAAAGATTGAATTTGCGAAATGCTCGATTTAGAAATGACTTTTCTCCGATTGACAAAACTTGTAAATGCGAGACCTGCAAATCCTATTCACGAGCATATTTGCATCATCTAATTAGAAATGACGAAATATTAGGCCTAACCCTCATAAGTTTGCATAATATTTCTCACCTAATAAGATTTACCAATGCAATTTCTACTGCAATTAGAGATAATTGTTTTACAAATGATTTCGCTCCTTGGAAAACATCCTCTATTGCTCACCATACGTGGTAACGTCTTATCATAATTAATTAAATTATTAAAAAGGTGCTCATTCTATTTAATACATTCGCTGAATTGCCCGAGGCTTACAAGGCCTTTGCTCCAACTGTTGATGTGCTTCCACTTATTCCTTTATTTTTCTTTTTATTGGTATTTGTTTGGCAAGCTGCAGTTGGATTTAAATAAAATTCTTTTAGTTTAGATTGTAAGTATTAAAAGGGATTTTCAAGTAAAATTGCATCTCCAGAATTATCTACAGCACTCTCTATAAAATCAGCAATTTTTAATGCTCTTGAGGCTTGCTCACCATCAACCTCAGGTTTTTCTTTGCCCTGAACGCATTTAAGGAAATGCTCCAGTTCTGCACAAAGAGGTTCAATGGAGGTTGTGCTAACCTCTTCGACATATCCATCATTTCTATACACTAATTCTCCATGTTCTGCTGTATATGATTCATGAGACTTTCGATGGATTTGTAAAGAGTGATTTAAGAAATCAGTTTCTACTAGACCATTTTGGCAGTGAGCACTTAAATTTCTAATTTTTTTATGACTCATTTTGCTAGCAGTTAAGCTTGCAATAACATTATTTTTAAAAACTAGAGTAGCATTAACATAATCTATTAATCCTTCGGTATTTCTTCCTCCAACAGCTGCCAATTTTTGTATTTTTGAGTTTGCAAGCTCTAAAATAAGATCAATATCATGAATCATTAAATCCATTACTACAGATACATCATTTGCTCTGTCTGCATGAGGACTGTGCCTCCTAGCTTCTAAAACAACAATTTCTTCATTACTTACAATTTTAGTCAATTCTCTAAAAGCTGGATTAAATCTTTCAATATGCCCAACTTGTAACAGACATTTACTTGCATTAGCAGCCTCTATTAAGGATTTTGCCTCCAACTCATTAGCTGCAATTGGTTTTTCAATGAGAACGTTAGTACCTCCATTTAGGCAATCTAGTCCTACCTTATGATGAAGTAGTGTCGGAACAGCGATACAAATAGCATCAACTTTTGGAATTAAGTCCTTATAATCCTTGAACCATTCACATTGAAATTGTTCAATAGCTAATTTACCTCTTTCTTCATTTGGATCTGCTACTCCAATGAGATTTGCATCTTTGAGTAAACTTAGTACTCGAGCATGATGCCAGCCCATATTCCCTATACCTATGACTCCAACCTTTACGGGTGATGAGGTTGGTTGCATAATTTCAAATCCATGTATTTATTATTATTATCCTCTATGAGGAGCCACATTTAGTTTTTGGGAAGAATTATTTTAACACGATCAATTTTTGGACCTGACATGGAAATAACTTCAAATTTAATGTTATTAAAATCTAAAACGTCCCCAATTTTTGGAACCATTTGAAATTTTTCTAGCAGAAATCCAGCCAGAGTATGATAATCTGCGCCTTCTGGAATGGAACATTTTAACTTCTTATTGATATCAATAATTTCTGATTTTCCAGCTATTGACCATTTTTTAGAGAAATTATCTAACATTCTCATGTCTGAATCAATTCTATTGTTGAGCATTTCCTCGCCAACTATTTCCCCATTTAGATCAGCTGCAGTTATGAGGCCCTCTGTTCCGCCGTGTTCATCAACTACTAGTAAGAAAGGATTGTAGTCTCTTACTATTGGAAATATTTCGGCTAATGAACATGTTTCTATAATTTTTGTCACTGGTAAAAGGAACGGCTCTAATAATGTATTGGCCTCCATTTCACCTTTTGAAATTGTCTTAGCTAGATAACGCAAATCTAATACACCTAAAACATCATCTAAAGACTCACCAATAACAAAGAAGCGAGCATGGCGAGTTTTATAAACTTGTTTCATAAGTTCTGAAAAGGTTATATTTTTTGGCAAAGTTACCATTTCAGATCTTGGAATCATTACTTCTTTAACTTGTGTATCTTTTAAAGCAAAAACTCCTTCAAGAATATTTTTCTCATCTGGTTTTAAACCTGTAACATTATCTGTTTCTATAAGAGTTTCTAATTCTCCTGCGGATAAATCCGAGTTTAAAGAATCCCATTTGTTATTTAAATTGAACAAGCCTAAACAAGCGCTCGCAAAGAATTCTATTGTCTTCACTATCGGATTCATAGCTTTTCTAACGGCATCGAATATTGTTGTAAGCCTTAATGCAGCAGATTCTGGATTATTAATTACTAGTGCTTTAGGAATTAGTCCAGAAACTAGAGTAACAACTAAAACAACAAATAAAAACAATAGAAGATCATAAAATCTACTCGACAAAATATTGCTTTTCCAATAATCATTAGCAAGGTTATTGCTTAGCCATCCAATTGCAATTAATGAAATTGTTACTCCAAATTGAGAGGCAATTAATGAAGATCTAAAGCGTTTTTGAATTTTTAAAATTGAAAATGCTCCTTTCTTTTTTTCTTCTATTAACCTTAAAACTTTACTTGGCCTTATTAATAAAAAAGAGAGCTCACTCGCTGCGAAAAAAGCTGGCAAAAATAAAAGAAATAAAAGTAGAGTTATTTTCATTCAATGACAAATGAATAATGGGGGTGGCGAGGATCGAACTCGCCTTAGCCAAATTATGAGTTTGGTGCATTCACCAGATTGCTACACCCCCAAAGGAATTTATGTAATTTTAATTACATTGAGTTTCAATATACAATATAAAAATAATATTTCAAAAAACACCTCATTAGGAAGTTTTTGTGAGATTTCTTTTTTTTCTTCTAATCTTTAAATATAAATTTAACTTTTACAAATGGGAAATTTTTCTGAAAAGTATGATCTAAATAAGACAAAATTGTTAACACAGCTAATTGAAAAATCTTACAAGAAAGGGAACTTCACTTTATCTTCAGGAAAAAAAAGCAGTCATTACTTGAATTGTAAACCGGTATCATTAAATGGCCAAGGCTTAAATTTAATAAGTGATTTATTTTTAGAGTTAAAGGACTCAAGGTCAAAAACTGTGGCAGGATTGACTTTAGGTGCTGATCCTCTTGTAAGCGGATTAATCGTCAAAGCAGCCTCGCAAGGCTTAGGACTTAATGGTTTAATAATTCGGAAAGAAATAAAACAATACGGGACCAAAGCTGGAATAGAGGGCCCTACATTAGAGGAAGGAACTTTGGTAACTGTTTTGGAGGATGTCGTAACAACTGCTGGTTCAGTTATAAAAGCAATAAAAAAGTTACGCGAAAATAATTATGTCGTTGAGGAAGTTTTGTCTATAGTTGATAGGCAAGAAGGGGGATTAGAAGCTCTTGAAGATGAAAATGTTAAATTAAAGAGTCTTTTTACAATAAAAGACTTTCTATAAATATCTCAAAATGCAAGAAATAACAAAAAAGTTTTGGATTGAAAAATTTGATTGCTTTACTGTGAGTGGAAAAGATGCCAGGAAATTTTTGAATGGAATAACAACTAGCAATACTCTAAATTCAGAAAATAAAGTTATCAAAACTTGTTGGTTAACTCCCAATGGAGTTATAAGGTCATTAATTGAAATTATTTTTTTAGAAAGAAACTTAGAAGTAATCATCTTGGCGGGTAACACTAATGAAATAATTAATTTCTTTAATCAAATTATTTTTCCAGTGGATGATGTATTTCTAAGTGAACCTTTCTTAATAAATAGAATTCAGGAAATTGATGAATCTAGTTCATGGAGAACTTACCAGCCTATTTTCTTCAAAACAGAAGATAAAGAATTTGAAATATATAAAAATAAACTAAATTTACTAAATCCCAATGATTTAAAACTTTGGAAGATTAATCAGGCAATACCCTCATTAGGAATGGAAATAAACGGAAAAAATAATCCTCTTGAGCTTGGATTACAAGATCTTGTAGATTTTAATAAAGGTTGTTATTTAGGGCAAGAAACAATGTCAAAAATAAAAAATGTTTCTTCTTTAAAACAGGAAATAAGAACTTGGAAATCATTAGACTCTAATTTGAATTTAGAGGTTGAAGATAAAAATTTATATATAAATTCTTCCAAGGATATTTCTGTAGGCAAAATCACTAGTTTTTTTAAATCAGATTCTCAAATAAAAGGTTTAGCAATGATAAAAAGAAAATATTTAGAGGAAGGAAATTATTTTTTTTCAGAAATTTTTGGAAAAATTATTATCAATAAATCTGTAGGATCAATTTTTCTTTAATTGATTTTTGATTAAATATTCTGCAATTTTTAGAGTAGCCAAACAATCATCTTTGTTATATTGGATAATTTTTTTTAAAAATATTTCGTTTTCTGTAATTTGATATTGAATCCACCAATAAAGTGCTTTCGAGCCACTTACATTTTTCTGCACCCATTCGAACCCAAGCCAATTAGAAACAGTTTTCAAGCCATAGTTTTTTATTGGTAATATCCAAGACTTTCTTATTAAGGTATGTAAGTCAATAAATCTTGAGGCAAGTGAATTAATTTCTTCAAAACTAAAATTTAGGTTTTTAGCAATATTAATTATTGATATTTTTTCAGTTTCTCCGTAATGTAAAACTGGCCATTCCTTGTGTGAAAAAAGTATTTCAATAATTTGCCTGTAAGATTCTCCTTTATTGTTTTTAAGATTTAAGATTGGTTCATAAATAAGGTCTTCTTTTTTTATAGAAAAATTATTTACTTTTAAAAATCCATATAAGAAATCATGCTTTTCATCTGGATTTGACTCAATATCAAAAATATAAAATCCCGAATATATTTTTTCTAATAGATCTTCCGTATTATCTTTATTAGAAATGAAATATGGTTCTCCAGAGATATATGCTTGTGCTTGCTTTACAAATATGAACGCTTTTTCATACTTTTGATCGTTGAATTTAGATAATTTCTCTTCAAGTTTTTTTTTGTTATGTGAAGCTAATGTTTGGATATTTATTATTCCTTTTGCTTTGAGTAATGAGGCCGTTTTGGCCCCTATTCCATCTATATCTGTTAGATATCCATTTTCTTTTGCTTCTTTGTCACAAAATTTTTGCCAGGAACAAATAGTACATTTTTTTCTATCTTCTGTTATTTCTGGTATAGATCCCTCCAAGCATTCATTCAAATTTAATAAAACATTTAAAACTTTTTTTCTTAATTTTTTATTTAAATAAATTTCTTCAACTTTAACTTTTTTATCAAAAGTTGAAATTACCAATCCTTTCTCAATTTTTGATTCTTGAAAAGATTCCAACAGCATAGAACAAAAATATAAGTCGAATAAATGTTCTTTTGTTGTTTTGTGGCCTAACTTATAAACAGCAGGTAAATATTTATATTGTCCCCATTTACTTTTACCTTTAGTCTTTACAAGTAATTGTGGACGTATCTCTGCGTATATATTTTGGAAAAGATTCCCTTTGATTTTTAATCCAATTACCCCTTGATAACCATTTTCACAGGCTTTTAATCCTGAATATATTTCACCATTACAAAATTCAGAGAAAATTTTAAACTGATTAATTTTATCTATAGCTTTATGGGGAGACCAAACTTCATAAGATTTTTTACCCTTAAAATCGAGCCATGCTTTTCTTTTGCATCTTGTAAAACTTTTTAAATGAAGAGAATTCAAATTATTTTTCAGGGCGGTTTTAAAATTTACTCATATAAATTAGTATAGATAATTAAATGAAATCAAGGAAATTTAAAATTTGACAGCGGATAAATTTGACAAGATAAAATTTGGAACTGATGGTTGGAGAGGAATTATTGGTTTTGACTTTAACCTGTCCAATCTTTCAAGAGTTATTGTCGCTGCATGTCAGGAGTTGCATTATCAATACTATAAAGAAGTTAATTCAAAGAAAATTATTATTGGATATGATCGCAGATTTATGGCTTCTGAATTCGCCAAGCAAATAGTGCCTTTTGTAAGAGGATGTGGTTTCGAACCGATCTTATCTGATAGCTTTGTTACAACACCCTCTTGTAGTTTCTATGCCAAAGAAGTAGGTTGTCTTGGAGCGTTAGTAATTACAGCAAGTCATAATCCATATAATTGGCTAGGTCTGAAAATAAAGAGCTTTAATGGATGTTCTGTTGACGAATCTTTTACAAGTGAAGTTGAAAAAAGATTAATGCTTGGAAATTCAATTGAAAAAATAGATGGTGTTAATCAATTGGTAGATATTAAGAAATTTCATTTAGATAGAATTAAATCTCTTTTTGATATTGACTATATTTCTAAGAGATTAAAAAAAATGAAATTGAGAATTTTTGTAGATGCTATGCATGGTTCAGCTGCAAATTGTATGGATGAGATTTTTGCTTCTAATGATTTAGAAGTTATTTCAGAAATCAGGAAAGATGCTGATCCTTTTTTTGGAGGAAAACCTCCTGAACCTCTTTTGAATTATGCAGATGATCTAAAACAAATACTAATGAAAAATTCAACAAATGAAATGAAAACTTTAGGAATTATATTTGATGGTGATGGTGATAGAATTGCGGCAATTGATGAAAAAGGAAGATACTCTAGTACTCAAGATTTACTCCCATACTTTATTAGCTATTTGGGCGAAATTAAAAATAATTCTTATCCGGTTTTAAAGACTGTTAGTGGTTCAGATATTATTAAAAATATATCAGAGAGTCAAAATAGAGATGTTTTTGAACTTCCAGTTGGCTTTAAATATATTGCTGAAAAAATGATCAAAGAAAAAATATTTATTGGAGGAGAGGAATCTGGGGGAGTTGGTTTTGGTGATTTTATGCCTGAAAGAGATGCTCTATATGCAGCGATGGTTTTATTAAATGGAATTGCTGAAAAATCTCAGTATTTATATGAAACCTTAGATGAAATTCAAGAAGATTTTGGGCCAAGTTTTTATAAAAGAATTGATATTAAATTTCCAAATCAGTCAGAAAAAAATAACGTAAAAGAATTTATCATAGATAATATTCCTGAGAATATTAATAATCACAAGCTAAAAAGTATATCAAAAATCGATGGAATAAAGTTGAGAATTGATAAAAATTTTTGGCTTCTTTTTAGGTTTTCAGGAACGGAACCTCTTTTAAGGTTATATTGTGAAGCACCAAAAGAATCTTATCTAATTGAGGTATTAGAGTGGGGTCAAGAATTTATAAATTTGGCAGGAAAATAAGGATGAAAAATTTATATTTAGCTAGTAAGAATAAAGGTAAAATTGAAGAATATAAGAAATTGCTTGCTGGAGTTAATTGTAAATTGTTACTTCAGCCAGAATCATTAGAAGTTGAAGAGGATGGACTGACATTTAGAGATAATGCAATTAAAAAAGCGAGTGAAGTTTCGAGAAAAACGAATAATTTTTCAATAGCAGATGATTCAGGAATTTGTATTGAAGCTCTAGGCGGTAAGCCTGGCATTTACTCATCTAGATATGCAGAAAATGATCAGAAGAGAATTGAACGTGTTTTAAGAGAACTTGATGGAGTTCAAAATAGAAGGGCTTTCTTTATTGCTAATATTTGTGTTTGTTCCCCAAATGGTGAAGTGATTATTGAATCTGAGGCCAAATGTCATGGCAATATTATTTTAAACCCCAGAGGAAAAAGTGGTTTTGGTTATGACCCAATTTTTGAGGAGAGTTCTTCCAGATTGACTTTCGCAGAAATGAATAATGATATTAAAGACTCTTGTAGTCATAGAGGTAAAGCATTAAAAAAAATTATTCCAAATTTAATTGAAATTTTTTCTTAAATTCAATTAACCCAAGATCCATGAAGGCCATGAGGAATTGAAATGGGTAATTCATAAACAGCTAATTCTTTTAAGTCTTTTGCGTCTAATATAACTAAATCGCTTCCTCTTCTTTCTCCGTTCCATAGAAGTATAAATAAAAATCCCTCGTCTTCTTTTGAAGAGTTTTCTGATGGAACCATAATTGGTTCACTAACAAATCCACTTGGACCTGCTGACCAATAAATCTCTTCCTTAGAAGTTAAATTTATTTTTTTTATTGCTTGAAGTGGAGCGTTCCCAAGCTTTTGATTTGTGCTTGCCATCCAACTAAAAGTTGCTTCTAATCCTAAGTTTTTAGGATTAACAGCAGCAAATTCGCAACATTGTTCACTAAAAGTTTCAAGTTCACAAGTTTTTGTCTTTAGATCGATAATTGATCTTTTTAGTTTTCCTTCTGGATATTTATCAAAGTCAATATCCCTAAAATTCTCGTCTGGACCAACTGATGGGAAATCATCATAAAAAATACTATCTAATACGATTTTGGAATCTTTTTCAAATGCATTTACATGATGAAAAACGAATCCTTCTGGAGCATCTATTGTTAAAGGAGGCTGTCCCCTAAATAATCCACTTTCTCTGGGGATAATAAAGAACTTTGCCTTTTTATTTGGGTTTGACTTTAGACATTGTGCTGCTCCTCTTTGACCCATTACAAATGGCAAAGGATTGAAATCAATAGCATTCTGTAAAAATATTGCCCAATTAGTTGTGATTGCGAAATCATGAAGGAATGCAAAGCCATTAAAGGTATCTTTTCTGTCAAAAATGAGCTCTCCAGAATTTGTACCAGCATTATCAAATTCCATTAATCTAATGGTACTTTTTGGCCCGGTTTGAACTCCAAAAGTGACTAAAAGTTCTGAAGATGCATTTGAGTTTAGGTCTGTTTTGGGATGAGCGCTGAATGCTTCGTTAGGCTTGAGTACCCCTTTTAATGTTGTTAAACCAATAGTGTCAAGACTATCAGGATCCATTGCATGTGGACCTGCTGCTTCCCATAATGCGAGAATTTCATCTCCTAATTTAATGACATGTGTATTAGCGATATTCTTGAATTTTAGATCTAATGCATTTTTTAAAATTCCTCCATTTTTTTGTGTTCCAAAAACACCTCTATAAATAAATTTATTTATTTTTTCTTCTTCCAAATAGCCTTTAGTTTTAACAAATCTATTTGTTAAGAATGGCTGACCATTTTCGAATTTTATGGATGTTATCATTCCATCACCATCAAATGGATGATGAACCCATTGTCCACCTCTCTCTAATATTCCTGGTCCATTTCTTAATAATGTTCCATTTAGATTTTTAATATTATTTCCTTTGCTAATTTTTAGAGGCTCTTTAGTTAGCTCCTTTTCTACATTTTGATAAGCACTTGACCAATCTTCTTTATTTAAAATTTTAAATTTATCAATTAATTTATCTTGTAAATTAGTCACAACAAAATAATCACTTTATCTATCTTCGCCAAAAATCAACTGAATTGTGGCTGATTCGAAAAAATTCCTATTTTATTGTTTTTCTAACATTCCTTTACTGCTTGGAATTGAATCAGATCTTCTTGGATCTATTTCAGTAGCCATTCTCATTGCTCTTGAAAAAGCTTTAAAGCACGCCTCAACTATGTGATGTGAATTACTGCCTCGTATTTGATTAATATGAAGAGTAACACCGCTGTTATTTACAAAGGCAATAAAAAACTCTCTTACTAGTTCAGTATCATAATTTCCTATTTTAGGGGCTTTTAATTGAAGATCATAAGATAGGTGCGGCCTGCCAGAGCAATCTAAAGTGACTTGAACTAATGCTTCATCTAATGGGGCAAAGAAATGTCCAAATCTGCTTATTCCTTTTCTTTCTCCCAAGGCTTTTGAAAATGCTTTGCCTAATGCGATTCCTACATCTTCATTTGTATGGTGATCATCAATATGGGTATCTCCAATTGCTTTTATATTTAAATCGAACAAACCATGACTGGATATTTGATGAAGCATATGATCTAAGAATGGTATCCCGGTATCAATCTCAGAAATTCCATTTCCATCTAAGTTTATAAATACAGAAATATCTGTTTCATTCGTTTTTCTTTTTATTTCAGATTGCCTTAGAGATGACATTTTTATGCAAAATACTTAGTTTACATTCCATTAATGCAGTAACCCGCATCAACATAAATTGTTTGGCCTGAAATGCCGCTAGAGAGATCACTTAATAAAAAAGCAGCTGTATTACCTACTTCTGTTTGAGTGACTGTTCTGCGTAAAGGAGCCTTTTCTTCAACATTGTGAATCATATCTAAAATGCCACCTATAGCAGAACTCGCAAGTGTTCTTATAGGCCCAGCACTTATTGCGTTAACTCTGACTTGTTTTTCGGGACCAAGTTCTGCAGAAAGATATCTTACTGAAGCTTCTAAAGCTGCTTTAGCAACTCCCATCACGTTATAGTTAGGAATCGCCCTTTCTGAACCTAAATAAGTTAGTGAGACAACTCCAGCACCATTACTAAAAAGTGGTTTTGCTGCTTTACATAAAGGTGCTAACGAATACGCACTTATATTAAGAGCCCTATCAAAACCCTCTGAAGTGGTTGCACTATAATCTCCAATTAATTCATCGCGTCCTGCAAATGCTAGGCAGTGAACTAATCCGTCAATTTGCCCCCAATTGTCTTTTATATTTTTAAAGATTTCTTCAATTTGAGCTGGATTTTGAACATCAAGAGGCAAAAATAACGATGGGTTTAAAGGTTCAGTTAGTTCTCTCACTTTAGACTCGAATCTTCCCTTATCATCAGGCAAATATGTGATTCCAAGTTCTGCGCCAGCTTTTGAAAGTTGTTGAGCGATACCCCATGCTATTGAACGATTGTTGGCAATTCCCGTTACAAGAATTTTTTTGCCAGTTAGATTTAGAAGCATTTTGTTTATTATTTCTATTATTCTCCTATATAAAAGTACCTATTCTTTAAGGATTACTGCAAAATATACAATAATTTTCAAATATCTAAAAAGTATTAAACTGAAACATGGTCAGAACAAATTCTATGATTTTGGAATTAGGTTTTCAATTACCTAATTTCGAAATGTTAAATGCTAATTCTACAAATAATGAATATTTTAATTCTCATAATCTAGATAATCGGCATTTACTTTTAATGTTTATTTGTGCCCATTGCCCGTTTGTTAAATATATTGAGAATCAAATTTTCACCTTAAGTAAAGAAATTGAAAATACAGTTCAAACAGTTGCAATTTCTAGTAATGATATTGTAACTCATCCTTCAGATTCTCCTAAAAATTTGAGATTACAGGCACAAACACAGGGATGGAGTTTTCCTTATCTATACGATGAAAATCAAAATTTTGCTAAGGAATTAAAAGCGGCTTGCACTCCAGATTTTTATCTTTTTTCAAATGTGGGAGATGGTGATTTTTTATTGTATTATCATGGCCAATTAGATGATAGTAGACCAGGTAATAATATCCCTCTATCTGGGAAAGATTTGCGCTCTGCTGTAAAAGATTTGAATCAAGATAATTCTTATCCTTCAAATCAGATACCTTCTTTAGGTTGCAATATAAAATGGACTCCCGGTAAAGAACCAAGTTGGTTTAAATGAATTAAAAAATTTTTTTACCCGTAGAATTATGGTTTAAGGTTAATATATTTACTATGCAGATACCTCCATTTACTTTAAATAGGCAGTACCACGAAATTGGCTCAGAAATTGAGAGTGAGGTTTTTAAAGTTTTAAAAGGGGGGCAGTATATTGGAGGACTTGAAATTGCCAAATTTGAGGAGAGTTTTTCAAATCTGATTGGTGTTGCAAATACTATTGGATGTAATAGTGGAACTGATGCTTTAGTATTAGCTTTGCGCGCATTAGATATTGGTGTGGGTGATGAAGTTATTACCTCATCTTTTAGCTTTTTTGCAACTGCAGAGGCTATTAGTGCAGTTGGTGCTAATCCTGTTTTGGTAGATATAGATCCAGAAACTTATCTCATTAATACAGAACTAATAGAACAAGAAATAAATTCTAATACCAAGGCAATTATGCCAGTTCATCTATTTGGTAATGCAGTGAATATGACCTTAATAAAATCTTTAGCCAAGAAATATGACTTAAAAGTAATCGAAGATTGTGCTCAGGCAACATGCACAATGTGGGAAAATTCCAAAGTTGGTAGTATCGGTGATATAGGCTGTTTTAGCTTTTTCCCTACCAAAAATTTAGGAGCTGCTGGAGATGGTGGAGCAGTAACTACTTCAGATCATAAGATTGCAAAAAAAATTAGAGAACTGGCTGTTCATGGCAGCCCAATAAGATATCATCATACCCAAATTGGATATAACAGCAGACTTGATACCATTCAAGCTGCCATATTAAACATTAAAATTAAATATATTTCTAAATGGATTAATAATCGCCAAAAAATTGCTAATAATTACCTTGATTTATTAGAAAAAAATCCATTTATTAGTTTTCCAAAAATTAGCTCTGATTCAATTTTCCATTCTTGGAATCAATTTGTCATCAAATTAAGAAATGATAAATATTTTTTAAATGAAGATTTTTCAAATTTATTTGCTACTGATTGCAAAAAATACTATTCCTTAAGGAATATGGTAAAACAACAACTTTTTGAAAAAGGTATTAATTCAATTATTTATTATCCAATTCCGATACACGCACAAATAGCTTACAAAAATAAAAATTTTTCTAGAACAAAACTCATTAAAACAGAGAGAATTTGTACAGAAGTTCTTAGTCTTCCAATGTTTCCTGAAATTTCTTATGAAGAGCAAGTTTATGTAGCAGAAAATTTAAATAAAGTTTTAAAGAATTGTATAAAAGAAATTCAAATTTCAGCATAAAGTGATTTGAATAATCTTTGTTGTATGCTGTGATTTACAATTGGGCTTGAATAATTATTTTTTTCTAAATTAGATATCTCCCCATTTAACAATTCTGAATTTGACACTTTAGATAATTCAGGAATCCAATATTTTATATATTCGCAAATAGGATCAAATTTTTTTGCTTGGGTATATGGATTAAAAATTCTAAGTGGTTTTGGATCCATACCGCTACTGGCGCTCCACTGCCATCCCCCATTATTTGCAGCTAAGTCTCCATCAACCAAAGTCTCCATAAATTTTTTCTCGCCCATTTGCCAATTGCATATAAGATCTTTTACTAGAAATGAAGCGACTATCATCCTACATCTGTTATGCATCCAGCCAGTACTATTTAGTTGACGCATTGCAGCATCAACTATAGGTACTCCGGTCTCTCCGTTGCTCCAACGCTGAAACCATTCATTATTGTTTCGCCATGGAAAGTGATCCCATTTTTTTCTATATGGACCTTTCTCTAGCTCTGGGAAATGGAATAAGCAATGTTGATAAAATTCACGCCAAACAAGTTCTTTTTGCCAAGTTTCAATTGATAGATAATTTCCTTGATTTTCCAAATCTAAATCTAAATTTAAATTTAATGTGGCGTTCCAAACTTTTCTAATGCTGATGGTGCCGAATCTGAGAGATGCACTTAGAAAAGATGTCCCATTATGGGAAGGAAAATCTCGTGCAGAACTATAAGAATATATTTTTTTTTCGTTAATGAAGTTTTCTAACAATGTTTCTGCAGCATTCTCTCCAGGTCTACATGGACAAATATTCGAACCAGGAAATTTGATATTTTTGATAAATTTCTCTAGAACTGAACCAGATGAATTTATTGTTTTATCTTTGAGTTTATTATCTATATCTTTAAACTGGAAACCAACTTTATCTTGTTCATATGAACCTAATAAATTCATTTTTGATTTAAGGTTTTTATAAAAAGGTCCATAAACTTTATAAGGATTATTATTCCCTGCAAATATTTTTAAAGGTTCTACTAATAAGTGATCCCAAGTTTCAATAACTTGAATATTTTGTTCTTTTAAATTTTTTTTTATTTGTAAATCGCGATTAATCTCATAAGGTTCAATTGATATATTCCAAAAAACAAATTTAGCATCTATTTTCTTTGCTAATTGTGGAATTATTAATACTGGATCTCCTTCTCCCATAACTAATCTGCTACCCATTTTTTCCCAATTATTTCCTAATTCTTGGAGTGAATTTCCTAGAAACCAAGCTCTTGAACTTGTATTGAAATCGTGTGAGTAATTTTTATCAAATATATAAATTGAAGTAATAGCATTTGATAATGAAAATGCTTTGATTAAAGCTTGATTATCAAATATTCTTAAATCCTTTCTATGCCAAAAAAGTATTCTAGGTTTATTCATGATTTATCTAAAAATTGCTTAGCTCTAAACCAAGCAGTCACGGTTTTTGCGTCAAGAATTTCATCCCCACTAGAAATAAGATTATCTAGTTCGTCTGGATCTACAATTAATACTTCTATATCTTCATCTAAATCTCCTTTAACCTCGGAATTGAGTTTGTTTAAATCACGGGCTAAAAATAAATAAATTTCTTCATCTGCATAACCAGGTGCAGGTACAAGAGTTCCTAGTTCATCCCAGTTGTTTGCACTGTATCCAGTCTCTTCTTGTATTTCTCTTTGAATTGAATTAATAGGTGTTTCACCTATTTCTAATGTACCTGCTGGAAATTCTAATAAATATCTTGAAACAGCAAATCTATATTGCCTAAGAATGATAACTTTATTGTCTTTTGTAATAGGTACGGCTAATGCTGCCCCAGGATGCTTAATGTATCCATATTCACCTTCATGTCCATTTGGAAGCTCAATTCTATTTATTTCGAAACTAAATTTTTTTGACTTTAACTCAGATATTTTTTCTTTAAAAATTGATCTTCTTACAAGGTTTTTATTGCCCATAATTTTTAAATAAAAATAGCCTAACAGTTATTTTTTGGTTTTGTAAATCATTCATATAGACCATTTTGGGGCATCAAACTTTGTGATTTTTTGGCTTCTACTTAAGATTTCAGATAGTGGCGTAATAACAAAATTCCGATTCATGAATCTAGGGTGAGGTATTGTTAATTCCTCGTCAACCGTATGAAAATCTTCCCACCAAAGAATATCTAAATCGAGACATCTTGATAGCCATTTCTTACCCTTTGGCGTCTCTTCTCTTCCGAAAAATCTCTCTAGCTTTTTTAGCTCTTTTAGAAGTGATTTAGCTTTATTATTTGATGGTTGTGGAAAAGAATTACTTTTTATGAGTAATAGAGTATTTAAATAATTTGGCTGCTCATTTTCAACGCCATGGGGTAATGTCTCATAAATTGAAGACCAAAAAAAGTTTGCATGAAATTTGCTTTTCTCTTCTTTTTTTTTGTTAGAACTTTCTCCCCACTCATTTATTATTTCCTCTATTTTTGGTTTGCATATTAATAGTGACTCGAGAGGGCTTCCGAATTTACTATCAATATTTGCTCCGAGGGATATACATAGTCCATTTTTGATATTAAGATTTGATAATTCCACTACAAAAAACAAAGTTATTGGATAAATTCTATATCAGGCATTTTTAAATTGATTTTGAACTCCGAGTTAAAAGAAAAAGGAGAAATAAAAGATTTAATGAATTCGAAGGATTCTTTTAGAGCTTTCCCTTTGGCGGCAATTACAGGTCATAGCTTATTGAAATTATCTTTGCTTTTGGCAGCAGTTGATCCTAGTTTAGGAGGAGTTATTATCGCTGGCGGAAGAGGTACTGGAAAGTCAGTATTAGCAAGGGGTTTGCATACTTTACTCCCTCCTATAGAGGTATTAGAT
The DNA here is from genome assembly GCA_003212655.1 of Prochlorococcus sp. AG-436-D21. Taxonomy (GTDB): domain Bacteria; phylum Cyanobacteriota; class Cyanobacteriia; order PCC-6307; family Cyanobiaceae; genus Prochlorococcus_A. The sequence continues at coordinate 19,949 of QCPF01000009.1, read as the reverse complement.
AACGAATCAATATTGGAAAAGCTAACTATGAGTAATAGTAATACTTCATTAAGACCTATTGGTAGGAACCTAGATCCAGATAAACCAGAGGAATGGGATATTAGTACTAATAAATTGTTAGAGGAGGTAATTGGAAGTGATTATTTGAATCAAACTGAAGAAATTCCAAAAAAAGTAAGAGAGGCTCCATTTATTCAAGTTCCCATTGGCATTACTGAAGACAGGCTTGTTGGATCAATTGATGTCGCTGCCTCATTAAGTACGGGGGAACAAGTTTTTCAGCCTGGAATTTTGGCAGAAGCTCATAGAGGTGTTCTTTATGTAGACGATATAAATTTATTGGATGATGGCATTGTAAATTTAATTCTTGAAGCCACAGGAAGAGAGAAAAATAATATTGAAAGAGATGGTTTAAGCCTTTCTCATCCTTGTAAGTCACTTTTAATAGCAACTTATAATCCTGAAGAAGGTGCTCTAAGAGACCATGTTTTAGATCGTTTCGCCATAGTGCTTTCAGCAGATCAATCTATTGATAATGCTCAAAGAGTTGAGATTACAAAATCTGTTTTATTGCATGCAGAAAATAATATTAAATTTGCAGAAAAATGGTCTGAAGAATCTGATAATTTATCCACTCAATTAATTTTGGCAAGGCAATGGTTAAAGGATGTCAAGATAACAAAAGAGCAAATAACATATTTAGTGAATGAAGCTCTTAGAGGAGGAGTAGAAGGGCATAGGTCAGAATTATTTGCAGTAAAAGTAGCAAAGGCTAATGCAGCTCTTCGAGGCGATGAGAATGTGAATTCTGAAGACCTAAAAGTCGCAGTTAGGTTAGTTATTCTCCCACGAGCAATGCAAATTCCTCCAGAAGACGATGATATTCAGCCCCCACCTCCAGAGGATCAGAGTCCCCCACCTCCACCTCAATCAAACAATGAAGAGTCTGAACCTGAGGCTAATGAAAATGATAATGAGCAAGACCAACAACAAGAAGAAGATAATTCTGATGGAGAAGAAGAATCTACTCCCGAAATACCTGAAGAATTCATATTAGATCCTGAGGCATGTATGGTTGATCCTGATTTATTGCTTTTTTCATCAGCTAAAGCAAAAGCCGGAAATAGTGGAAGTAGATCAGTGATATTCAGTGATAGTAGAGGAAGGTATGTGAAACCTATAATTCCAAGAGGTAAAGTAAAAAGAATTGCGGTAGATGCGACTTTGCGAGCTGCCGCTCCTTATCAAAAATCACGAAAATTAAGGAATCCTAATAGATCAATAATCATAGAAGAAAATGATTTTAGGGCTAAGCTTCTTCAAAAAAAGGCAGGTGCTTTAGTCATTTTTCTTGTGGATGCTAGTGGGTCTATGGCTCTTAATAGAATGCAAAGTGCTAAAGGTGCAGTTATTAGACTTTTGACCGAGGCATATGAGAATAGAGATGAAGTTGCCCTAATTCCTTTTAGAGGTAATCAGGCAGAAGTGCTTTTGCCTCCAACAAGATCAATAACTGCTGCAAAAAGAAGGTTGGAAACAATGCCTTGTGGTGGAGGATCTCCTTTGGCACATGGATTAACACAATCAGCAAAAGTTGCAAAAAATGCTCTTTCAACAGGAGATATAGGGCAAGTTATTGTTGTGGGGATCACTGATGGCAGAGGAAATGTACCATTAGGATTATCTCTAGGACAAAATGAGGTTGAGGGAAAAGATAATGAATATGAAAATGTCAATTTAAAACAAGAGGTTCTTGATATCGCTGCAAAATATCCCATGCTTGGGATAAAACTCTTAGTAATTGATACAGAAAGAAAATTTATTGCAAGTGGATTTGGTAAAGAATTAGCAGAGGCTGCTCAAGGGAAATATGTTCAATTGCCAAAAGCTACAGATAAAGCAATCGCAGCTATGGCTTTAAATGCTATCAATGAATTCTAAAAAATTTCTTATGGATAAATTTCGTTAAGGAATTTTGAAAGCCCAATCGTTAAATCCCTGATAGATTTAGTTAATTCTTTATCTTGTGTTAATTTTTCAAAATCATCACTCATCTCATCTATTTTGCTTGAAATAGACCTTGCAGCATTAATTGTCAATTTAATGTCATTGAGGGTTTCTTTATCATCAATAGTCGACAAAATATTATTAATATGATTTGCAGCGATTGTGATTTCTTTTATTAAGGGTTCAACTCTTAGTATTTCTTGTTTAGATAAATAAATTAATTCATCAAGATTTTCTTGTGTTCGATCAAATTGGTCAATTGAGTTAATGACGTTCTCAATTAAGTTTTCTTGATTTGTTTCTTTTAAAATTTGGCTTATTCTATTCGTTATATTTGAGAGGCTTGATAGTTGTTTGCCTGTGATAGTGTCTCCTTGACAAATAATTAATTTGGCATCGCATTTTTCGGATATAGGTTTTGCAGTGTTTTTAGGAATTGCTTTGTCACTAGTTTCTAGAGCGACTTGTACATCTCCTCCAAGGAAAGAATTTGTAACTACTCTTGCAAATGCTGGCCTTGGAAGAATAATTTCAGGATTATTTAAAACTATTTTTGCTTTAATTGATTCATTCGTAAATAAGATATTTTCTATCGAGCCTACTAAAATTCCTCTGTAAGTAACTGGAGATTTTTTTGATAAACCGCTCGCGTTATTAAATTCAGCAAAAAGGTACCAATTTTTTGAAGATAATCTTACTCCTCTTAGCCAAAAAGAAAAAAATGTGAATATTAAAATTCCCCCTAATAAGGAAAAACCAACTATTGAATCTCGTAAGCTTCTACGCATGGTTTCTAAATGTCTTTGGGTTGCATTGGACCATCAAGTTTTCCATGCCTAAATTGGAATACATAGGGATCTTTACTCTCTTTAAATTCATTAATTGAGCCTGCCCATCTAAATTTGCCTCCATAAAGCATTAAAACTTTATCTGAAGTCCTCTCTATAGTACTAAGAACATGGCTAACAACAATAGATGATCCGCTAGCTTTATCATTTGTTTTATTAATTAAATCTTCAATTCTTGATGAGGCAATGGGATCAAGGCCTGCAGTTGGTTCATCAAAAAGTAATAAAGGTTTAGACTTTGAATTAAGAGTTTGATCAGTAATTAATGCTCTAGCAAAACTTACTCTTTTTTGCATGCCTCCACTTAATTCATTTGGAAGTTTATTCTCAACATTAAATAATCCTACCTCAGCTAAGCATTCACGAACTATTTCATGAACTAACTTTTTCGATAAGTTTTTATTTCTCTTAAGGAGAAAACCTACATTTTCTTCAATAGTTAAAGATCCTAATAAAGCCGGGTTCTGAAAAACTAGTCTTACATCAGGAGGATTATTTTGATCTAATCTCAAATATGTTTGCTTCTCACCAAATATTTTTAATTCTCCTTTGGTAGGTAAAATGAGTCCTGCTAATATTTTTAATATGGTTGATTTACCAGAACCTGAAGGGCCAACAATAGCTAATTTTTCTCCATCATTAAGTTCAAAACTTATTTGATTAAGAACATTAACTTTCCCCCAGCTTATTGAGAGGTTTTTTGTTTCAACTGCATGCTTTGATTTTTTCAAAACTCATATAAAAAACATCTATTATTTCATTTTGCCTATTTTTAGAAATAAAAAAAGGATGTATGAATTTGATTTATAATGTTTATATATAATTTTTAAATTTGAGAAATATAATTTTAAGAGGTTTTTTTAATGAATAAGCGTAAAAAAAAAGTAAGAGGATATTACAAAGATTTTAAAAAGTCTAATTTTGTCTTTTTAAACAAGATCTTAAGAATTTTGAGTTGGCTTTTACCAGGATTAGTAATAAAAAGATGGATGCTCACATCGGCGATAGGATTTTTGACTACATTATTAGGCTTGCTAATTTGGACAAATTTAAGACCACTATATTGGCTTATTGAAATCTTTTTTGGGGTAATGACGGGTTTAACAAGTATTTTGCCTGTTTCATTAATGGGACCATTAATTTTTGTTGTTGGACTATTATTAATCGGGATTGGACAAAATAGAAGCATTAATTCTATTCAAAAAGCCCTTGTTCCAGAAAAAAATACATTTTTAGTTGATGCATTAAGAGTTAAAAGTAAATTAAACAGAGGCCCCAACATTGTTGCAATTGGGGGAGGTACTGGCTTATCTACCTTACTGAAAGGCTTAAAAAATTACAGTAGTAATATTACAGCAATAGTAACTGTATCCGATGATGGTGGAAGTAGTGGAATTCTTCGAAAACAATTAGGTGTGCAACCGCCTGGAGATATTAGAAATTGCTTGGCAGCCTTATCAAATGAAGAACCTATCTTGACTAGATTATTTCAGTATAGATTTTCGGGAGGAAGTGGTCTTGAAGGTCATAGTTTTGGGAATTTATTCTTGTCAGCTCTAACAACAATTACAGGCAGTTTAGAAAAAGCAGTTCAAGCCTCTAGCAAGGTTTTGGCGGTACAAGGTCAAGTTTTACCTGCAACAAATATTGATGTTATGTTGTGGGCTGAATTAGAAGACGGTGAAAAAATTTTTGGAGAAAGTAAGATCAGTAAATCTAAAAAATTAATTTCGAGGATTGGTTATCTGCCAGAAAATCCCTCAGCTCTTCCAAGCGCTCTTGAATCTATAAAAGAAGCTGATTTAATTATTCTTGGCCCAGGTAGTCTATACACTTCTTTATTACCTAATCTTTTAGTACCAGAGATAGTAGATGCCTTATTGCAAAATAATGCTCCAAAAATCTACATAAGTAATTTGATGACTCAGCCAGGAGAAACAGATGGACTTGATGTTTATCAACATATCAAAGCAATAGAAAAACAATTATCAAACTTTGGAGTTAATACTCGAATTTTTAACTCAATTTTATCTCAGATTCAATTTGAAAAGTCTCCATTAGTAGATTATTACGAGAGTAGAGGGGCAGAACCTGTTCAATGTAATAAAGAAAAATTATTATCTGAGGGTTATTATGTTTTGCAAGCACCATTATATTCAAAAAGAATAACTCCAACTCTAAGACATGACCCAAAGAGACTCGCGAGAGCAGTTATGTTTATATACCGCAAATTAAAGAAATTAAACTAATAAGCATCTTGAAGCTCATAGAAATCTGGCTGAATATAATCTTTTCGTAATGGCCATCCTCTCCAATCTTCAGGCATTAAAAGTCTTTTGGGATTTGGATGATCAATAAAATTTATCCCATACATATCAAAAGTTTCTCTTTCTTGCCAATCACTTCCCTTAAAGATTTTATATAAACTAGGAATTGACAAATCAGAATCTCTTTTTAAGAAAACTTTTAATCTGACTTCTTTAATTTTTTCGATTTTTTGTAAATCATCAACAGTTATAAAATGGTAGAAACTTACAAGATTTTTGCCTGGTCCTTCGTCGTATCCTCCTTGACATTGGAGATAGTTGAAACCGTAATTTCTTAAGGCAGATACTGCTTCATATAATTTGTTAGGTTCCACAGCAATGTTTTCAATTCCTATGTGATCATCAGGTAAAGATTGATTTGAAATTCCATCTTTAGACAAAGATTGGCTTATAAAGCCTTCTTTTTCTATTGAAGTATCCGAGGATTGAGCTAAACCGTCTTTTTCCATTAGTCCTCTAAAGTATCAATAATTTCAGTATTTTCGGTTTTTTCAGGTAATTCAGTTATTTTTTCTTTTTTGGAGGAGGTGATGGCTTTATCTGAAGTTTTGTTTAGATATTCACCTGTATTTTCTGAGAAAACAAGATTCATTTCGTGATCAGATGTTATGTATCTGTGAGTTTGCTCTGTTTTTGTGCGCTCTAAAATTGATTCATTACCAACTTTTTTTCTTAATTTAATTACAGCATCAAAAATTGCTTCTGGTCTTGGTGGGCATCCTGGAAGATATAAATCAACTGGTATCAATTTATCAACCCCTCTTACAGCAGTTGTAGAATCTGCGCTAAACATTCCCCCTGTGATTGTGCAAGCACCCATCGCAATCACATATTTTGGTTCAGGCATTTGTTCATAAAGTCTTACTAGGGCTGGAGCCATCTTCATAGTTACTGTTCCTGCCACTATTAGCAAATCTGCTTGCCTTGGCGAGCTTCTAGGTACTAATCCAAATCTATCAAAATCAAATCTAGATCCGATTAAGGCAGCAAATTCTATAAAACAACAAGCTGTTCCGTACAAGAGAGGCCATAGACTGCTTAGTCTGGCCCAATTATGAAGATCGTCTAAGCTTGTCAATATAATGTTTTCGCTTAAATCTGTAGTAACTTGGGGTCCACCAAGAGGATTGCAAGTCCCTTCTCGAATTTCTCTTATTGCTTTTGGGGATAGTTGTGGATTCAATTTTTTAACTCCATTCTAAAGCACCTTTTCTCCAAGCGTATGCAAGGGCAATAACAAGTATTGCTATGAAGATTAAAGCCTCAATAAAAGCTAATAAGCCTAATCTATTGAAGGCAACAGCCCAAGGATAAAGGAATACTGTCTCAACATCAAATATAACGAAAACCAAGGCAAACATGTAATAACGAATATTGAATTGAATCCATGCTCCCCCGATAGGCTCCATTCCAGATTCATATGTAAGTTTTCTTTCCCCTGTTCTACCTTTTGGGGCAACGATGAGATTAGTAACAAGAGCTAATACTGGAACAGCTGCCGCAATTAGAAGGAAACCTAAAAAGTATTCATAGCCAGTTAATAAAAACATCTTAGAAAATTAATTTTGAATAAAAGTCGCTTAATTAAGCAAAATCTTTTAAAGTTCTTAAAGAACAATAATAAACCGTGAGTGAAAACATTCAACCAGCCTCTGAGGAAAACAAAATAGTTGAAGACTCTGAGAAAGAAAAACTTTCTGAAAATACCTTAGGGGTAAATGTTGAACAACCTACTCTTAATCTAGAACAAAATAGATTCGAATGTAGAAGTTGTGGATATATTTATGATCCTTCTGAAGGAAATAAAAAATTAAACATACCTAAAAATACCCCTTTTTCAGAGTTGGATGGGAATACCTTCGCGTGCCCTGTTTGTCGAGCCGGTAAAAATTTTTATAAGGATATAGGTCCTAAATCTAAACCTAGTGGTTTTGAAGAAAATTTAGTTTATGGCTTCGGTTTTAATAGTTTACCTCCTGGACAAAAAAACATATTGATTTTTGGAGGTCTGGCTTTTGCTGCTGCTATGTTCCTTTCTTTATACTCTTTGCATTAATATATATAAATGAAAAAAATTATTACTAGTATTCCCAATCTTCTTTTATCAGTTCTTATTTGTTTTGTATTGAGCAGTTGTTCATCTACAGGAGTAAAGATAAGTGATAGCAGCCCTTGGAAAACAATACAGTTTGAGGACCAGGCTAATGCTTTAGATGTTGATTTTATAGATGATAAAAATGGATTTTTAGTAGGTTCTAATAGACTTATTATGGAATCTAATGATGGAGGAGAAACTTGGGAAAAAAGAAATTTAGATTTACCAAGTGAAGAGAACTTTCGTCTCCTAGATATTGATTTTAAAGGTGAAGAGGGATGGTTAATAGGTCAGCCTTCATTAGTTATGCATACACTTGATGCAGGAAAGAATTGGACACGTTTATCTCTAGGCAATAAATTACCAGGTCAACCATTTTTAATAACGACCGTTGATGAAGGGGTTGCAGAGTTAGCCACCACTGCAGGCGCAATCTATGAAACATCAGATAGTGGTGAATCATGGAATGCAAAAGTTGTAGATGCATCTGGTTCTGGTGGTGTAAGAGATCTAAGAAGAACTAAAGAAGGAGATTATGTGAGCGTCAGTAGTCTTGGTAATTTCTTTTCTACTTTGGAAAATGATAGTAATGCATGGATAGCTCATCAAAGAGCGAGTAGTAAGAGAGTTCAAAGTATTGGTTTCAACCCAGAAGGAAGTTTATGGATGCTTTCTAGAGGTGCAGAAATTAGATTTAATCAAGATACTAGCGATCTAGAAAATTGGTCAAAGCCTATTATTCCAATTCTTAATGGATACAACTATCTAGATATGGGATGGGATCCAAACGGTGATATATGGGCTGGCGGTGGTAATGGCACCTTAATAGTTAGTAAAGATCAAGGTAAAACTTGGAACAAAGATCCTATCGCTTCTGAATTGCCAACAAACTACATTAAAATAGTTTTTCTTGATAAGGAGGGAGTGAATAATCAAAAAGGATTTGTACTTGGAGAACGTGGTTACATCCTTAAATGGAATAGCTAAGTTTGAATAATTAGAGTAAAAAGTAAAAAAAAACTTAATTTTTGACAGATTTAGCAACTGTCTGTAACCAAGCTGTTAATTTCTTCGCGAACTTATGATTTTACACTGTAAGATCATAAGGTAAACATTTGTGATTATGGCCGCAGGTTCAACGGGTGAACGCCCATTCTTTGAAATAATCACCAGTATTAGGTACTGGATTATTCATGCAGTAACATTACCAGCTATTTTTATAGCAGGCTTCCTATTCGTATATACAGGCTTAGCGTATGATGCTTTCGGGACTCCACGTCCAGATAGTTATTTCCAATCATCAGAATCTAAAGCGCCTGTCGTAACACAAAGATATGAAGCTAAATCTCAACTAGATTTAAGAACAAAATAACAATGACTAATTCTCAAGCTCCAATGCAGGCTGCGGAAGTCCGCGTTTATCCAATATTTACTGTTCGTTGGCTAGCAGTTCACGCTTTAGCTATCCCATCAGTATTCTTTTTAGGCTCCATTGCTGCGATGCAATTTGTAGCCAGATAAATTTAACTATCATGCAAGTAAACGAAAACCCTAACAAAGTTCCAGTTGAACTTAATCGTACAAGCCTTTACCTAGGTTTATTATCAGTCTTTGTATTGGGAATTTTATTTTCCAGTTACTTTTTCAATTAAATTAAAATTATGAGTAAATTAAAAGGACCTGATGGAAGAATTCCAGATAGACTTCCCGACGGTAGACCAGCAGTAGCATGGGAAAGACGATGGACAGAAGGAACTCTTCCTCTATGGCTTGTCGCCACAGCAGGTGGAATTGCTGTTATTTTCGTTTTAGGAATATTCTTCTATGGCTCATACCAAGGAGTTGGAGCTGGAGGATAATAAAATCCTTACGTTAACCTGACAATCACTAAAATCTAGTACATCCAATAAGAATTCAGTAAAATATCCTTAGTTTCTCTTTATGAAGCTTGGGATATTTTCTTTTTGGGTGATCAATCTATTTTACTCCAATTTATCTTAAGGCCCTAAAATATTAGGTTTGTAAGGGATTTCAGTAAAATTAAATCTATGAGTTCTTCCATGCTTAGGAATGAATGCTATCTCTAAATTTCCAAGACTATATACTTTTATTGAATCAGAAGGTTTACCATAAAGAGTATTGATTCCTATTTCTCTTAAGTACTTAATTTGATCCATTGAATAAATTCCACTCACACCAATACTCCTAATCTTGATTTTCAATACTAATAAATGTTCTTTATTAATTGCGATTTAAATGACTTTTAATCATCTAGTACTAATTGGAGGAGGACACACAAATGTTCTTTTAATTAAGAAATGGTTAATGTTTACGAAATTAATGCCAGAGATTCCTGTCTCAATTATATCTAGAGATTCTCATTTGGTTTATTCGGCGATGTTCCCATCGGTGCTTTCTAAATCAATTTCTCTAGAAGAAAGTTTAATTGATATAAAATCTTTAGCAAAAAATGCAAAAGTATCTTTTATAGAAGAAGAAGTAAAGGATATTGATTTTAATTTAAAGAAAATTTTTTTAAGTAATAGACCCTCAATTAATTATTCGAAGTTGGTTCTTAATTATGGAAGTGAAACAATAATTCCAAAAGAATTTGAGTCAAAAGTGAAAAATCGAAATGCTTTTACAATAAAACCTTTTTTGAGGGCTTATGAATTAATACAAAAAGAGGACATTTTGGATTCGGTTAATGAACTTCCTTTTGTAATAGTTGGGAGTGGCCTTGCAGCAATTGAAGTATCATATGCTTTGAGAAAAAGATGGAAAGGTAGATCTTTAAAATTATTATGTGATTCAAGAAAAATTAATAATAAAATCCTAAAAAGTTTACGGAATTCCAATATTGATTTAGTTGAAAACCTGAATTTTGATTATGGCAAGATTCTTTTGTGCACTGGAAATACATCTCCTTTATGGGTGCAAAAAAAATTATTAGATTCGGATTCTCATGGCAGAATGATCACAAATCAGACTTTGCAGTTGAAAAGTTTCTCCGGGATCTTTGCTGCGGGTGATTGTGCAGTTGTAGATTCAGCAAAAAGACCAGCATCGGGAGTTTTTGCTGTAAAAGTTGCAAATACATTAGTCAAAAATCTAAAAAAGGATGTAGAAGGGGGATCATTAAAAAAGTGGTTTCCTCAAAAGATCGGATTACAAATAGTCAATATATTTCCAAGTTATCATCAAAAGGCTTTTGCTATTTATCGGAATTTTGTTTTTGGCCCTTCTTTTATTTTTTGGATTTTAAAGCATAAAATTGACCTTAACTTTATTAATAATTTCAAATCAAAAAGGCTTACTATGAAAAGTAGTGGAAAAAATATCTCATTGAATGATTGCAGGGGATGTGCAGCTAAAATTCCTCAGTTTGTTTTGAATAAATCATTAATAAATTCTAATTTAGATTCTTTTGCTTCATCCCCTGAAGATTCAGTGGAGATTTATCAAAATGGTAAAGATATTATCTTGCAAAGTGTGGATGGATTTCCTGCTTTGGTCAGTGATCCTTGGCTTAATGCAAAAATTACTACTCTGCATGCTTGCTCAGATTTGTGGGCATGCGGAGCAAAACTTTCATCAGCGCAGGCCTTAATATCATTACCAAAAGTTGAAAGAGAATTTCAGAGTTACCTCTTTTCTCAATCCCTTCAAGGGATTAAATCAACAGTTGATGATCATGGAGGTGAATTACTTGGAGGCCATACTTTCGAGGCAAGAAGTTTAGTCAATAAACCTTATTCATTAGGAATAGATATTTCTTTAACTGTCCAAGGCATTTTAAAAAATGGAGCAAAACCGTGGCTTAAATCTGGAATGAATGATGGAGATATTCTTATGATGTCAAGACCTCTTGGAGTTGGCATTTACTTTGCGGGTCAAATGCAAAATATTAATATGCTAAGCGATTCTTCTGAAATAATTAATAATTTAGTGAAGAGTCAGCAACATTTGATTAATGAAATTTATTTTTTTCAAGATCAATTTGGAGAGTCATTAGTCAACGCTGCTACTGACATTACGGGATATGGATTTATTGGACATCTTAAAGAGATGGTTGAATCATCTAATTTATATAGGAATAGAAATAATCTAGAGCCTATAAAAGTTTTATTAGATTTATTTGCATTTAAAGCTTATCCTGGAGTATTTGATTTAATAAGAAAAGATGTTAAAAGTACTTTCTTTGAATCTAATAAAGAAATTTTTGACAAAATTTATAAAGGAAATCGCCAAAAAAGAATAATTAATTTTTTAAACGAAAATTCATTAGATAAAGAAACTTTTAATGAGAGAATATCATTACTATTAGATCCTCAAACATGTGGCCCCTTGTTGATTAGTTGCAAACGTAAATATGAAAATAATCTAAGAGATAAATGGTACAAGGTTGGAGAAGTGGTAAAAATGTAATTAGTTTCTATTCAATTTGTCAATTTCTAAATATCTTAATCTTTTAATTTCCTTTCCCATCTCCTTCCCTGGCTCCCATCCTTCTTTTTTTAATGTTTCTCCATCTTTTTTAGATTTTATGGATTTGTAAATAAATAACCACTTAAATAAGTTACGCCAGTATGGCCCCCCATCACAAATTAATAATTTGACTGTCTCGTCATTAAGATTTCTGTACTCTATAAATTCTGTCCAATTTGATGGAGAATAATTAATAAATTTTTTTTGGTTGGTTTTCAATATCTTTTTTATATTTGAATAGTCTTCTAGTATTTTTTTCTCACCATTATTTACCAAAAATCTTCTACATGCTGTCCCTAAATCTTCTGCATCTTTTAATAAGTAAAGCATATAATTTCCATTCAACTTTTTAATCCAATTTAGTCCTCTTAAGAACCTTTTATCGACTTTAATACTTTCATTTAAGATTGAGATAATTTCCCATTTATGAATTATCGAAATTACATTATTCAAGTTATCGTGTTTGTATATTTCAGCTAGTTCCATCCTTATTCGTATGCCGAGTGCAGGAGGCGGAATCATTTTCTGATGAGTTTCTGAACTTTTCCACGGCCATTGTCTAACTGTTTCTTGAGATTGTTTAAGAGAATTATTTGAAATATTGAAATCTAACCTTGAAGCATATTTTGCACATCTAATTAATCTACTAGGATCATCTGAAATGCTTTTACTGTGAAGAAGGTTCAACTTTTTGCTTTTTATATCTGAAATTCCTCCATAAAGATCATAGATTTTCCTTGTCGAAACCTCGAAGGCTATTGAATTTATAGTGAAATCTCTCCTTTTAAGATCCTCCTCAATAGTACTGTTAGTTACTGTGGGATTTAAGCCTGGAGCAGAATAAATCTCTTTTCTTGCAGAAGCAATATCAATTTTATAGTTATTAATATTTATTTCTACTGTGTTGTATAAATTAAATTCCTTGATTAAACATAAATCTACATTTACAATATTTTTTTTTATAAATTTTGCTAGAGAAATAGAGGAGCCTTCAATAACAAGATCTATATCTACAGGTTTAGAAAAAGATTTTTTGTGGAATTTACTTATTAATAAATCTCTTAAATAACCGCCAACAAAAGCTACCTTAGTATTTTTATTAGATTCTATGTATTTAGTAATTAGGTTATATAAATTAAATGGAGTTTTGATTAATTCCCCTTGAATGTAAGCAGAGATATCGTTCATGAGTTTTAACTTACATAACGAATTGGAGCTAATCTGGGATCTAGAATTTTACTTCCTTTATCACCAAATTTTACTGCTAAAGATATTTTTTCCCCACTCCCAAAAATATGAATGATTTCACCTTTCCCAAATTTTGAGTGAATTAGCTTATCTCCAACTATCCAGCTTTTCCCTTTACTCGGTCCTGAGTATAATTTCCTTACTGCATTTATTGGTTTGTTATTAAATTCATTTGGATTATTTCGATCAACTCTTGTTAAACGATCAAGATGTAAATCTCTTCTAATTGAAGCACCACCACTTTGTGGTAATTCGCCATCCATTAAATCTTCAGGTATTTCTGAAAGAAATATTGAAGGTATTGTTGCTTCACGCATTCCACCCCATAATCTTCTTTCTCTGGCGTGACTTAAGAAAACTCTTTCTTTAGCTCTAGTAATACCTACATAGCATAATCTTCTTTCCTCTTCAAGAAGTGAAGGAGTATCTATTGATCTATGGCTAGGGAAGAGACCTTGTTCTAGCCCAGTAATAAAAACATTTTGAAATTCCAAACCTTTACTATTGTGCAGAGTCATAAGAGTTACAGAGTTGGGATTATTTTTCTTCGTATCATTATCAGTTGTTAACGCTGCTGTAGAAAGAAATCCCTCTACATCTCCACTTTCTGTTTCTTCTTCATATTGAGTAGCTGCATTAATTAGTTCTTGTAAGTTATTTCTTCTATCTTCAGATTCTTCTGTCCCACTAGATAGTAGTTCACTTAAATAACCACTTTTTTCTAATATTAGTTGTAGTAGTTGAGCAGGGCCTGAATTTTCTAGATAACACAGTAGATCATTCATAACTTCAGTAAATTTATTAATTCCCTTTGATGATCTGCCTATTGTTTCTTCAAGACTTCGCTTATCATTGATAACTTCCCATAATGGAATATTTAATTTGTTAGATAATTCATTAAGTTTTTGTATAGTAGTCTTACCAATCCCTCTTCTAGGAACATTTATAATGCGTAAAAGACTAACGTTATCTGAAGAATTAACCAGAACTTTCAAATATGCTATTGCATCTTTAATTTCTCTTCTATCATAAAAACGCAATCCTCCGAAAATTGTATAAGGAATGCGCCACCTTACGAGAGATTCCTCTAATACTCTTGACTGAGCTCTGGTTCGATATAAAATTGCAAAATTTTTCCAAATTGGGTTTTGATTATAGTTATTGAATGATTTTATTTTATTGGTAATTGCTTCTGCCTCGGAAATTTCATCATCACAGCTTAGTAACGTTAAAAGTTCCCCTTTTTCTTTAGTAGCCTTTAAAACTTTCTCAATTCTTTCAGAGTTGTTTTCAATTAGTGAGTTTGCAGCATCAAGGATATTGGAAGATGACCTATAGTTTTCTTCTAATTTAATTAAAGATGATTTTGTATCATCTTTTATTGAAGTTTTAAAATCTTCTTGAAAACCAATTAAAATTCTGAAGTCAGCTGCTCTGAAACTATAAATACTTTGATCAGCATCTCCAACTACAAAAATTGATCGATCTTCCCAATTTAAGAATTTTTTTGGTTCAGTATTTCCAGCCGTAATTAATTTTATAAGTTCATATTGTGTTCTATTTGTATCTTGATATTCGTCAACTAAAATATGTTTAAATCTTTTGTGCCAGTAATCTCTGACTATATCATTTTGCCTCAATAAGAAAACAGGCAAAAGTAGAAGATCATCAAAGTCTAAAGAATTATTTTTTGAGAGCGAAATTCTATATCTCTTATAGGCTTCTGCAACTGTTTTTTCAAAATTATTATCTGCTTTCTCTAAAAGATCATTAGAAGTTAAGCATTGATTTTTAGCATTACTTATTAATCTTTTAATCTTTTTGGGATCATATCTTTTTGGGTCAAGATTCATATCTTGACTAATAATTTCTTTTACTAATGTTTGGGAATCTGTTTCATCGTAAATTGAAAATTGCCTTGTCCATTTTAGGCCTTCTGGATCAGTATATTTTTCAATATCGTATCTCAGAAGTCTTGAAAATAAAGAATGGAAAGTACCGATCCAAAGGTTCTGGAGCCTCTCTTGGTGAACTTTTGTTCTTAATTGATTTTGATCAATTTCTTTGAGAGTTGTCCAAGGCTGACCAAATTGATTAAAAGCTAATTCTTGGGCTAGAAGAACCTCTAATCTTGCTTTCATTTCTTTGGCAGCTTTGTTAGTGAAAGTGACTGCGAGAATGTTATAGGGATCTATAGAGTTACCCTCAATAAGGTTTGCAATTCTATGAGTAAGAGCCTTAGTTTTTCCGCTACCTGCACCAGCTACAACTAATAGTGGTCCATAAACATGTTTTACTGCTTGAAGTTGTTGATTGTTTAGGGATTTAAAAAGGAAATTGTTGGTTTGAGGCACTTTTGGAAAGGTTTTTCAAAAATCAGACTTTACTATGAGATTCAGATTCCGTTTCTAGATCTTCTAACATTTTTTTTAAATTGATAAGTTCATTATTGTTATTAATTATTTCTTCAAATTTATTTTGAGGCATCTTTAATTTCATACTTCTGTCTAGAATTTCTTTTTCCAATTTCTTTTTATATGAGGAAATAAGTTTCTTTGATAATTTTAAATCCTGTTTATCCAAAACTTTATTAAAAATTTAATATTATATTAGCGGAAAAAAAATTTTTATTTGAATTATTTTAACTATCACTTTGGAATGAAGTTATTAATTAAGAATCGTTGCGTTAAGTTTGAAATTATATTGTTTTTTCTAGCTTTGTATTATTCTTGAGATCGGTCTTTAATTTTTTACTACAGGAATGTCAGTTTCAAAGAATAATCATCTATTGTCAGCCGATAAGAAATTAAATGATTTAAGCAACATAAAAGAATTTATTAATACTGCAAACTCAAGATTAGATGCAATAACCTCAATAACCAATAATTCACATGCAATTGCAGCAGACGCTGTAACTGCAATGATTTGTGAAAATAAAGATTCACTTAATTCAAAAATATCTTTAAATACAACTAACAAGATGTCCGTTTGTTTAAGAGATGGAGAAATAGTCCTAAGGATTGTTGCTTATCTTTTAATTTCTAATGACGAATCAGTTTTAGAAAAAAGTTGTTTGAAGGATCTTAAAAATACTTATCTTGCTCTTGGGGTACCTTTGAGAAATGCAAGAAGGGTTTTTGAATTAATGCGAGATGCAACTATCTCTGATTTGAATTCAACAGTTAATAATATGCGTGGAAACAAAGGCTTTCTTCCTAAATTAATATCTGAAACAGAGTTTCAATTTGAAAGGATAATTAATCTTTTAAACTAGCTAAATTCCTTATCTCTGAAGTATGGGACGTCTGTACAACTGAGTTATTTTCAAGATTTCTAATAGTAGAAAATCTGGATCTTACATGAGTTGATAAAAAGGAAATTCTTTCTTCGGAAACTGTTGATTTATAAATAGTTTTAATGTGTAAATTATTTTGTTCATCAACAAAATAATTGGATGATGAAAAGAAGGATTCTGTATAACCTTTATTTCTTAAAACAATTCCTGAATTTTCATCCTTGGGTAAAAAAATCAGAATAGTTTCATCTCCCTCACTGATATCATTATTTTCCCAATCACTAATAGTTTGCCATTTTATAGAAATGGCTATGCTCTCTAGGTTTAAACTAAATTTATTATTTTTAAAAATTTCAACGACTTTTTTATTTTTTTTGTTGATATTTTTTATATATATTTTACTAGTTGAGTTTTCAAATTCCTGAAAAGCTAAAGTGTGAGTACTTCTAATAGATTTCCACTCTCCTATACTTTTATCAATGAATTGATTAATTATTGTTAGATTCTTCGTCAAGTTTATCTTCTACGGAATGATTTTCTGCTTTTTGTATCATTCTTACCATTGAATCCACCATTAATCTCTTTGCAGAAGTTACTTTTAATCCAGAAGGAGTAGTTGATATTTGTTCTCCAGGGCGATCATATGAAGTTGGTCTAAATGGAGTCATCTAATAACTTTAAAAATTAATCGATTTCTATTCTTGCATGAATCATTATTTATTTAGTTATTGTTTGCGAAAATGTCATATCTTTCTTCTTTGATTACATAATTATAAACTGTTTTGTTATTTAGGCATTTTATTTTTTGCCAATCCTGAAATAGTCGCTAAAGCAAACATTCCCAATAGAGCAATCCCAAGAAATAATCCTGCTCCCTGACTAACTCCAGCTCCTACTGCGACAAGTATAGAGTCACTGATTAGAAGACTTATTAATAATGCAGGAGTAAATATTTTCCAGCGAGTTCCTCCAATACCAATTGCGTAGCTTAAAAAATCAAAAAGGCCAGTCATTAGAAGACCTGTCATAAGAAAGAAATTTTCTTCTAGCTGGTTTTGATTAAAACTTTCAATCTTTTTCATGGCTTTAGGGCCTACTAAATTACGTACAGGAACCCGACCATAATTTCTTGCAATAAAGAAAGCAGCTTGGCAGAAAACAATATCAGAAAAGATTATTGTCATGTAACCTTTTTGAAATCCTAGTAATGAACCAGCTAGCAGAGAATAAGCTGAACTTGGAAGAGCGGGCAAAATAATACTTACTCCTCTAAGAATAAATATTCCAAAAGGTGCCCAAATTCCCATACTTTCTATTTTGTTTCTAAGAGGTTCAATCCCATAATTTTGGATTAAGTAAATCAATACAACGAATATTGCTATAAAAAAAACTACTGAGAGAAATTTTTGTATTTTATTCATTATCTTTTTAATTAACTTATTGGAAGTAAGTTTTGAATTTAATATTTGATTGTATCTATAATAGAAATACTAATCAATAAAAATTTTTACAAATTTTTAATCTTATATTTACTTTAGATAAAAGATTTTTTATTTAACAAGTTTTCATGGTTGATTCTAAGAATAAAGTTAGTTCAATATTTATTAGAAATAGCATTGGTTTAGTTCTGTCAATAATCTTTTCCATTTGTATTTTTATAAAACAAGCTGATGCTTTGCCTCATGAATGGGTTGGAGTCCCTAAAAGTGAATATGGAGAACAGTTGTGGGATAGGCAAAGTATTAAAAGGAATGAGGATGGTTCTGTAAGAGTATTGAGTAAATATATTCCCAAAACAAAAAGTGAAATTACTAAGGATATTCTCTATACAATGGATATAAATTGTTTTGAAAAATCATTTAGAGACGTTGATGTCTCTATAGATGAAGTAAATAGTAACTTTAATGATTTAGCTAATTGGCAAGATCCAAATGGAGATAAATTGATTATGGGTGTTATTGGTCAAGTCTGCAGATTAGAAAACTAACAAATCTTAAATTCTAGAAACAAAATAAAAGTAAGTTTCTACTTTTTTAGAAAATATAAAACCCCTTCATAGAAGAGGTTTTAAAGGTGCCAGGACCCAGATTTGAACTGGGGACACGGCGATTTTCAGTCGCCTGCTCTACCAACTGAGCTATCCCGGCTCTAACCTATATACTTTAAATTACGACGTGTAGTTTGTGAAACCCTTTTTATTAAAAATTTTATATCTTTATCAAATATCCAAAAAACTATTATTTTGCATTCATTGCTAATAATGCAGTACCAAATGCAGTAGTTTTTTTACATGAAACTATTGGTATATTGATAATCTTTTCTCTTATTTTTCTCCATTGTGGGTTTTTTGAACCTCCACCAATAGTAATAATTTTTTTTGGGAGAGAACCTGTTAGTTCGCTTAGTTTTTCCCATCCTTTCAATTCGATCTTAGCTAGACCCTCGAATAAGGCATGTAAATAAAGTGAATCACTTACTGGTCTAGGACCAAGTATTGGCTCTAAATTAGGATTGTCTACAGGAAATCTTTCTCCTTTACTATTAAGAGGCAAAAGATTTAAAGAAGTATTTTTCGATATATTGATTTGTCTACTGAGTTCCTTGATTTCTAAATCAGAAAAGAACTTAGACAAGATACCGCATCCTGCGTTTGATGCTCCTCCACAAATCCAATTTCCACATACTTTATGGATTGTAATTCCTTTTTCTTTTACAGGATTATCAATAAATTTTTTAACCACAATAGTTGTTCCTAAAACTGTTAGACCATCTTCTTTACCTAAGCCAGCAGCTATTAAACTAGCATTAGAGTCAGTCGTACCTGAGATTAATATTAATTTATTATTCAAGTTAAATCTCTCTGCTAAATCAGAATTTATTTGTCCAATAATTTTTCCACTTTTAACTATCTTAGGTAGACATTTTTGCCATGAACTATTGAGATAGCTTTTTGGCCACGATTCTTTTTTTAGATCCCAACCAAGTTTTAAATTATTACCTTCTTCTCCATGATTCCAATCTTTTAAAAACCAACCAGTTATCCAATCAGATTGATGTCGTAAAAGTATATTTGTCCCATATTTATCTATTAGTTTTAATGCTTTAGCAAGACTACTGTATGGAGTTCGAAGATGATCTTCTCCAGAAGTTAAGGATTCAAGAAGGATCTTATTTTCAATACATGCTTGGTCATAAGGTATTGCTTCTCCTAGGGGATCTCCTTGTAAATTGGATGCTATTAAAGTTCCTGAGGTACCGGAGATAGCCAATTTATTAAGGTTAATTTTTACCTTAATAGGTAAACTAACTAAGAGATTTTCACAAGAATTGATCCAAGAATTTGGATTTTTAAAGCCGTATAAATAAGGTACTGAATTTGAATATACTAATTTTTTATGAATATTAATTATTGATATTCTTGCACCACTCGTTCCAAAATCTAACCCTCCATAAAAATTATCAGGCATAGAAAAAGATTTATAAAAAGATTTTGGAAGACTCCGCTAATTTGACTGCTTTCTCTTCTACATTTTCCCAAGGCAGCTCAAGATCTCTTCTGCCAAAATGTCCGTAGGATGCAGTCTTTCTAAAAAATTTTCCTCCCATTTTTTTTGGTAGATTTCTTAAGTTAAATTCTTTTA
>QCPF01000008.1 GCA_003212655.1 Prochlorococcus sp. AG-436-D21 | reverse complement strand
TTATTGTTTTCAGGTGCATATTTTAAGATATTTATTTGCTCAATATTTGTACTTTGTTCCTTCTTTTTATTAGTAGAAACTTTTTTAAAACCAAAAATAAGTAATAAAGATAATAATAGGATTATTGCTACTACTCTAAGTTTCATTATCAATGTTTATTTTTATTTTTAACAATAAATTTCCTACTGCAACTTAATTTATTAAATTGTAAATAACACATAATTTAACCTATAAATTGGGAAGTTATCCAAAATCTATAAATGCTTCTAGTCTAAATGATTGGTTTAATTCTGAGAAAGAAGATCCCGTCTTGATTGATGTTAGAGAGCAGTCAGAGCTTGAACTGGCTCGTTTCTCAAAAGAATTTTTACATATACCAATTAGTAAAGTTACATCTGAATATGTTGAAGAAATATTTGCTGATTTATTAGATAGAGAAATTGTAGTTACCTGTCATGCAGGAATAAGAAGTTATAACTTTTCTCAATGGTGCTTGGACAATAATATTGTGAGCGAAATATGGAATTTGGAGGAGGGTATTGATGGATGGAGTAGATATATTGACCCATCAATACCAAGGTATTGATTAAATATCTAATGAAGATGCAACAGTATTAACATCTTTGTCGCCTCTTCCAGAGCAATTGATAACTATATGAGTATCTTTTTCAAGAGTAGGGCATAATTTATCTAACCAAGCAAAGGCATGAGAAGTTTCAAGTGCAGGAATAATCCCTTCTAGTTCACTAACAAGTTTTAAAGCGTCTAAAGCTTCTTGATCTGTGACTGATCCATATTCTGCTCTACCTATTTCTTTTAAATGGCTATGTTCAGGACCTACTCCAGGGTAATCTAAACCTGCACTTATTGAGTGAGCTTCTTGTACTTGACCATTATCATCTTGCAAGAGAAGACTCATTGATCCATGCAAAATTCCAACTGATCCTTTAGTGATAGTGGCAGCATGTTTGTCAGTATCAACTCCGCTTCCTGCGGCTTCAACTCCAATAAGACGCACAGAAGTTTCTTTAACAAAAGGATGGAAAAGCCCCATTGCATTTGATCCCCCACCTACACAAGCAAGCAAAATGTCGGGAAAAGATCCAAATGATTCTAAACATTGTTTTTTAGTTTCTTCACCTATAACTGCATGAAAATCTCGCACAATCTTTGGGAAAGGGTGTGGGCCGGCAACAGATCCTAAAATGTAGTGTGTGGTTTCGACATTTGAAACCCAATCTCTAATGGCTTCACTAGTGGCATCCTTAAGTGTTGCAGTTCCAGAATTTACAACTTTAACTTCAGCTCCTAGAAGTTTCATTCTGAAAACGTTAAGGGATTGCCTTTTTATATCTTCAGCACCCATGTAGATAATACATTTCAAGCCAAATCTCGCACAAACAGTAGCAGTAGCAACTCCGTGCTGACCTGCTCCAGTTTCTGCAATTATTCTTTTTTTGCCCATTCTTATTGCAAGTAAAGCTTGTCCGAGGGCATTATTAATTTTGTGAGCCCCAGTATGATTTAAATCTTCTCTTTTAAGCCATATTCTAGGAGTTGCTTGTTTAGTTTTGTAATGTTCAGTAAGTCTTTTGGCTTCATAAAGTGGTGTTTCTCTTCCTACATAAGTCTTAAGGAGATGATTTAATTCTTTTACAAAAAGTTTATCTTTCCATGCATTAGATGCAGCTGTTTCAAGCTCAAAAAGAGCAGGCATTAGCGTTTCAGGAACATATTGACCACCATATTTTCCAAATCTTCCCTCTTTGGAGGGTTGATTTAAATCGTCATTTTTATAGTTCTGATCTTTGCGAGAAAATGTACTTACCACTTTTTTATAGAATAAGTATTAACTAACTATAGATTATATTGAAAATAATGGGAAAAAAGAATTGGATCGAATTTGATAATCAAGAAAAAAAATCAGAAGAAACAGCTAAAGTAGATGTTGTTAATAAAAAATCAAAAATAAATATTTCAAAACAAAAAAAAGGTAAAAAGGGAAAGACTGTAACTTTAATTAGAGGTTTAGGCGCTGAGGATGAAATCTTATTAAAAGAATTACTAAAAAAAATTAAAGTTTTTTGTGGGACTGGAGGAACATTGATTGATAGAAATATCCAGTTGCAGGGTGATATGGTATCGAAATCAATTGAGTTTCTTCGTAAAGAGGGATTTCATAATTTATGAAGCAAGGGTTAGGATAGTTTTTAATTTTGATGATGCAAAAAATGAAAGAACAAGATCAAACAAAGTCAACCAATATAAAGTGGCACAACTTAACTATTGATAGAGAAAAGTTAGAGAAAATGAGAGGTCATAAAGGTATGGTTATCTGGTTTACCGGTTTATCTGGTTCTGGTAAAAGTACTTTGGCCAACGCTTTAAATGAAGTTTTACACTTAGATGGTTTTTCGACTTATGTCTTGGATGGAGACAATATAAGACACGGTTTATGTAAAGATCTTGGTTTTTCGGATGAAGATAGAGAAGAGAATATAAGAAGAATTGGTGAAGTTGCGAATTTATTTATGAATGCTGGGATAATAACTATTACAGCATTTGTTTCGCCATTTATTAGCGATAGAGATAAGGTGAGAAAAATTATTGGATCTAAGGATTTTATTGAAGTTTATTGCTCTGCTGATATCACAGTTTGTGAAAATAGGGATACTAAAGGTCTTTATAAGAAAGCTCGTTTGGGTGAAATTAAGGAATTTACAGGGATTTCTAGTCCATATGAAGCTCCTCATAATCCTGAAATTGTTGTTGATACAGGTTCGTTAGATTTAAATGATTCCGTTGAAAAAGTTATTAACTACCTCAAAAAAGAAAACTTTCTTAACAAGGCCTAATAGAAAAATATTAGTTCATTTATTTTGAAGATAATTGTCAGGTCCAATAGTTGATAACTTATTATTTTTATTTCTTACCTGTGAATGTAAATTTTCTCGGAATTCTTTTAAATTTTTCTTTATGGATTCATCAAATAAACTGACCATCCCTATCGCCAATAACCCAGCATTCTGTCCTCCATTAATTGCAACTGTTGCAACGGGAATTCCAGAGGGCATTTGAACGATTGATAAAAGAGAGTCAATTCCCTTCAGTGTCTTACTCTCTACTGGTACTCCAATTACAGGAATGCAAGTTACGGATGCCAGCATTCCAGGAAGATGAGCAGCACCCCCAGCACCGGCAATTATTACTTTTATGTTTTCTGATTCTGCATTTTTTGCATATTCCATCATTTCAATAGGTGTTCGATGAGCAGAAAGTATACAAACTTCAGTTTTTATTCTAAATTCTCTTAAGATATCAATAGCAGGTTTCAATGTATTTAGATCTGAATCACTACCCATTACGACAGCAATTTTATAAATTTCTTTAGAATTCAATTCTGACAAAATAACAAATCAATTCTTTCCTATAATGGCGCGCAATTAATTTGGTGCCAGTTAGTTAGTATGAAAAGAATTAATTTTCATAGAATATTATGACGTCAAATAAGATTATCGAAAAAAGTGAAGTCAGGGAGTATTTTAATGGTACTGGCTTTGAGAGATGGAATAAAATTTATAGCAAATCTGATGAAATTAATACAGTTCAGAAAAATATTAGGAAAGGACATCAAAAAACTGTAGATG
This sequence comes from Prochlorococcus sp. AG-436-D21, assembly GCA_003212655.1. Lineage (GTDB taxonomy): Bacteria > Cyanobacteriota > Cyanobacteriia > PCC-6307 > Cyanobiaceae > Prochlorococcus_A. The sequence continues at coordinate 52,105 of QCPF01000008.1, read as the reverse complement.
ATGTAGTCTCATACATCAAAAATTATCCTGAACTAACAAAAAAAAGTTATTGTGATGCAGGCTGTGGTGTAGGAAGTCTTTCCATACCTTTACTAAGACTCGGTATAACAGAACTACAGATGAGCGATATTTCTTCTGAAATGATTAAAGAAACAAAAAAACGCATTCATGAATTAGGTTTGAATCAAGGTAAATTAAAATATGAAGTCTGTGATCTGGAAAAATTAAAAGGTTTATTTGATGTTGTAGTTTGTTTGGATGTATTTATTCATTATCCTCAACCGGTCGCAGAAGAAATGGTCCAACATCTATGCGATTTAAGCAAAGAAAAACTAATCGTTAGCTTTGCTCCTTATACCCCAGTTCTTGCTGTTCTAAAAAATATTGGAAAATTATTTCCTGGGCCAAGTAAAACTACAAGAGCATATACATTGAAAGAAAAGGGTATTATTAATGCTGCCAAAGAAAGAGGATTTAAAGTTGTTAAAAAGAAATTAATTCAAGCTCCTTTTTATTTTTCAAAACTAATTGAATTCGAAAAAATTAAATAATTTATTTTACTAAATGATTTTCAAGTGCATAACGAACTAATTCTGTTCGGCTTGATGTACCTGTTTTGATAAAAAGTCTACTTACATATTTCTCAACATTTCTAATAGATGTTTCAAGCTGTCTTGCAATTTCTTTGTTCATCAGTCCCTCTGCTACTAGTTGAAGCACACTTGCTTCTCTAGGAGTGAAACTAGGAAGATTTATTTTATTTTCTGGATTAGTCTGGTTTTGGTCTGTGAGCATAGATTTTATTTCAGTAATTTGTTTTGCCATTTTGCTTACGTCAATATCTGCGAATCGTGCAGCTTCTTTTAATAATCGTTCTTGTCTGTTGATGACATTTTTGACTCTTGCAGCTAATTCATCGGGATCGAAAGGTTTGGAAATATAATCATCAACTCCTGCAAGATAACCTTCTGTTCTGTCTAGGGTCATTCCTTTTGCAGTTAGAAAAATTACTGGAGTTCCTCCTAATTTTTCATCCTCTCTAATTTTTTCTAATAAAGCATAACCGTTGGCTCGAGGCATCATAACATCGCTAATAATTAAATCGGGGAAGATTGTTTGAGCTTTTTCCCAACCATCCTCTCCATCAACTGCAATAAATATTTCAAAGCCTTCATCTTCTAGAAATGTTTTAACAGCTGTTCTTAAACCAGGCTCATCATCAACTAATAAAATTCTTGATTTTCTTACCGATTCATTATTTATTTGATTAATTTCATTCATTTTTTTAATTCTTTAATTTGATTTTCTAGTAATAAACAGAATTTTATATACTAAACATAATGCTATCAACTCCCATACTACTAGACTATCAATCTTCGACTCCTTGCTCTAAAGATGTCGTTGATTCTATGGAACCTTTTTGGAGTGAGATATTTTCTAACCCTGCAAATAAATCTAATTTGGCGGGGATTAACGCAAGTGCCATATTGGAAGCCTCAAGAGAAAAAATAGAACAAAGTTTATTTCTTAAGAATAAAAAAGTTATTTTTACAAGTGGGGCAACTGAATCTAATAACTTAGCCTTATTAGGTTTTGCTAGAAATTTCTATAAAAAAACAGGAAATTATGGACATATTATTACCTTAAAAACGGAGCATAAAGCTGTTTTGGAGCCCTTAAACCAACTAAAAAAAGAGGGATTTATGGTTACAGAAATTAATCCTGAGAAAGATGGCTTAATTTCAGAAGAACAATTCAAAAAAAAAATAAGAGAAGATACATTTCTGGTTAGTGTCATGTTGGCAAATAACGAAATAGGAGTTATTCAGCCCATAGACAATATTTCAAAGATATGTAAATCGAGGGGAATAACATTTCATTCTGATTTTGCACAATGTTTAGGTTATATGGCTTTAGACAATCTTTTATCAGATGTAAACATGATAACGATGAGTTCTCACAAAATATACGGCCCTAAAGGGATAGGACTTCTTTTGATTGATGAAGAAATTAATCTTGAGCCTTTAATTGTTGGAGGAGGTCAGGAATATGGCCTTAGATCTGGCACATTACCTCTTCCTTTAGTAGTTGGCTTTGCTAAAGCAATAGAGATAGCAGTTCTTAATCAAAAAAATAATGCTCAGAAATTACTTTTTTATAGAAATAACCTTTTAGAGGGGTTGTTAAAAAATAATTCTGGTTTATTAATTAATGGCTCCATAGAAAAAAGATTACCTCACAATTTAAATTTGACTGTATTGGATTTAAACGGAGCAAAGTTTCATAAACTTTTAAAATCTAAAATAATTTGTTCTACTGGATCTGCATGTAGCAGTGGTGAACCATCTCATGTTTTACTAGCCTTAGGTAGAACTCTTAAAGAAGCAGAATCTTCAATAAGGTTAAGTATTGGATTAAGTACTAATTCAAAAGATATAAAACAAGCAATTCATATTCTTACAAATACAATCAGATCATTACGATAGAAATTATTGGCTTTTAATTTAATTGAGCAATTCTTAATTTTCCACTTCTAGCTCTTTTATTAAGTTCGACTTCTTGTTCGGAAGGAGTGATTGGCTTTTTTGTCAGGTTTTTTAGTCTTTGATCATTTTTAAAACAACTTTTAACTAACCTATCCTCAAGAGAATGAAAACTAATAACAGAAATAATACCCCCTGGCAAAAGCCATTCAGGTACAACTTGCAAAAATTTTTCTAATACTTCAATTTCTTTATTAACAGCAATTCTTAGTGCTTGAAATGTTCTTGTTGCTGGATGTATTTTTTTATATCTTTGTTTTGGTGGGAAGCAACCTGCAATAGAGTAAGCTAACTCTTTTGTCCCAGAATATTTTCCATTTTCCTTCAAATCCAATTTTATTTTCCTAGCAATCTTTCTTGATAATCTCTCATCTCCATATTTATAGATTAGGTTAGCTAGATCTTTTTCATTTAAAACCTCAATTAATTTCTCTGCATCAACATCAAGCAAAGGATTCATGCGCATATCAAGCGGACCATCTTTTTGGAAACTAAATCCTCTTTTAGGGTCATCAAGTTGGTTACTATTTACTCCAAGATCTGCAATAACAAAAGAAACTTTTTCTATTGGTACAAAATCCGCAAAATTTGAAGCCTTTATATCAATCCTACTTTTAAACTCATCAAGTTTTTTTAATGCTGATTTTCTTGCAAATGGATCTTGATCAAGTCCAATTATATTTAAATCCGAATATTTTCTCAATAAATGATAAGAGTGCCCGCCTCCCCCTAAAGTTGCGTCTATTCCCTTAAGTTGATTGTTATGTATAAGTGGGTAGTGCTCTAATGAGGCCATAATCTCATCTGTCATAACTGATTGATGATTGAAAAAAGATGAATCAGATAGGTCAGTTTGCATAACTTTCGACTAAGATTTGTTTAGAAGTTAAATTTCGAATGGCTCAGCTAGAGACTAGAACAGAACCAATGGTGGTCAATTTTGGCCCTCACCATCCTTCAATGCATGGGGTTTTAAGGTTAGTTGTAACTCTTGATGGTGAGAATGTCATTGATTGTGAGCCAGTAATTGGATATTTACATAGAGGAATGGAAAAGATAGCTGAAAATAGAACAAATGTAATGTATGTCCCTTATGTAAGCAGAATGGATTATGCAGCAGGAATGTTTTATGAAGCTATTGTAGTAAATGCTCCTGAAAGATTAGCTAATATTCCAGTTCCCAAAAGAGCTAGTTACATCAGAGTTCTTATGCTCGAACTTAATCGTATTGCTAATCATCTTTTATGGCTTGGTCCCTTTTTAGCAGACGTAGGAGCTCAAACTCCATTTTTCTATATTTTTAGAGAAAGAGAGATGATCTATGATCTCTGGGAAGCTGCTACTGGACAAAGGCTAATAAATAATAATTTCTTTAGGATAGGCGGTGTCGCATGTGATCTCCCATACGGATGGTTAGAAAAATGTATAGACTTTTGCGATTGGTTTGGTCCTAAGATAGATGAATACGAAAAATTAATTACAAATAATCCAATTTTTAGAAAAAGAATTGAAGGTCTAGGAACAATACAAAGAGACCAGGCAATTAATTGGTCTTTGTCTGGACCAATGCTTAGAGCTTCTGGAGTTTCCTGGGATTTAAGGAAAGTCGATAGTTATGAATGTTATGACGATTTTGATTGGCAGATTGCTTCGGAAAAAGAAGGAGATTGTTATGCGAGATATCGAGTAAGAGTTGAAGAGATGAGACAATCACTAAGCATCATTCGCCAAGCCTGCAAAATGATTCCAGGAGGTCCAACAGAAAATTTAGAAGCTCAAAGAATGGCTACTGAAGATAAGAAAAGTGAAATATTTGGTATCGACTATCAATATGTAGCTAAGAAGGTTGCTCCAACTTTTAAAATTCCTAACGGAGAATTATATACAAGATTAGAGTCTGGCAAAGGAGAAATAGGTGTATTTATTCAAGGAAATAATGAAGTTACCCCATGGAGATTTAAAATCAGAGCAGCTGATTTAAATAATCTGCAAATATTGCCTCATATTCTTAAAGGTGCCAAAATCGCTGATATTATGGCAATCCTTGGTTCAATAGATGTCATTATGGGATCTGTTGATAGATAATTACTTTAAATGAAACCCTCTGACTGGTTAATATTGCAGAAGAAGGTAAGGTTTGGTGATTGTGATTCTGCAGGTGTAATTCATTTTCATAACTTATTAAAATGGTCTCATGAAGCTTGGGAAGAAAGTATTGAAATCTATGGGATCCCTTGTCATGATATTTTTCCAGATTTTTCTATACGTAAAAGTCAAATTATTTTTCCAATAGTAAATTGTGAAGCAAACTTTCGTGCGCCTATAAAAATTGGAGATTTATTAAAAATAAAAATTGCCCCTCATAAAATTAATACTCATTTGTTCCAAGTAAATAGCTTTTTTATAAAAAATGGAAATAAAGTAGCCGAAGGGAAAATTATACACTGTTCTTTAGATGTTGATTCAAGAAATAAAATACAAATTCCCGAGCAGCTAGAAAGATGGATAGAGGCTTCTAATGTGAGTACAAATTTAAAAGAATGTTGATTATTATTTTTTAAATTTATAGTTTATTTTTTCTGTAATGCTATTTTTGTTTTTAACAATCCACTTTTCAGGCTTTTCATGTTTAGGCCAACTTTGAGAAAAATTTTTTAATAAATTTAAAGAAATTTCAATATTTTTATCATTTGTAAGTTCTCTAAATTCAACTATTACTTTAATTTTATTTCCCCATAATTTGTTAGATACTTTCGAAATATTGAATTTATTAATTGGGATATTTTCTTGCATAATGAAATCATTTAATCTAGATTCAATTACTTCAGGGAAAACAACTTCTCCTCCTGAATTAAAGGCATTATCACTTCTTCCAACAAATTTTAAATAGTAAGAATTATTGATTTGCTTAATTTCACCTAAATCACTTGTTTGCCACCACCCATTTTTATTTTTGAAATTTTCAGTTTTTAAAGAATCTATTATTTCGATTCCAATTCTGGCTGATTTTATTTCGATTAATCCTTGTGCGTTAATTCTTATTTTTGTATCAGGTAGTATTTCTCCAACATTTTTAAAACCCATTAAGAATTCTTTTGGTTTTAAACTCGTAACCATTGCTGCTGTCTCAGTTGAGCCGTAACAAGGTGCTAATTTTATTTTTTCTTTTATACATTGTTCTGCAGTTTCGTCTGAAATTGAAGCTCCACCTACCCAAATTAGATCAAAAATTTTTAGCCAACTAATTCCATCTTTTTGAGCTAAAAGTCTATGTAATTGGGTAGGTACTAATGACGTAATCAAGTGTTTTTTGTCTTTTTTAAATTTAATTGTGAAAAGTAAAAGTTCTCGAGTTTTTTTTATCAAATTTGGAGAAATATTAATACAATCACATCCCCAAGTTTGACTTCTAAAAATTGGCATTAATCCACTTATATGGTTCAGGGGTAAAGTATTTAAAATTAAGCAGTTTTGTAATTCAAATCCTTGCTCTATTAGCCATTGACCTGATGTGGTTGCAGATAATTTAAGATTATTTAAATGGTGAAAACATTGTCTCGGTTTTCCAGAACTCCCACTACTGTTTAAGATAATTGCTGGCCCATTTTCAGTAATTGAATCTAATACATCTTTGTCTTCATAAAATTTGTTTTTTACATAAATAATTTTATTCTCTCTAATTTTTTCAATAATTTTTTCTACAGATTGAGTTTCGTTATTTTCAACTTCAATAGTATGAATTTTATTTTTCATAGTTGATCCCATATCTTTTTTGCTTCATTTAAAAATAGAAACGAATTAGGGAATTTATTCATTGCTAAACCAGGAACTTTTGGCGTTGGTCCTTGTAATTGTAGAGAAGATAAATGATGGAGCCATCTCTTTCCTATTCCAGTTTCAAATGAGGTACTTATAGATATTAAAGCTTTTTTATTTTCTAATTCTCTTAAAAGCTTAACTGGATTATTTTCTTGAGAAGGCCTTCTAATTTGCCAACCCTTCCACTCATCAATCAAAGTTGGAAATTTTAAAAGTGATTCGTCTAAAGCTATTGGAATTTTTTTGTTTAGTTCTGTCAGTCCATCAATATCATCAACACAGAGAGGTTGTTCTAACCAATCTATATTTTTATTATCTTTCAAAATATCAGCCCATCTATTAGCTATGTCTCTTCCCCAAGAACCATTAGCATCTATTCTTAACTTAATATTATTACCTATTTTGCTTAAAATTTCTTCTAATTTTGCTTCTTCCTCATGGTTATTTTTTAGTGCTACTTTCCATTTTACGGTTAATGATTTGCCAATATCACAATGTCTTTTTTTAATATCATTTAGATCTGAAACTACATTTTCATGATTTAACAATATGGCTGTTTTACCAATTTCATCAAAGTAGTAGTTTTCTTTAAAAATTATTTTTCCATTGATCTCAGCTAATGCAGAATTTATTGCAGATTGAATGCATGGGTGAAAAATATTTATTTGCTCAGATAAATTAAATTCCTCTATATACTCAGGGATCATATCTAGTTGTTTCGCACATTTTTTTAAGTCTTTTTTATTTAGCGGTGAAACTTCTCCAAACCCTATTTTTTTATCATTACTTATTAATTTAATTATCCAACCCGATTTTGTATGGTAATTGGTTTTAGAATTTTCTACTTTGGCCGATAACTTAAAGCTATAAGATTTTTTTTGAAATATTAAGTTCATTTATTTTGCAAGTAATTAAATATTAGTCCTGTTATTAAACCAATTCCATTAAGAGTTTGAAATTTTATTGCGACGAATTTGCAATTTTTTATTGCAGAAGGTTTTGCATACGAAGATTTTAATAAATTTATAAGTCTTATTGCTTGAGGGAAACTAAGCAAATAAAGGATGCAAAACACTGGAATAAATCCATAAACTATTGTGAAAAGTTGAAATATATATATTGTAAAAATTATCCAAGGCACAAATTGAGAACCTTTTTTTGCCCCTAAGCGAACTAAAGGTGAATTTTTCCCATGCTTTTTATCTTCAGAAATTTGATGAAAATGAGAACAAAATAATACAAGAGTTGTTGCCAAGGAAGGTCCTGAACCAAGTAATAAAGAAACTTTCCATGGAATATCTTCGAAGTAAATATTAGACGGATTTAACGCAATTAAGACTGCAGAGTACGCAAAAGGGCCAAATGCAAGCCAGCATAATGGTTCTCCTAAACCTTGATAGCCCAATCTAAAAGGAGGACCTTGATATAAATATCCTAAGAAGCAGCAAGCTGCCACCAAAATAAAAATGTTTATACTTGTTGATACTGAAATAATTAAAATTATTAATAAACCAATAACTAAAGATGTATATGCAATAAATGAAATTATTTTTTTATTTTTTACAAGATTTACAATTGAATGGAATTTAAATTCATCGATTCCTGTTTCTGCGTCGTATAAATCATTAGTTAGATTTTCCCAAAGTAATATCAAAATTGCAGCTAAAGTAAATGAAATCAAATTATAAATTTTTACCTCTTCATATTGATTGAGCAAGTAAGCCCCTGTTATTAAAACTGGAAGTATGGCAACAGAATAAAGAGGCCATTTTATTGCTTTTTTCCATAATTTTTTTTTATCTTCGTCCATTTTTAATTAACACGCAAAATTAGATAATTATTGAATGTAGTTTATAAATTGAGTTACATTTTTTACTTTATTGCATCATTTTTAGTTATTTTCAATAAGTAATGAAAAATGATTTAAACTTAACAGATTTTTTAAAAGATGTATTTTCCTCTTTCGATAAGAAAGTTGAAAATTCTGGATTAGTAAGTATTTGTATTGAGATTCCTTGTATTGATTTATTCCAAGTTTATGAATTGTTAATAAATCAATATCCGTTTTCTTCATTTTGGGAGGAATCTGATGGTATTTCATATATAGCTTTCGAGAAGTGTAAATATGTTACTCTGGATGGCCCAAAAAGATTTGAGGTAGCAAAAGAGTTTAATTCTGAGAATTTTAAAAATTTAATTAACTTAACTAATGAATCGCATAATTCTGCACTTTCAAAAATAATTTATTTATTTTCTTTCTCTGAAAATTTGAATAATAAGAATTTACCTTCAGATATCCCTAGTTTGGAAGCCATTTTGCCAAAAATATTAATTACTAAAAGTGGCAAGAATTGCTGGTTAAGAATCAATGGTCATGTTGAAGGTAAATCATCATTAAGAACATTAATTGAAGAAATATGGACAATTAGAAATCAAGTTATTAATTCTGGCTCAGAATTAATAGAATCATCTGGCTTAAAAACTAGTTTTGATTCCCCTTTTATTGATGATTTCTCACGCTCCTTGGAAACTTCTAAAACAAACATGAAAAAAGTAGTAAATAAAGGAATTCAATTAGTAGATAAAGATATCCTCGAAAAGATAGTTTTAGCGAATAGGATTAAAATAAAACTTAAAAATAAATTAGATTTAGTAGAAATTTTAAAAAGATTTAAAAAGAATCAACCAAATACATGTAGATACGTTTGGAAAAGGAATAGTAAGGATATTTTGTTTGGAGCATCTCCAGAAAAATTATTTTCTTTCTCTAAACCTAATTTAACTTTAGAGGCTCTTGCTGGAACTATCTCTACTAATTCAAATTTTAAGAAACTCCTAAAAAGTACTAAAGACTTAAAGGAACATAATTATGTAATACAACATTTGATTAAATCTTTAGAAGTTTCAAAAATAACAAACTTTAAAAAAAGTGATATCAAGGTAAATTCATTTGGAGATATTTCTCATTTGCAAACACTCATTTTCTCTAAAGTTGAAAATATTTGTCCTTTTGAATTGCTTAAAAACTTACATCCATCTCCAGCTGTTTGTGGATATCCAAAAAATGCAGCATTGGATTGGATAAACACTCTTGAGTCTTTTCCTAGAGGAAATTATGCTTCTCCAATGGGTTGGGTTGATTCATCAGGCAATGCTTCATTTCTTTTGGCAATAAGAGGCGCAAGATGTATTGAAGAAAATATTGAATTTACTGCAGGTTCAGGTATAGTTTCTGGCTCCGTTTTAGAGAATGAAATAGATGAGATTAAATTAAAATTTGAATCTATAGTAAAACAGATATTTTGCGCTAAAAACCCTAGATAATTTCTACTAATTTTTCAATAACTTCCTCTGAAACATTTTTATTGGATAAATTTTCTATTTCTCTTAAACCTGTTGGACTGGTTACATTAATCTCGCTAAGCATTCCATTTATTACATCAATACCTACAAAAAATAAACCCTCTTCTTTGAAGTGTTGAGATAATTCTGAGCAGATACTTTTTTCTTTTTCTGTTAATAATGTGGGTTCAGCCTTGCCTCCCATCGCTAAATTACTCCTAAAATCGCCTCCTTGAGGAATCCTATTTATTGATCCAATTGCTTCTCCGTTTACGATAATTATTCTTTTATCACCCTCTACGACTTCAGGAATAAATTTTTGCATCATAACGGGTAATTCTTCTTGAGAAGTGATTAATTCAATGATTGATTTAATTCCTGGAGAATTTTTATTTATCCTTATAACACCTTGACCACCTTTTCCTCCTAGAGGTTTTATGACTACTTCATTATTTATATTTGCAAAATTAATAAGATCTTTTACCTTACTCGCAACTATTGTAGGTGCCATTAAGTGGCTGTATCTTAAAGCACCTAGCTTTTCATTCCACGCTCTTAACGATGAGGGTTTGTTAATTACTTTTACTCCTTTTCTTTCGGCAACTTCTAAAAGATGGGTTGCATATAAATAAGCCTCATTTACAGGAGGATCTTTTCTCATCCAAATGCAATTAAATTCGGCGAGAGGTATGCAATCATTCTCTTTGAAAGAAATCCATGGAATTACTTCAACTTTTACGGAAGATGCCCATACTTCATCACCTCTAGCTTCCAGGTCTTGAGGAGTACAACTCCAGATTTCAATATTTTTCTTTGATGATGCTTGCATTAAAGCAGCAGTTGAATCTTTTAAGGGATTTATATTTTTAATTGGATCTATTACGAATAGAAATTTCATAAGATCTAGTTTAATAATGCTTCTAATTTATTTTCATTTTCTAATGCGTAGAGATCATCGCAGCCTCCGATACCCTCATTATCTATAAATATTTGTGGTAGTGTTCTTCTACCATCTGCTCTTTCAATCATCAATGCTCTGGCATCTTCGTCGCCATCTATTTTATATTCTGTAAAATTTACATTTTTTTTCTTGAGTAGTGATTTTGCTCGAATACAGAATGGGCAATATTGCCAAGTATAAATTTCAACTTTGGACATTTTTTTAAAATAATACTTAGTTTATACTATTAAACAAAAGTGCTTGTTAGATTATAAATAACGATTAAATTCTATTTTGATAGATATTACAGATTTCAAAAAAGATCTTTCGGAACTAACAGAACGCCTGGGTAATGCTCAGGATTGTCTTTGACGTTCCAAGATTAAAAGCGAAAAGGAAAGAGTTAGAGCAAATTTCTGCTCAGCCTGAATTTTGGGATAATCAAGAAGAAGCTAAAAAGCAGATGTTAATCCTTGATGATGTCAAAGCACAACTCGAATTGTTAGATAAATGGAAAACTTTTATTTCTGATGCTAATGCCTCTCTTGAGCTTTATTCTCTAGAACCCGAAGAGGAAATGATTTTAGAATCGCAGCTGGGATTAATGAAATTAAGAGAGAATTTGGATAAATGGGAATTTGAAAGATTGTTATGTGGTGAATACGATAAGGAAGGAGCAGTAGTTTCTATTAACGCAGGTGCGGGTGGAACAGATGCGCAGGATTGGGTAGAGATATTATTAAGAATGTACTCTAGATGGGCCGATAATAATCAAATGAGCCTTGTCATTAATGAATTATCTCAAGGAGAAGAAGCAGGTATTAAAAGTGTAACGTTCGAAATTGATGGAAAATATGCATATGGCTATCTGCAACATGAAAAAGGAACTCATAGATTAGTAAGAATTTCTCCTTTTAATGCCAATGGCAAAAGACAAACCAGCTTTGCTGGGGTAGAGGTTATGCCAAAATTAGATGAAAATATTTCACTTGATATACCTGAAAAAGATTTAGAAATTACAACGAGTAGATCCGGTGGAGCTGGAGGACAAAATGTTAATAAAGTAGAAACAGCAGTGAGAATTGTTCATTTGCCTTCAGGGATTTCAGTAAGATGTACTCAAGAAAGATCTCAATTACAAAATAAAGAAAAAGCTATGTTACTTTTAAAGTCTAAACTATTAGTGATTGCTAAAGAACAACGAGCTGCTGAAGTCGCTGATATTAAAGGTGATATTGTGGAAGCTGCATGGGGCAATCAAATAAGAAATTATGTTTTCCATCCCTATCAAATGGTAAAAGATCTTAGGACTATGCAGGAGACTAACGAGTTAGATAGTGTTTTAGATGGTGGACTTGACCCATTTATTCATGAATTATTACGTATGAATATTTCTTCTAATGAATCTATTGAATAACTAATGGAAAATAAAAACGAAATTTTAGAAAAAAAAGTTTCTCCTCCAAGCTTTATAAAGCTTGCTATGAGAAATATGGTAAGGAAAGGCTCAAAAAGTATTTCTCATTTTTCAATAACCTTTCTAGTTTTAATTGGGATATTAATACTTGTGGCCACAATAGGTAAGCCCAACATTCCAGTTTAAGAATGTATGAAAGAAAAAATTATTTCTGAAATAAATTTAGATTTGGTTTTTCAATGTAATGATTTCTCTCAATTTTCAAATAAGTTAAAAGATACTAAAACTCATCTTATTTTTGAATCTATTTTTTGGGAGAAAGTTTTTTTATCTTGGATAAATACTATATTAAAAAAAGAGGATTATGAATTACCAAATTATATTTTTGAAAAAAAATCTTTTTCATTAGGCTTACAGATAATATCTAATCAAGAAATTGCTTCTTTGAATAAGAAATGGATGCAAAAAAATGGTCCAACTGATGTTCTATCTTTTCCAATTATTTCTGATGAATCTCTAAATAATTTAGATCATATAGAGTTGGGAGATATTTTTATATCATTAGAGATGGCACTTGAGCAATCTTATGAATATAAACATTCAATCTATAGAGAGATGATCTGGTTGGCTAGTCATGGATTTTTACATCTTTTGGGATGGGAACATAATAATGAGCATGATTTAGACAATATGTTAGATTTCCAAGAATATTTAATTACTCGATTAGATTAAAAATAAATGGAAAAAAAAATAAACTATTTAGAAAATAGAAAAGAATCATACAAAACTTCTAGTAATGTATTTATAAGTTTTAAGTATGCTTTCAGTGGTATTAGTTATGTATTAAAAACTTCAAGAAATTTTAAAATTCAATTAATTTTTGCAGTTACAAGTTTAATAATTGGTTTTTTACTAAAAATTAGTCTAAGTAATTATGTTATTTTGATTGCAACAATAATGTCTGTTTTAATATTAGAAATATTGAACACATCTATTGAATCAATCGTTGATTTAGTAGTGAAAAAAGAATTTAGTATTTTGGCTAAAATTTCAAAAGATACTTCTGCAGGAGCAGTATTATTAGCTTCCATTAATTCTGTTATTATTGCTGTATATATCTTTGTTCCTAAAATAAAGTTGTTATTTTAAATCCATATAAATATGTTTCTTGTTATTGATAATTACGATAGTTTTACTTATAACCTTGTTCAATATTTAGGAGAACTTTCAGTTGAGCATGAAATAACTAAAGAATTAATAGTTAAAAGAAATGATGAAATTACTTTAGAAGAAATTATCAAACTAAATCCTGGTGGAATTCTCTTATCTCCAGGTCCAGGTAATCCAGATCAATCTGGAATTTGTCTGCCAATTCTAAAAAAATTATCTAAAAATATTCCGACCTTGGGAGTTTGTTTAGGTCATCAAGCTTTGGCCCAAGCTTTTGGAGGTAAGGTTGTAGTTGGGAAAGAACTTATGCATGGTAAAACATCCAAAATATTTCATAATCAAAAAGGATTGTTTAAAGATATCGAGACTCCATTTTTGGCTACTAGGTACCATAGTCTTATAGTCGATTCAATTTCTTTACCATCTTGCTTAGAAATAAATGCGACTTTAGAAGACTCAACTATCATGGCTATCTCTCACAAAGAATATAAACATTTACATGGTGTGCAGTTCCATCCAGAAAGTGTATTGACACAATACGGTCATAAATTAATCAGTAATTTTCTAAAAATGGCTCAACAAAAGTAAAATATCAAAAATGAATATTATGATTTCTCAAATTAAAAACTTTTTCTTTTTTATACTATTTAGCTCTTTTTTACCTACTTCATTGTTGGCAAGAAATTTATTAATAAAAAGTTTGGGACATAGTAGTTTTTTAATTAATAGCGCAGAAAAATCGATACTTATAAATCCCTTTAAAGCAATAGGTTGTGCAAGTAATTTAAAGGAGCCAAATGAAGTCAATATCGATTTTATTTTGGCTAGTTCTAGGCTTCTAGATGAAGGATATAACCCTAATGATCAATTAATGTTTGTAGAGCCAGGAATCTACAAATTTGAGGATATTTTACTAAATGGAATTTCAATACCACATGATAGAGTAGATGGAAGAAGATTTGGAATGGCAACTGTTTGGAGTTGGGAGCAGAATGATCTCAAAATTGTTCATATGGGAGGAGCTGCGGGTGATATTGATATTAATAGTCAAATTATTTTGTCTCGTCCAGATATCTTATTTATTTCAATTGGAGGAGGAATAAAATCTTATGATGGGGAAGAAGCTTCAAGAATAGTGAAGATCTTAAAACCTAATGTAGTTATTCCTGTTCATTTTGCACGCGGTAAACAAATTAACAAAGAATGTGATTTCTCAAATGCTGATTTATTTATCGAAAATATGAAAGATTTTCAAGTAAAGTATGTCGGAAAAAATTATAAAATAAAACCTAAAAGAATCGATAAAAATATAATTTATATTTTCCAGTAATTAATTTATTAAATCTAGGACCTTATATTTTTCCCAGAAAAAAACCATTTGTTCTTTAGTTCCAATACTAACCCTTATTGACTTATCAATATCTTTTTTGTTTTCCATGCTTCTAATAAGAATACCTTTTTCTCTCATCTGTTGTATTAAAATTTTAGGATCTTTTTTTGGCCAAATTAAGAAATAATTACCTCCACTAAAGTGAGTTCTGATTTTTGTGGATTTATATTTATTTAAAATCCATTCCCTTGCTTTTTTTACTTTTAAAACATAATTATCAATATATTCTTTGTCTTTAAGTGCTGCTAATGCCGCTGTAATGGCAAAACTATTTACGTCATATGGTCCTGTAACTTTGTTAATGTACTTAATCAAACTTTTATTGCCAAAAGTAAAACCTATTCTTAAACCAGCTAAACCTGCTGTTTTTGAAAGAGATTGGATTATTAGTATATTTTTATTCTTTTCAAAATCTATCGATTCAAGAAGACTATCTCCATTAAATTTTTCATATAGTTCATCAACAACTATTAATGAATCGTTATTGATATTGGCTAAATTAATTATTTCATGAGAGCTGAGAACAGTCCCTGTTGGATTATTTGGATTGCAAATAAATATTAACTTTGGATTATGCTTTATTATTTTTTCCCTAAATTCTTCGATGGGGAATAGAAAATTTTCTCCAATGTAAGAACAACTTATTTTTTTCATTCCTCGGATTTCTGCACAAGGAGAATAGTAACCAAAAGTTGGATTTGTGGTTAGAAATATTTGATCTTTTTGTCCAAAGCAATTGAAAATTGCATTTATTGCTGCATCTGCTCCATTGAAAATTCCGATTTCATCATTACCAAATTTTCTTGAATCAAGATATTTATCACATAAAAATTTTTTTAAAAAATTATATTCTGGATAAATTGAAATCTCATCTAATTTTATCGCTTGTAATGCCTCTAGAACCTTAGGACTTGGACCTAAGGTATTTTCATTAAAGTCTAAGCGGAGTAAATTTCTTCTATTTTCTAAAGGTGCAGAGTAAGACTGCATATTTATTATTTCTTCTCTTGGTTTTGGGAAAAGATTATTTAATGGATCAAAATCATTCATTACATTCTTTCTAAAGTTTCAATTCCTAAAAGCTCTAAGCTTAATTTTAGTGTTTTTGCAGTTAGGTCACATAAATTAAGCCTAGAAATTTTTATATTTTTTTCTTCTTTGAGGATTGGAACTTGATCATAGAATCTATTAAAAGTCTGACATAGCTCGAACAGATAATTGCATAATCTATTTGGCATTAAGTCTTTTTCAATAGAAATTATGACTTCATCGAACTTAAGTAATTTTCTGATAAGTTTCCACTCAGATTTATGTTCATAATTTACGTACTGAAAATCTTTAGAGTCATAAACAAAATTATTTTTTCTTTTAATTCCTAAAATTCTTACAAGTGTATATAACAAATAAGGAGCAGTATTACCATTTAGGGAAAGCATTTTATCAAAACTAAATTGATAATTGGTAATCCTATTTTGACTTAAATCTGCATACTTAACAGCTCCTAATCCAATAATTCTTGAAGTATTTGCAATAAACTCTTCGGTCTCATAACGATCTTCATCTTCTAATCTTTTCAATAAATCTTCTTTTGCTCTTCTAACTGCTTCATTTAATAAATCTTTTAGGCGTATTGTTTCACCTTCTCTTGTCTTAAGTTTTTTGCCATCAATTCCTTGAACTAACCCAAAAGGGACATGGTCTACTTGACAATTATCTGGGATCCATTTTGCTTTTTTTGCAACTTGAAAAACTCCAGCAAAATGATTTGCTTGCCCATGATCAGTTACATAAATAATTCTTGAAGCATCATCGCCATTAGGAGGTTTATTGAATCTGTATCTTATAGCAGCAAGATCTGTAGTGGCATAATTAAAACCCCCATCTTTTTTTTGAATAATTAGCGGTAAAGGTTTGCCTTCTTTATTAGTCATCCCATCTAAAAATACACATTTTGCTCCTTGATCTTCTACTAATATTTTTTCTAAATTCAAATCATCAATAACTGATTTTAAGAAGGGATTATAAAAAGATTCACCTCTTTCTTCTATTTTTATTTTTAAATTTTTATAGATTTCATCAAATTCTTTCCTTGATTGATCACATAATAATTTCCAAGCTTTAATCGATTTAATATCTCCACTTTGTAACTTAACCACTTCCTCTCTAGATCTTTTTTGGAATTCAGATTCGTTATCAAATCTTTTTTTTGATTCTCTATAAAATTCAACTAAATCACTTATTTTGATCATTCCTATTTCTTCTAGATCATTTGAATATAAATCTTTGAGCTGAGTAATAAGCATGCCAAATTGTGTTCCCCAATCACCAACATGATTGAGTCTTAATACTTCATAACCTCTTAACTCGAAAATTCTAGATATTGAGTCACCTATTATTGTTGATCTTAAATGCCCAACATGCATTTCTTTAGCAATATTAGGGCTAGAAAAATCTACAATAACTTTATTGGACAAACCACTATCTAAATCTTTTCTAATTAGAGGTATGCCAGCCCTATTGCATTGAATATTTGACTTAATTTCATTTATTAGAACCTCATCTTTTAATTTTATATTTATAAATCCAGGTCCAGCTATTTCTAGACTCTTACATAATTTTGATATGCTTTTATTTTTATTTAAAAGGTTAATAAAATCATTAGAAATATCTCTTGGGTTCTTTTTATATATTTTAGATAAACTTAAACAAACATTACATTGATAATCACCAAATTCCTCTTTTGATGATTGTGTAATTAAATTTTTTCGAAGAATTTCGAATTCTCCTTTTTTATCATTTTTTTCAAGACTATCTAAAAGAGATTGTTCAAATTGTTTTGTTAATTCTTTAAAAATGATTAGCATTAATTATTCAATTATTTATCTATATAATTAATTAATATAACGCATACTCAAATCAATCCAATTACTTTTGGTGATTGAAGAACTTGTTGAAATCAAATCAATACCTTTTATTAGATATTTACTAATTTCTTCAGGGTTAATTCCAGAAACTTCTATTATCAAATTTTTATTTACTTCTTTTTTTAAGCTATTCATTGATAAATCTCTTAATTCTTGAACGTTTTTTTTAATTATTTCAGGGCTAAGTTCATCCAATAAGACACTATCTGCCCCTGCTAATACTGCTTCTTTTGCCTGTTCGATATTCTCAGCTTCAATTATGATATGAGTTGTAAAAGGCGAATTTAGTCGAATTTTTTTTACTGCATTATTAAGATTATCTGTCCATGCAATGTGATTTTCTTTTATCATAGCTGCATCGTATAATCCCATTCTATGATTGACTCCACCTCCGCATTTGAATGCATATTTTTCAAATATTCTTAAGCCAGGAGTCGTTTTCCTAGTATCTGCTAATTTTATATTTGTACCTTCTAACTTATTTACAAGATTCTTTGTGTATGTTGATATTCCAGATAAATGCATTGCTATATTTAAGCTTATTCTTTCACTAGCTAGCAAACTTTTTGAAGGCCCATATATTTCTAAGAGTTTTTGATCTTTAACAAATTGATCTCCATCAGAGATATTAAATTTTGGACTGATTTTTAAATCAATTTTTCTAAAAATTTCTTTTATAATTTCAACCCCGCAGAATATACCCTCTTCTTTTGCAATCCAATATGCATAACCATTATCTTCTGTAATAGAGGAACTTGTAAGATCTCCCCTACCTATATCTTCATCGATCCAATTATCAATGATTTTACTTATTATTGGAGTATTTAAATCCACTAAACTAAGAAATAATTAATTAATAAAAATTAAACTGAAGTTAGAGAATCAACTATATATCACTATGTAATTTAACTCAAATTTATTTACCAATACAAAACTTAGAAAAAATATTATCTAGAAGTTCCTCTGTTAATTCTTGACCAGTTATTTTAGATAAGTTTTGAATTCCATCTCTCAGCTCAATTGATAACAAATCAAATGGCAATTTATTTTCAATTATTTCATCAGTATCATTTAAATTAGATAAGCAAGCAGACAAATTTGTTAGATGTCTTTCGTTTAAAAATATATTGATATTTTCTACTTGTTTTAATCCGCATTTTTTTATAATTGTGTCTATTAATAATCTTTCACCATCATTATTCTTAATACTCATAAGAATTGTGTTTTTTAACTCATTTGAATTAATATTTTTGCAATCAATTAAATCTTTTTTATTGCCCAAAATAGTAATTAATTTTTCTTTGGGAATTTCTTGTATTATTTTTTTGTCTTCTTCATTAAATCCTTCTTCAAGACTATAAATATAAATTATAAAATCTGACTCTTTTATTTTCCCAAAACTTTTTTTAATTCCAATACTTTCAATTTGTTCATGAGTTTCTCTTATGCCAGCAGTATCAATTATTTTCATTGGAATATCATTAATAGTTAAATTAACTTCAATAACATCTCTAGTTGTTCCAGGAATATTAGTTACGATTGCTTTCTCTTTTTTTGCAAGCAAATTTAATAAAGAGCTTTTGCCAACATTTGTTTTACCTATAAGCGCAATGGATATTCCATTGTGAATATATGAATTTCTTTTTGCATTTTCTATTAGTAATTCTATTTTTTCTTTGACTTTTTTAATGTTTTTTAGATATTTGGTGTAATCAAAATCTGTGAAGTCTTCTTCAAAATCAACTCTCGCTTCTATTTCGCAAAGTTGATTTATAAGGTCATTTTTAATATCATCAATTTTTTTCTTTATTTCTCCTTGAACCCCGCTAAAGGCTAATTCTGCTGATCTTGTATTGCTTGCATTAATTAATTGATTAATTGACTCGGCTTGAGTAAGGTCTATTTTCCCATTAAGAAAAGCTCTTTGACTAAATTCTCCTGGGTTTGCAAGTCTAACTCGAGAATTACTAGATAATAATATCTTTAAAACTTTATTTACTATGATAATTCCGCCATGGCAATGAAGTTCAACTACATCCTCTCCTGTGAAGCTATTTGGGGATTTCATCACTAAAATTAAAACCTCATCTATAAATTTATTTTGTTTATTTTCCTGAATAAAACCACGAAAAACTCTATGTGATTCCCATGCATATTTAGATTTAGTTTGCACAATCTTTTTGCAAGAATTTATTGCGTCTTTCCCTGATACTCTTATTATCGCAACTCCTCCCTTCCCAATACTTATAGCTGAAGCAATTGCGGCTATCGTATCTTCTGTAGTAACTATCGAATCCATCTCTCGCTTTGTTATGGATAATTAAGTAAGATTATCAAGAATTTAATTTTTGAAATTTTCTTTCTGAATGAGATTTAAAAGAGATATTACCTATAAGAAAATTCTATCATTATTTAGGAGTCAAAATGGAAGTCCTTTCTTTAATGCTAAAGGTTTCGCTGTAGGAGTATTTAGTGGTTGCTTTCCATTTTTTGGTTTTCAGACTTTAATGGGAGTATTTTTTGCGAAAATAGCTAAGGGAAATATTGTTCTAGCTGCAATTGGTACCTGGATCAGTAACCCTTTTACTTATATTCCACTTTATTATTTTAACTATAAAGTTGGTTCGATTTTTTTAAATAATCCTTCTAATAAAATTCTTGAAAAAAGTTTAGTTATTAATGACTTATGGAAACAAGGTAGAATTTTTTCCTTAAGATTACTCTTAGGATCATCTTGTGTAGGTATTTTATTAGCTTTGATTTGCGGCAGTATTGTTTTCTTTATCTACAAGATGAAAAGTAAAAGATAGATTGATCTGATTTTAAAATTAACTTTGTCCAACTCTGGCAATATCTAAAACATCTGCCATTGATTTAATTTGTTCAATTGTTTTGTGAAGTTGATTATAACTTTCAAGACCTACACAAAGATTTATAACAGCTGGTTTACCATAAGCAGTTTTAACATTGGCATCACTAACGTTTATACCTTTATCAGATAACCGCATAAGAATATCTTTAAGAACTCCAACTCGATCAATTACTTCTATTCGTAGCTGAATTGGAAACTTATTATCACCAGTTTTATTATCTTGATTCCAACCGACAGGTAATCTTCTCTCTATTGGAATTGGTATTACATTTTCACAATCTTCCCTATGTATAGTTATCCCATGGTTGCCGAGCGACACAGTTCCGATAATATCCTCGCCTGGGAGTGGGGAACAGCATTTACCTATTCTGTAATCAAGACCTTCTATCCCGGAAATTGGTGATTTAGCTGCTGTATTAGATTGATTAGTGGATAAATTATTATTACTTTTAAGAGATTTTGCTATTTCAGAGTCAGAATCATTTTTTACATCTTCTGTCTGTAATTTTATTTCTTCTCTTAGTCTGTTTAATACTTGATGCAAAGTTAAACCACCAAAACCAAGAGATGCAAGAAGGTCTTCAGTAGTTTTTAAATTGCATCGATTTGCAACTTTGTTCATGGCTTCACTAGAAAGTAATGCTTCAAAACCGTTTCTACCTACTTCTTTTTCAAGTAAATCTCTACCTCTTTTAATCGTTTCATCACGATGGCTTTTCTTATACCATTGGCGAATTCTATTTTTAGCAGTTGGCGTAACTACAAAGTTCAGCCAATCCAAGCTTGGAGTAGCATTATTACTTGTCAAAATTTCTATGAAGTCACCATTTTGAAGTGCTGTAGATAATGGAGAAAGCTTTTCATTAATTCTTATTCCATTACAGTGATTTCCAACTTCAGAATGGATTCTGTAGGCGAAATCTATCGCGGTAGATCCTTTCCTTAAACCAACAACATCTCCTTTTGGAGTGATTACAAATACTTCTTCATCAAATAAATCTTCTTTAATTGAAGCTAAATAATCATTATGATCCCTTTCATTACCTTCTTGTTGCCATTCTACTAATTGTCTTAGCCAATTAAATCTCTCGGCATTACTTTTAGCAGGAGAACCACCCTCTTTATATTGCCAATGAGCGGCAATACCATATTCAGCAATTTGATGCATCGAAGTAGTTCTAATTTGAACTTCAATAGGTCGATGTCTTCCAATCACAGAAGTGTGTAAGGACTGATATCCATTGGGTTTTGGTAATCCTATATAGTCTTTAAATCTACCTGGAATTGGTTTGAAAGTATCATGAACAACTGCTAAAGCTCTATAACAACTATCTGAATTGTCCACGATAATTCTTAGGGCAGCAACATCATAAATCTCGTGAAAATGCTTTTGTTGTCTTTCCATTTTGCTCCAGATACCATAAAGATGCTTTGGCCTTCCTGTTATTTCAAAATTTTTCAAACCCGCTGAAATCAAGTTTTCCTTCATAAGATTCAAAGTTACTTTTAATCTTTTTTCTCTATCACTTCTTTTAACGGCGATTTGATCTTTAAGATCTAGATATTCTTTAGGCTCTAGGAATTTAAAAGCTAAATCTTCTAATTCCCATTTAAATCTGTTTATTCCTAGTCGATTAGCTAATGGTGCATAAATCTCTCTTGTTTCTCTCGCTATTCTTAGTTTTTTCTCATCATTTAGCCATTCAATTGTTCTCATGTTAT
This sequence comes from Prochlorococcus sp. AG-436-D21, assembly GCA_003212655.1. GTDB lineage: Bacteria > Cyanobacteriota > Cyanobacteriia > PCC-6307 > Cyanobiaceae > Prochlorococcus_A. The sequence goes on along the minus strand of QCPF01000008.1, from coordinate 29,966 downwards.
GAAGTCGATCTGCAAGTTTAACTAAGACAACTCTGATATCGCTGGCCATAGCCAAAAACATTTTCCTAAGATTTTCAGCTTGTGCTTCAGTCCTGTTGTTAAAGTGGATGCCGCCTAATTTTGTTACACCCTCTACAAGTATTTTTACTTCTAATCCAAAATTTGTTTCTATTTCAGATAAATCAATGCCAGTATCTTCAACTACATCATGTAAAAGGCCTGCAGCAATAACAGATGAACTAGCACCTATTTCTTTAAGGAGATTTGCAACAGCAACCGGGTGGATAATGTATGGCTCGCCGCTCGCACGGAATTGTCCATCATGAGCTTTATAAGCAAGTTTAAAAGCCTTTACTATAAGGTTTTGATTCTCATCATTTTTTTTATTTGATTTTTCAAAATTATGAATATCTTTAAGAAGCCAATCGGGAATGTTTATTTGATAATTCAAAGATTCACTTTCATATTTTTTATTTTCAGGCAAAATAGTTTTGGAAACTTCAATTTCGTTTTTTTCTTTTGAATTTGCAGCTGCCTCGGACATTTTATATTGCTTTAGATGTATTTTATTTATGTCTAGAAAAATTTGCTATAAATCATGGAAAAAAATAAAGAAAAAATTATTGTAGTTAAAAATCTTACTGTTAAATATGGTCTAAAACAGCAACCTATTATCAAAAATTTTAATCTGGAAATAGATAGTGGAGATCATTTGGCCATAATAGGACCTTCTGGATGTGGAAAGACCACTTTTGCAAAAACATTAGTAAATATATTGCCTGCAAAGGCCACTTCTAAAGGTTATCTATCGATTTCTAATGTAGATCCTAGGAAAAAAAACAACAAAGATGCACAATTATTTAGAAGAAAGAATTTTGGATTTATTTATCAAGACTCTATAAAAAAACTTAATCCGCTAATGAGAGTTGGTGATCATTTATATGAATTATTTAAAACACATGATCAAACTAAATCATCTTTAGCTATTAAAAAATTAGTAAGAGAAGTTTTTCAAAAAGTCGGAATTGAAGAAAGTAGACTTGATTCTTTCCCACATCAATTTAGCGGCGGAATGAGACAGAGAGTTTCTATAGCAATGGCACTTGCTTTGAAACCTAAATTATTAATAGCTGATGAACCTACAACAAGCTTAGATACCAAAACAAGTTTTGAAATTATGCAAGAAATAATTCATCTATGTAATGAATTTGATACAACTTTAATTTTAATTAGTCATGATATTAATCTTGCAGCAAAGTGGTGTAAAAAAGTTGCAATAATTGAAAAGGGATCGATTGTTGAAAAGGGGAATATATTAGATATTTTCCAATCACCAAAATCAGATATCGGGAAAAAGTTAGTAAATGCTTCAAAAATAGTATTAGAACCAAATACTAAAAAAAATGCTCGAGATCAGGTCGTTCTAGAGGTAAATAACCTAAGACATTGGTATAAATTAAATTCTTCAATTTTCATTAATAAATGGAATAAGGCTTTAAATGAAGTTAGTTTCAAGTTATATGAGAATGAGACTCTTGGAATAGTTGGTTCTTCAGGGAGTGGTAAAAGTACATTATGTAGGGCTTTAATTGGACTTCTTAAAGTAAGAGGTGGTGAAATCAAAATTTATGATAAAAATCATGCATCGAAAAAAAATAAATCTTTTAAAAAGAACAATAAAGTGCAAATTATTTTTCAAGATCCTTTTTCAAGTTTGAACCCAAAAATGACAATAAAAAGTATTTTGGAAGATATATTTTTTATTCAAAAAATTTCAGATAAAAGAAAAATCGAAAAAGAAATAAAATTAATGTTTAGAAATTTGAATCTTCCCTTAAATAATGATTTTTTTAATTCTTATCCTAGCCAATTATCTGGTGGTCAATTGCAAAGAATTTCATTAGCCAGAGCGCTATTGTTGAAACCAAAAATTTTGATTTGTGATGAGAGCGTTAATATGTTGGATGCTTCAGTAAAAATAGAGATTCTTGAATTACTTAGAGTCTTGCAAGAAAAAATGAATTTAACGATTATCTTTATTACTCATGATTTGGGCATTGCTAAAAGATTTTGTGATAGGTTGCTAGTTATGAATCACGGAAAGATAGTTGATGAAGGAGAAAGTTCCACAATATTCACTAAAACTCAAAACACGTATACAAAATCGCTTCTAAATTCCTCTTTGAATCTTATTTAATTTTAAGAACACTTAGTAATTTTTGAAAATCTAATGGTAATTCTGATTCAAATATCATTTCTTTACCATTTATTGGATGTATAAGTCCAAGCTTAATGGCGTGTAAAGCTTGGCCATCTAATTTACATGGCAGTTTTTTACATCTTCCATATAACGGATCCCCCACAATTGGATGATTAATGTGAGCGCAATGTACTCTTATTTGATGCGTTCGCCCCGTATCTAGTTTGAAACTCATTAATGAGTAATTGCCAAATCTTTCTTCTAATTTCCAATAGGTACAGGCATACCTTCCTGAAGTTTCTTCAACTACTTTATATTTCAATCTATTTAATTTATCTCTGCCAATGTTTCCCACTATTTGGCCTTCTTCAGAATTCGGTGCTCCATGAATTACTGCAATATATTCGCGTGATGCTATTTTTTCTTTAATTTGTTTCTGGAGATTTACTAATGCCTCTTGGCTTTTTGCAACTACCATACATCCGGAGGTATCTTTATCTAATCTGTGAACAATCCCAGGTCTTAGTTTCCCATTAATTCCAGGTAGATCTTTACAGTGAAAAAGCAATCCATTCACTAATGTTCCAGATTTGTGTCCAGGGGCTGGATGAACAATTAGTCCTGATTGTTTATTAATTACTATGATGTGCTCGTCTTCAAAAAGGATATTTAAATCCATTTTTTCAGGTTTCAAATAAATAAGAGGTTCTGGAGGAGGCATCCATATTTGAATATTGTCGCCATTTTTTAATGGGGTCTTTGCTTTCGCAGTCTTATAGTTTACAAGTACTAAACCTGAATTTATAAAATGTTGAATTCTTGCTCTACTTTGTTCTGGCCTTTTACTTACCAACCATCTGTCTAGCCTCATAGGAAGAGGTAGCTCATAAATAATTTCTATAAGCTCACCTTCTCCAATGCCGAAAGAATTTTGATTATTTAATTCCATAGTGGGACTTCTAAAGCAATTTTACCCAGCATTTGATTTCTATAATCTTCCAATAACTTATGAGACATTCTCCTTTTATCGCCAGAGGTATGTTTTGAAGCTGCTTCGTCGATCCAAGCAGAAGGACTCTTAAAGCCTTTAGTAATATCAACTCCATATCTATTAGATATTTGTTTAACTGAGATATTCGCATTCTTATCTTTGTTGAGAGTGGATATAATTTTGATAAATCCAATTGCGACACTCTCTATTTCATAAGCAGCTTCTCCAATATCGTCACACAGTGCAAGATTAAGTGCTGATTTTTGATCTTCTAAATTTGGAGGTATAACACCAGGAGCATCTAGCAGATCTATACCACTTTCTAATTTTATCCATCTTAAATTACGAGTCACGCCTGCTTTCCTAGCGCTATCTACAACTCTTTTATTTGCGATTCTATTAATTAATGCCGACTTTCCTACGTTTGGAAAACCAAGTGTAAGGGCTCTAATTGGCCTAATTCGCATTCCTCTAGAGAGTCTTCTATCGTCGATTGACGACCTAGAATCTTTGGCTGACTTACAAATTTCTTTAATCCCTATTCCTCTTTTAGCATCACACCAAAGAGGATATTGATCTTTAGAATTAAACCATTTATTCCAACTATTGATTGTATTCGGGGAGATCATATCTGATCTGTTAATGACAAGAATATGTTTTTTATTATTTATCCATTTATTTAAGTGTGGATGTCCTGTTGACAAAGGAATTCGTGCATCTCTCACCTCTATAACTAAATCTACTTTATTGATAACTTCAGATAATTTCTTTTCTGCTTTTGCGATATGGCCTGGGTACCATTGGATTTTGGGTATGTCCACTTCAATAAATCAAATAAAATTTTGTATTCCTTTTAGTTTTTATAAGTTTCAAAAGTATTTACTTCTAAATTTTAGTATAAATTTAATAACTAAAAATTTTTATAATCGTTAATTCTTAAAATTTATTAAGGCATAGGTAACAGTAACTACTTTTTAACCCAATAAGCCCAAATTAACGTTAGGGTCTTGAGATTATAAATATAGCTTGTTTAATGTCAAAATTATCTCTTTCCAGTCTTGATAAGACACATTTAGAAGGAAAAAAAGTTCTTGTAAGAGTAGATTTTAATGTTCCATTAAATGAAGACGGTCAAATAACCGACGATACGCGTATTCGTGCTGCGATCCCAACTATTGAATATCTTATTAATCATTCTGCAAAAGTAATTTTAGCTGCTCATTTTGGTAGACCGAAGGGTCAGGTAAATGAAAAAATGAGATTAACTCCAGTAGCAGCAAGATTAAGTGAATTGTTGGGGCAAAATGTTGCTCTTACTAACAGTTGTATTGGTGATGAAGCAGTTGCACAATCAAATAGCTTATCTAATGGAGATGTTCTTTTACTTGAGAATGTTCGTTTTTTTGGTCAAGAGGAAAAGAACGACCTGGAGTTTGCTGAAAAATTAGCATCACATGCAGATATGTATGTAAATGATGCTTTCGGTGCTGCTCATAGAGCGCATGCTTCAACTCAGGGTGTTACAAATTATTTAAGTCCCTCAGTAGCTGGATTCCTTTTAGAAAAAGAATTGAAATACCTACAAGGAGCTGTAGATTCCCCAAATCGTCCATTGGCAGCAATAGTTGGAGGATCAAAGGTTAGTAGCAAAATAGGAGTACTTGATTCTTTACTAGATAAGTGCGATAAAATCATGATTGGTGGAGGTATGATTTTTACTTTTTATAAAGCTAGAGGTTTAGATGTCGGAAAGAGCCTTGTAGAAGAAGATAAACTCGAGCTTGCTAAAGATTTAGAAGCAAAAGCAAAAGCAAAAGGAGTAGAATTGCTACTACCCACTGATGTGGTTTTGGCTGATGAATTTTCTCCTGATGCCAATAGTAAAATATCTCAAATTGATGCAATTAGTGGGAATTGGATGGGTCTAGATATTGGTCCAGATTCCATTAAAGTTTTTCAGAATGCTCTTGCAGAATGTAAGACAATTATTTGGAATGGTCCAATGGGAGTTTTTGAATTTGATAAATTTGCAGATGGTACAAATGCAATAGCTACGACTCTTGCAGACTTAAGTGCTTTTTCTGAAGTTTGTACAATAATTGGTGGTGGAGATTCAGTTGCAGCAGTTGAAAAAGCAGGGTTAGCTGAGAAAATGTCTCACATATCTACTGGAGGTGGTGCTAGTTTGGAACTTTTAGAAGGTAAAACTTTACCAGGTGTGGCTGCGTTAAATGACGCTTAAGCTATATCTTATCAACAATATCAATGCTCTTTGTAAAAGTAATCATTCCTTCAGGATGAGCTATGATTCCTGACCAAATTTGTATCCCTGGTTTTGAAGGGGCTCTTGTTATTTTAAAAATCCCTCCAGACGGCAAAGGCTCCAATAATATTTCTTGTTCAAACAATGAATTAACTTGATGAGGTTTTATAGCTCCAGCAATAATCACTTCTTCAAGAGGCTTATTTAGAATTATATCGATATCGTATTTTGAACCAGTAAGAACTCTATCAGGAATTTTAAAACTAATATCTATTTTTTTATTATCGTTTCTTATTGTGGTGAATAAATTTTTGATAATCCCTTCATCTATTTTTCCATTTACGATTGAAAATAAATAATCAAATTTGGATTCGAGTATATATATTTCTCCATTAACTATTTTTTCCCCAAAAACTTTTATTCGCAAAATATCTTGATCTGGAATATTAGATTTTAATCTTTTGATCTTCCATTTGCTGTTGGGGAAATCATTAATAATCTTTGAAAATTGTTTTGGTATATTTTGGCTTTCTTCATTTCTAAAATTTTTTCTAATGAATTCTAAATCTTTTGCATTTAAGGAGTTTTCTAGATTTCTTATAAAATCAACTTTCAAAGTTTGCGTTATTGCTGAATGGGGAAAAATAAGATAAACAAATAAGTAGAGAAGAAATCCTATATTTTTGAATAAGTTGAAATTAAACATATTAATCATTGGTTATTTTATTCTACTATTTTAGGTTTTTATGTCTAAAAAAAATAATTTATTAGTTGCAGCAAGTGGAACAGGGGGGCATATTTTCCCAGCCTTAGCAGTTTCTAAAGAGGTGGAAGATGAATGGAATATTCATTGGTTGGGTGTTAGTCAAAGACTTGATGCAAATTTTATTCCCGAAAAATATAATTTGAGGACTTTGAATCTAAAGACACCAAGAAAAAATATTTTTTTGTTTTATCAATATATAGAAATTTTAATGTCAACTTTTCAAATAATGAGGATCTTAAAAGAAAAAAAAATTAACTTAGTTTTTGCGACTGGCGGTTACATATCAGCACCTACTATTGTTGCTTCAAAACTTCTAAGGATACCTATCATTATTCATGAATCAAATGTAATTCCAGGAATGGTCACGAAATATTTTGGTTTTTTATGTAACTATGTTCTTTTAGGATTTAAAGAAACAAATTCTTATTTAAAAAATTGTAAAACTATTTTCACTGGAACACCTTTAAGAGAGCAATTCTATAAATTTAATTATTTGCCAGAATGGGTTCCAAAAGGAAATGGACCTCTTTTGATTGTTATGGGAGGTAGTCAAGGAGCAAAAGCTATAAACCAAATTCTTTATGAATCTCAAGAATTTTTAATAAAAAAACAATTTCGGATAGTTCATATTGTTGGCGAATTTAATCTAAAACCTTTTCATGTAAAAAACTCTAAAAATTATATTCAAAAGAGATTTACTAATGAAATAGCAGCTTTAATTCAAAACTGTGATCTTGTAATATCGAGATCTGGTTCAGGAACAATCAATGAATTAATGGAGGCTGAAAAACCTTCAATTTTAATTCCCTATCCAGATTCTAAAAATAATCATCAGGAGAAAAATGGCATGATTCTTGCTGCAAGTGGAGGCTCAGTTTTAATCAATCAGAATAAAATGTCTAAAGAAGTTTTTGAAGAAACTCTAGAAAGAATTTTTAAAATAAAATCAAAAAAGGGAAAAAATCATTATGAAATATTAGATCTCATGAAGAAGAATATGGAAAATAATAATAAAATTAAATCTAAAAATGAGATTAAAAAATATATTAATTATTTTTTAAAAGAATTCTGAATTTCTTCACATAAAAGATTGTTATTTTTTCTATTCTGCAGACTTATTCTTGCCCATTTTTCGTCAAGAAATTTAAATGAAGTGCATTCTCTAAGCAATATTCCCTTATTTTCTAAGTATTTTATATTTGGAGATAAGGATGTTTCACTTTCTATTAAAAAAAAGTTGGTTGAAGAGTTATGAATTTTAAGGTTCTCTATTTTTAATAATTTTTCAAATACTCTCTTTTTTTCAATATTTATCCAGCTGTGAATCTGTTTTGTCCACTGTTCATAGAATTTCTTATTACTTAGTAAATCAATTCCGGCTTTAATGGAAAATGAATTTAAAGGCCAAGGATCTCTATTTATTTCCCATTGTTTAAGTTTTTTCGATGAGCCAATAACGTAACCTAATCTAAGACCAGGAATATTGAAGATTTTGGTCAAGCTTCTCAAGACTAATAAATTATCAAATCTTTTGGTTAATGGTATTAAAGATTCTTTGTCTCCAGAAGGTGTTATCGATAAAAAAGCTTCATCGCAGATAACTAATTTATATTTTTTCACAACTTCCTCCAATGAATTCTTATCCCATAATTGGCCGGTAGGGTTATGTGGATTTGTTATCCAAATAACATCACCTTTTGGATGAAGCGGAAATGATTGAGGAAAAATATCATTCCACGTTTTTGGTAATTCGCAATGTATAAAATTGCTATTCCAACAATTTAAAGATCTTTCATAATCAACAAATGATGGAGAAGGAATACAACTTATGCCGAATTTGGATGCTTCATAACCTGCCCAGGTTATTAATTCAGAAGCTCCATTCCCAGGCAATATATTGTCTGGATCTATCCCATGAAATTTGCCGATTATTTCTTTCAGATCACTCAAGTTTCTCTCTGGGTAATATCTAAAACCAAGATTCTTAATTTCCGTATTTATTGAATCTATTAGTATTTGAGGAGGTTCAAAGGGTACTAATGATGCACTTGCATCAATGATTTCGGAGGGTAATAAATTTAATTTTTTCGCAATTGCATATACATTTCCACCGTGCTTCAAGTTTGATTCTTGCACGGCTAAAGTTGAGTAATCATGAGGTTCATTATTCATTCTATAATTTTATTCAACCCATTTTAAATCTGATCCAATTGCATCTTTTATACTAGATAATTGATGGTTATTGAGTTGCTTTATAATTCCCTCAAGTATATCTGGTACTAATTGTGGACCCTTGTATATCCATCCTGTATAAAGTTGAATTAATGATGCTCCAGAACAAATTCTCTCCCAAGCTGACTCAGGACTATCTATTCCACCAACCCCAATTAAAATAATCTTTTTATCAATATTATGTATATGTTTTATTATTTGATTTGCTTTTTTTTGGAGAGGCCTTCCACTTAATCCTCCATTCTCTTGAGAGAGTAATAATCCAGTTTGCCTGATCTTTCTATTTTCAAGACCTAATCTATCAATGCTGGTGTTTGTAGCAATTATTCCATCGATGTTTTCCTCGATTATTAATTGGCAAATATCTTCAATATCTTTAAGGCCTAAATCTGGCGCAATTTTTACAAATAATGGTGGACAATTAGGTAAGTTTTTAATTTCTCTAAGAAGTTCTTTTAGAAGAATTGGATCTTGTAATTTTCTTAGTCCTTCAGTATTTGGAGAACTTACGTTTATTGCTGCATAATCACAATATGGAATTAATAATTTTAGAGAAGTTAAATAGTCATCTTTTGCTTGAGACAAATCTGTAATTTTAGACTTACCAAAATTTATCCCTAAACAAATATTCTTTCTATTTTTTTTAAACTCAATTCCTTGTTCGACAAAATTTTTAACTAGATTTTCAGAACCATTGTTATTGAAACCCATTCTATTTAATGCTGCCTCTTCTTCTGCTAATCTAAATAACCTTGGTTTGGGATTTCCATTCTGAGCAAATTTAGTTACCGTACCAAGTTCAGCAAATCCAAAACCAAAATCTTTCCATATTTTTGCGGCATTTCCATTTTTGTCAAAACCCGCAGCTAAACCAATTGGATTACAAAAATTTATTCCACATATGTTCTGAGTTAACCTTTTATCAACTACAGAAAATTCTTTATTTAGATTTTTTAAGATAGAAGAAACTACAGGCCAATTATATTTTCTTGAACTGAATGATAGGAGGCTAAGAGATAAATTTGTTAAGTATTCTGCATCAATTCCAGAGTCTTTTTTTAATACAGGGGTAATCAAGTTTTTATAGAGATTTTTAAATACCCCCTTTTGTTCATTCATAAAAAATCAGGATTCTTTTTTTTCTATTATCCAATATTTTTTATCTTTAGGAATCAATCTCCAATTGCGCCATTCAAAAAGTGAATATTGTTTTATCTTTAAGTGGTTTTCTTCACCCAATAAGGTGTCTAGTTCAGGTGAACTTAAAAGGTACTTTTTTTCTGCAAATTTTTGAATTAATTCATTTCTTGAAAATAATTCTTGAAGTTCTGCAGGTGCATTTTTTTCAAAAAAATCAATAGAGGATTCTGCTTTTTTTAAGTTACTTTCTATAGATATACCTTTGCTGTAATTAGTTGCAATTTTATCAACCCTATCATTTTGTTTATCCCCGCTATGACCTTTAACATATTCCATTATTAGGCCATTAATTCTTAATTGATCAATTTTTTGCCATAGATCAAGATTTTGAACTGGTTTTCCTGAACTAGTTTTCCATCCATTTCTCTTCCAATTAATAATCCATTTTGTATAACCCTCTATGACATATTTACTATCTGTTCTTAGTTTAAAGTTCTCTTTTAATTGGTAAGATTTTAATTTCTCAAGAGTTTTTATAGCCGCAGTGAGTTCCATTCTATTATTAGTGGTATTTTGCTCGGAACCACCTATTTCTAATTCGCTTTTATCGTCAAAAATTATCAACCCCCCCCAACCTCCTGGGCCTGGATTACCACTGCAGGCTCCATCTGTTGCGGCTTCAATCGCAATACTATCACTATTCATAATTTTTGAAGCCGATATTAAGGTTATCGGCTTGAAAAAAATGTACTCTTACTTAAGTGTAACTTTACCGCCAGCTTCTTCAATCTCTTTCTTTAAAGATTCAGCATCTGCTTTAGCAATTCCTTCTTTTACTGTTTTTGGTGCAGATTCAACAAGTGCTTTTGCATCGCCAAGACCAAGACCAGTTGCATTTCTTACAACCTTAAGGACTTTGATTTTTGCAGCTGCATCAAAGCTTTCTAGAACTACATCAAATTCAGTTTTTTCTTCAGCAGCGCCACCATCTGCGTCACCGCCAGCTGCTCCTGGAGCTGCCATTACTACACCTGCAGAAGCTGCAGCAGATACACCAAAAGCCTCTTCAATTTGCTTTACAAGCTCAGAAGCTTCTAAAAGTGATAGTGATTTTAATGATTCAAGAATTTCTTCAGTTTTTGCGGACATTTTCTTAAAAGTTAATTAGGGTTTGAATTTAAGATTCTGATTTTTCAGAATGTTGTTTAAGTGATCTAGCAAGTCCAGAAGGTACTTCATTGATAGAGATCGCAATTTTTGTTGCAACGCCATTTAGAGCGCCAGCAATTTTTGCCATCAATACTTCTTTAGATGGAAGACTTGCAATTTCTTTTATTTCAGAATTGCTAAGAAGTCTTCCTTCAAATAAAGCTCCTTTGGTTTCGGATTTATTGGTCTCTTTTTGAAAAGATTGGATCGCCTTCACAGCACCACCAACATCTTCTTTAATTAAGACAAAAGCATTTGTTCCGGTCAGTAAAGATTCAAGATCGTTCCAATTACTATCTCCATCAATTGCTTTACGCATTAATGAATTTTTAGTAACTTTGCAGATGCCGTTAGTTGTTTGCAATCTAGATCGCAAATCTGACATCTCTTTGATAGTTAAACCTTTATAGTCAAGAACTACAGCCATTTCCGAGTCGTTTAATAGAGATTTAATCTCAGTAACGATTTGTTGCTTATTCTCTAGTGTTCGGCCCATTGATGTTTTTTGGATCGTAATTTAGGGAGAGCAGGAAATGCGGCAAAGTCCTTTTAAAGAGGCCGCTTTTATTAGATCCAAGAAGAAATAATTTAAGACGAGTCCTCGGTAGGAATTAAAAATTTAGAATAACTAAATCAACCTACTTTCTTTGGCCGTATTATTGCAATATAAATTATACTACAAAGCGTTAACCTTCAGGTTGGTAATCTTGTATAGCATTTATGTCAACTTGAACTGAAGGTCCCATAGTTGAAGTCACATAAAAAGTTTTCCAATACTTTCCCTTAGCTCCACTTGGTTTATTTTTATCAATTGATTCTTGCAAGGTTTTTAAGTTGTCAAATAGTGCATCTTTTGTAAAACTTGCTTTTCCAAAGCGGACATGAACGATACCCGCCTTATCGGCTCTAAATTCGAGCTTACCAGCTTTGAATTCTTTTATTGCATTAGCAATGTCATTAGTTACTGTCCCAGCTTTAGGGTTAGGCATTAAACCCCTAGGCCCTAAAACTCTTCCTAATTTTGCAACCTTTGGCATCATATCTGGAGTTGCAATAAGTAGATCGAACTCCATATTTCCTTTGTTGATGCTTTCCACGAGATCTTCTTCGCCAAATAAATCTGCACCGGCAGCCTTAGCTTTAGATACATTCTCACCACTTGTAATTACTGCAATTTTGATGCTTTGGCCAGTGCCATGTGGTAATGCAACAGTGGTCCTTAATTGTTGATCAGTATATTTTGGATCAATACCTAAACGTATATGTGCTTCAATAGTTTCATCAAATTTAGCATTGGCATTTTCCTTGATAATACTAAGAGCTTCAAGAGGTGAGTAAATGCGATCTTCTATCTTTGTGGATAGAGCCGCCATTCTTTTAGATAGTTTTTTCATAATTATGTTGGGTGCAAGCGGTTATTAACTAACCTCCCCTATGTAGTGAGTAATTTTGTCTTGAACTCAATCAGTGATAGAGACGCCCATATTACGAGCAGTACCCTCAATTACTTTCATTGCTGATTCAACACTAGAACAGTTTAGATCAGGAAGCTTAGTTTTGGCTATTTCTTCTAATTGAGCTTTACTTATATTCCCAACGGAGCCTTTTGCAGATTCACCTGATCCTTTCTCTATACCAGCTGCTTTTGTTATTAAGACGGAAGCCGGAGGCGTTTTTGTGATAAAAGTAAAACTTCTATCTTCAAAAACAGAAATCTCAACTGGAATTACAAAACCTGCTTTATCTTGTGTCCTTGCGTTGTATTCTTTACAAAATGCCATGATATTGACACCATGTTGTCCTAAAGCTGGGCCCACAGGAGGAGCAGGGTTTGCTTTGCCTGCTTGTAAAGCAAGCTTGATAACTGCAACAATTTTTTTTGCCATTAGATTAGAGAATTTAAGCTGAAGTAGAAAATCATAATTTTACTCGATAAACAAGAATAATTTGAAATTAATTTTGTTTATTGATTTGGGAGAATTCTAATTCTACAGGAGTCTCGCGCCCAAATATTGAAAGTAATGCTTTTAATTTATTTCTTTCCCCGGAAACTTCTATAACTTCTCCCTGGAAATCCTTGAATGGACCACTAGTTACTATGATTCTATCTTTTTCTTCAATATCTAACTTGATAACAGCTTTTTTCTCTGATGCGCGCTTGAAGATTCTATTAACTTCTTGTCTGGATAATGGTCGAGGTTTGATATGACCTCGTGATCTTCCGCTGCCTCTACCATCTTCAGCACCGACAAAGTTAATTACATTTGGAGTACTTTTTACAGCCATCATTGTATCTTCATCCAAAATCATTCTTACAAGGACATAACCTGGAAAAACTTTTTCTTCAGTAGTTTGTCTGCTGCCATCTTTTTTTAATTTAATCCCAGGAGTTTGGGGAATTTCAATTTCAATGATTCGATTATTAACACCTAAAGTGACTGATCTCTGCTCAAGAGTCGCTTTTACTTTCTTTTCACAGCTTGATGCTACTTGAACTGCATACCATCTTGCGATGCTTGTATTTGCTTTTGAAGAAGCAAGGCTTGAACTCAATTCATTACTCATTTTTTTCGAGAAGCTTAATTAAGATTTTTATTAATGGATATTAAGGGATAATTCAACCAAAAATTTGCGAGGCTGCCCATCCATAGAATCTGCTGACGGATGCTATTGCTGCCGCAGAAAAGGATACCATAATTATAACCGCTACTGATTCGCTAAAAAGTTGTTGTTTGTTTGGCCACACGACAAGTTTAAGCTCATCGTAGGTAGATCTAAAAAAATTATCCTTTTTTTTAGGCTCTTCAATTTTAGGAGAATCCTTTTTAAGAGGTTCTTTATTAGTAGTAGGGCTTGCCACAAAATTTTTTTTTAAATTAAGCTGTACGCTTTAATTTTATTTTAGCTTATTGATTTACTCCTCAGCTAGGTTTAAAAACGATCTCATCTTTTTTAGCAGGGTTAAGTTTAATTATGATATTTTTTTTGTTTTTAAAGTTATCCTCTAAAAGTTTTGTAGCTAAGGGATTTTCTATTTGTCTTCTAAGTTCCCTGCTAAGTGGCCTAGCACCATATTCAGGTTCGTAAGAATCATTTGCAATTTTATTTATAACTTTTTTGTCTATAGTAATATTTATTTTCTGTTCAAGTAGCAGGTTTCTTAAATCTTCTGTTTGTAAAATTATTATTTTTTGAAGTTCATCAATAGATAATGGATCAAACTTTACTACTTCGTCAATTCTATTTAAAAATTCTGGTCTAAAAATTGAAGACAATGCATTATTAATGGAATCATCTAAAGTTTGTTGATCATTACCTAACTTTCCCTCGCTTTTAGAAATCTTTTGTGAATACTCCAATATAGATTTTCCAGCTAGGTTACTTGTCATAATGATTACGGTATTTTTGAAATCTACGGTCCTCCCCTGAGAGTCCGTTAGTCTTCCTTCATCTAAGACTTGCAAAAGGATATTAAATACTTCTGTATGTGCTTTTTCTATCTCATCAAGAAGTATTACTGAATAGGGTTTACGTCTTACAGCTTCTGTTAATTGACCTCCTTCTTCATAACCAACATAACCTGGAGGAGCTCCCAAAAGTCTTGCTACGGCATTTTTCTCCATATATTCACTCATGTCTAATCTTAAAAGCGCGTCTTCTTCATCAAATAAAACTGTAGCGAGAGATTTTGCTAATTCTGTTTTACCAACACCTGTAGGACCCATAAATAAAAAAGATCCAATAGGTCTTTTAGGACTTTTCATGCCAACGCGAGCTCTTCTAATTGCAGCAGAAACAGCCTCTATAGCTTTTTTTTGTCCAATAACTTTTTCACTAAGTTCAGTTTCTAGATTGACTAATTTATTACGTTCATTTGAAACTACTTTAGAAATTGGAATACCAGTGATTTTTGAAACAACATCCGCAATATCATCAGGTTCAACTTGATATTTAAAAGGGAAATTCCTATTTTTCTTTATTTTACCAAAGTTGTCTTCAACTTTTTGAATTTCATTTTCTATTTCATTTAAATCTTTTTCAAGCTTTTCTAAATAATCTAGATCATTTTCAATTTCGCGATTTGATTTATCTTTAATTTGTTTGGTTAGCTTATCTTCTTCTTTCATTAAAATAGATAATTGTGCCATTTCTTCCCGCAAATTGTTCCAATTGTCCAAAAGAACGTTCAATTTTGCCTCTGATTGTTGCCTAATATTCAACAGTTTTTCTTGAACTTCGATATTTTCTCCTTGCAAATTATTCAGTTTTTCATTAATAGTAAGAAGTTTGTTCTCTTGTTGGAGAATTATTTGAGGCTTTTTATTAGACTCGATTTTTAACTCTGCAGCTGCTTCATCAATTAAATCTATTGCTTTATCAGGAAGACATTTATCGCTGATGTATCTGTCGGCCAATTTTGCTGAATAGTTTACAGCTTCTTCAGAAATTTTTATGCCATGATGTGATTCATATTTCTTTTTGATACCTTGCAGTATTTTTGCGCTTAATTCTACTGAAGGTTCATTAACAGCTATCTTTTGAAAGCAATTATTTAATGCCTGATCTTTTTCAATAGTTTCACGGAATTTCTCAGGTGTTGTTGTACCAATACATCTAAGTTCTCCTTCAGTCAGTAAAGGTTTTAAGATATTACTTATGTCGGTAGAAGATCTGTCAGAACTTAATATTGAATGAATTTCATCAATAAATAGAATCATTCCTTGGCTTGGATTATTTAGTTCCTGCATTATTAAGCTAAGCCTTTCTTCTAGTTGGCCTCTAAATTTTGTTCCAGAAACTAAAGCACCTAAGTCAAGCGAAATAATTTTAAAGTCTTTTAAAGAATCAGGAACTTTTTTGTCTACAATTAATTGCGCAAGTAATTTTGCAATTGAGGTTTTACCAACTCCAGGATTGCCGATAAGTATAGGATTATTTTTGTTTCTTCTGCAGAGTACCCTCATTAAGTTATTGATCTCATTTTCTCTCCCTAAAACAGGATCCAGTAAGCCTTTTTTAGCTGCTTCTGTTAAATCTTTTCCATAAATTGAAAGAGCATTTTCATCTTTTCCAACTTGTTTTTTGGTTTCAATTTGAAGTTTACTTTTGGGTAATGGAGCAATAGCTTCTTTAAATTTTTCTTCTTTAACTAAAGTCTCTTTATTTGATTCCCAATTAGATTGATTATTAATTTCGAGTACGTTCTCATAATTAAAAGAATCTTTTGATTGATTAATATTTGGGAAAAACTTTAATTCTTCTTCTAATTTTTCCATGGAAAGGTTGCCTTCTTCAAAAACATAATTTCCAATTCTTAAATCTCTTCCAAGAGCAATTAGTAAATGAGGGATTTCTATGAATCTTGATCCCCATTGGATTTTAATTTGATTCGCATTATCTAGTAAAATTTCTAGATCTTCTCCGATAGTAAAAATATCTGACTCATTTGTTGGTGTCTCTTCTAAAAAATCTTCTGTTATATCTAAAACTGTATCTTGGTCGATTGATAATTTTTCAATGAAAGCAAAGAATTCACTTGATGAGAACAATGTATGAATTATGTGTTCAATATTAAATTCGCTATGATCCCATTTTTTTGCTGTTTCTTCCCCTAATAAAAGAAGATTCCAACTGATATCGCTAAATAGTTCAGGGCTGGATGTTAGTGTTTCTCTCATAAACTATAAAAACTATAGTTGATTATTAATTAATATTCTAAATAGTATCTCCAATAATAATCATCCAATAATTTTTAAATTGTAAAATGAATTTGAAAAATATGTTTATGAGATGAGTTGTAGGGACTTTAGAATTAATAAAAGCGTTAACTAATATTTAAATTGTTGTGAAATTAAAAAATTATAATTGGTTAACATATTTATTTCAGATATTAGCCAAATAGTTCAGCTATTAATAGGATTTAAATAGTAATAATTAAATTGTGAAAGAAACTATTGATTTTCTTATTGATACTATTGAAGCAAGGCAAGTCCTTGATTCAAGAGGTAATCCAACTGTAGAGGCAGAAGTATTTTTGGAATGTGGTGCAAGTGGTAGAGCAATTGTTCCCAGCGGAGCTAGCACTGGTGCACATGAGGCACATGAATTAAGGGATGGTGGTTCAAAATATATGGGGAAGGGTGTTTTAAATGCTGTTAATAAAATTCATGAAACAATATCCCCAGCTTTATGTGGTTTGTCAGCTGTCGATCAAACTGCAATAGATAAATTAATGATTGAAATTGATGGCACTCCTAATAAATCTAATCTTGGAGCTAATTCAATCCTTGCAGTAAGTCTTGCAACTGCCAGAGCATCAGCAAATGCTTTAGAAGTTCCATTATATAGGTATCTTGGAGATCCATTATCCAATCTCCTTCCAGTCCCATTAATGAATGTAATAAATGGTGGTGCTCATGCACCAAATAGTCTAGATTTTCAGGAATTTATGCTTGTCCCACATGGAGTTAATAATTTCAGTGAATCATTAAGAATGGGTACTGAAATTTTTCACTCATTAAAATCATTACTTGATCAAAAAGGTCTATCTACTGCTGTAGGCGATGAGGGTGGATTTGCACCTAATTTGTCATCAAGCGAAGAAGCAGGGGACTTATTATTAGAAGCAATTCAAAAAGCCGGATTTAAGCCTGGTGAGCAGGTGTCTTTAGCTTTAGATGCTGCTAGTACTGAATTTTATAGTGATGGTATTTATAAATATGAAGGTAAAAGTTTAAATAGTTCTGAAATGATTTCATATCTTTCAAGATTAGTTTCTAATTATCCAATAGTTTCAATAGAGGACGGTTTAGCTGAGGATGATTGGGCGGGTTGGTCAGAATTAAACAAAGAATTAGGAAATAAAGTTCAGCTTGTAGGTGATGATTTATTCGTTACTAATACAGAAAGATTGCGGAAAGGGATTATAGAAAAATCTGCCAATTCAATCCTAATAAAGGTTAATCAAATTGGAACATTAACTGAAACTTTGGAAGCTATTGAGTTAGCTAAAATGTCTGGTTTCACAAGTGTTATAAGTCATAGAAGTGGTGAGACTGAAGATACAACAATTGCAGATTTATCTGTCGCCACAAGATCGGGTCAGATCAAGACTGGCTCTTTGAGCAGAAGTGAAAGGATTGCAAAATATAATAGGCTTTTAAAAATTGAGGAGGAATTAGGAAATCAAGCAAGATTCGCTGGAGCTCTAGGTTTAGGTCCCAAAAATATATAGTTTTTTTAGCGCTTAAGTTTTTCTAAACGTGAGCCTTTTCTCATACTTAATTGGCACTTTATCCAATCAATACTTATTGGTAGTGCAAAAAAAAGTGGCAACAATGCAAAATTATTTTGTTTATTGGTTACAAGTAAAGCAGATGCAATTGATAAGCTTCCTATAAGAATTGAATGGCCTAAAGTTTTTTGAGCCGTAAACATTTTTTTGAATTGCCTATCAGACTCTCCCATTCTTATTTGCAATTGTAAATCGCCCTGTTCTAATCTTTCTAAACTTTCATCTATTCTTTTGGGAATTCCAACAGCCTTCGATCCTAGTTCACCTACTTGCCTTCCAAATTGGTTAATTAAATCGTTGGGACTTTGATTATTTGAAGTCATAAGTTCTATTAAATAAGGCTTGGTAACTGATACAAGGTTAAACCCTGGATCAAGCATTCTACCAACTCCTTCAAAAGTTGATAAAGCTCTCATCACAAAGATTAAATCTACTGGCAGTTGAAATGGCGTTTCATAAACCAGTTCGTATAAATCTCCAGATAATTTTTCAATAATATTAGGACTAAATGGCGGAGTTAGGGCTTCTTTAAGCATCAATCTGACTAATCTTCTGACTGGTCCTACATCAATATCTTTTGAAATTAGCCCAGCTTGTTGTAATTGACTAACAAGTGATGAGGCGTCTCTAAGAGCAGCAGCCTTAACCATCCCCCCTAATCTTGTTTGAAGATTATTTGAGATATTGCCCATCATTCCAAAATCATAAAAAATCAATTTACCTTCATTTGAAACTGCTAGATTCCCTGGATGAGGGTCAGCATGAAAAAAACCATAATTTACTAGTTGTTTTAAATAACTGATGGCGCCTATTTCTGCGATTTTAGGTAAATCAATTTCTTGTGATTTTAATTTTTCTAAATCGCTTATTTTTGTTCCTTCCAGATAACTTAAACAAAGGACTTTTTCACTGCTCATATCCCAAATTACTTCAGGAACTTCAACATTTTCATCATCAAGAAATTGCTGTCTAAATCTTGCTGCATATTGTGCTTCACAATTAAAATCAAGCTCCTTCATAAGAACTTTCCTACACTCTTTAGCTATCTCAACCCAGTTTCTACCTCGACTCCAATTCTTGTTTTTCTGCAATAATCCTGCTATTTGCTGCATTATGCCCAAATCTATAATAAACAATTCTTTTAAATTAGGTCTTTGAACTTTAAAAACTACTTTTTTACCATCCTTTAAAGTCGCCCTATGGACCTGAGCTAGTGATGCTGATCCAACCGGATCACAATTTATTTGATCTATTTCATTAAACTTAGATCCTAGTTCTTTTCTAATAGTTTCTTTAACTTGCGTAAATGAAAAATTAGGAACTTGATCCTGCAATTTAGACAATTCTTTTATCCAGGTATTTGGAATTAAATCAGGTCTCGCTGATAATAATTGTCCAATTTTAATAAATGCTGATCCAAACTTTATTAATTGATTAGTAAACCACTTAGCTCTTTTAATTTGGACCCTACTTTTTTCATTATTCTTAGTTTGGAAAATTGTAAATCTAATATGATCTATCCATAAATTTATTAAAAGTGAGATCAGAGTTATCCAAATAAGAAAGGCCCTCTTCAATTTTTTTAAACGATAATGAAGAATGTAATAACTCATTTAATTTGATTATTTATAGTTTTATTAAAGAGATCAATTTGCTTATTGATACCTTCAATTTCATTTAAAGCTTTTTTGATTTTGGATTCTTGATAAGTATTTTTAGACTCATTTTTTTGAATATTTTCAGCTTTTTCCAGTCTTGATGCTTCTTCGATTATTGATTCTTTTAAACTATCAAGTTCTTTTTTGAGGATTTCTGGAGCATCCTGAGCAATATTTGTTGCTTCTTCAATTTTTTCAACCAATATTTCGTTTAATTTTTCGGTTACTTTCTTAATGGCAGCTTTTAAAAGGTAATCAGAGTTGGTCATGAAAAATATAATGTTTCAACGGCAATTGATTTTTCGATATGTTCTAATAATAGATCAATACAGAACATTTCACGTAACTGATCATTTTGATAATTAATTTTTTATGTTTTTCCTATGTAAGTTTGTTTCTATATTGAGCTTTTTTCTATTTTTTCTTTTAACTTATATCTATATAAAGGTTCAGGTATTTACTTTAAAAATATCTTCTAACCAAGAACTCATCTAATTAACTACAAAAGGAGTTTTTAAAAATTGGAAATCATTGAGTCAGATGTAGTTATTATCGGAGGAGGCCCGGCCGGATGTACTTGCGCACTTTATACATCTCGTTCAAATTTAAAGACAGTAATTTTAGATAAAAATCCATCTGTTGGCGCCTTAGCAATAACTCATCAAATAGCTAATTATCCAGGGGTTCCTGTTGATATAAGTGGAGAAAAATTACTTACCCTAATGAGAGAACAGGCTGTTCAATACGGCACAGATTATAGAAGAGCGCAAGTATTTGGAATAGACGCTAGTGGAGAATGGAAAATGGTTTACACGCCCGAAGGCACTTTTAAAGCTAAAGCACTTGTACTTGCAAGTGGAGCCATGGGTAGGCCTGCATCATTTAAGGGAGAAGCGGATTTTCTTGGTAAAGGAGTAAGTTATTGTGCTACATGTGATGGGGCTTTTTATAAAAATAGAGAGGTTGCCGTTGTTGGAGTAAACAAGGAGGCAATTGAAGAGGCAACTGTTCTAACTAAATTCGCATCAACCGTGCATTGGATTACATCAAGTGATCCTAAATCAGATAACGAAGAAGCTATGGAATTGATGGATAATTCAAATATAAAACATTGGAGTAGAACAAGATTATTAGAAATATTGGGAGATGATATGGGTGTTAATGGGGTCGTTGTAAAAAATAAGCAAGAGGAAAATCCTATCAATTTAAATTTAGATGGAGTGTTTGTCTA
This sequence comes from Prochlorococcus sp. AG-436-D21, assembly GCA_003212655.1. GTDB lineage: Bacteria > Cyanobacteriota > Cyanobacteriia > PCC-6307 > Cyanobiaceae > Prochlorococcus_A. Next base: position 8,982 of record QCPF01000008.1, on the reverse strand, counting down.
CATGAGTGGTTCGAAGCCGATTACTGATTTTTTAGGGGATCAAATTGCTTTAAAAGAAGACGGAGGAGTTATTGTGGATGACTTTATGTCTACAAATTCTGATGGAGTATGGGCTATTGGAGATATAAGAAACACACCATTTAAGCAAGCAGTAGTTGCAGCTTCTGACGGATGTATTGCTGCAATGTCAATTGATAGATATTTAAATAGTAGAAAAAATATTAGAGTGGATTGGATTCATTCTTAAATTAAATATTCCTTCTTTGATTTAAAGGGGTGTTGCTTCAGAAATATAAGCGACTCCTCCGTAATAGCTCAAATCGTCCCTGATGTTATCTCTCATTTTATCTATTAATTCTTGCTCGCAAAAAACAATTACATGAGCATTCGCTCCTAATCCTGTAAATTCCATATCTTCAGTAACAACTCTTTCAGGTCCTCTGCCTGTGGCGTGTTTCATAACTGTATATCCAGGAACATTAGCTTTTTCTAATGTTTTAATGATTGCATCTAGTTCTCTTTCACTAAATATCAAGTCTAATCTTTTCATTTTTATAAAGGGGATAGTGGGATAATAGTATTTACTAAACTCATATATATGGGAATGCCGAGAACTATATTGAATGGGAAAGTTAGACCTAGTGTAGTTGAAATATAATAACTAGATTTAGCTTCTGGAACTGTCATCCTCATTGCTGCAGGAACTGCTAAATAAGAGGCGCTTGCACATAGAACCACAAATAAAAGTGCGTTGCCAGGTCCTAAAGATAAAAATCTTGCAACGAAAACACCAATAAATGCGTTAAATAAAGGCATAAAAATGGCAAATCCAATCAAGAACGAACCCGCATTTTTCAGTCTCGGCAATCTTTGAGCAGCAACTATTCCCATATCTAACAAGAAGAAGCATTCTGCTCCATAGAATAATTGTCCAGTAAAAGGCTCCATTTTTTCAATTCCTGAGGGATTACTGGAAGCAGTGAGAAATCCTACAATCAAGCTTGAGAGCAATAAATAAACTGATCCATTCAAAAGTGATTCGTGTAATATTGCGCTTAGATGCATTTTTCTTGATTTTGGTCTATTTTTTGGAGCTGCAAATTTCACAAGTAATAATCCAACAATTATTGCGGGAGATTCCATTAAAGCTAAAGCGCCAACCATAAACCCATCAAAAGCTATTTTTTGACTTTCTAAAAAACTTTCTGCAGAGATAAATGTAACAGCACTAATTGAACCGTATGCTGCTGCTATCGCGGCTGAATTAAAGACATCAAACTTAAATCTTAAAATTAAAAATCCAATCAGCGGGATTACTAGTGACATCAGTATTGCAGCACTTAAAGTAGGCAACACTTGATCTGTAAAACCACTTTTCTGTATCTCTATACCTCCTTTAAAACCAATAGCTAGGAGTAGGTATAAGGAGAAGAGTTTAGGTAATGGAGCTGGTATCTCTAAATCAGATTTAAAGAGTACTGATATTGCTCCAATCAAAAAGAAAAGAACTGGCGGGGCTAATACATTTTGCAGAATTGGACTTATTTCCATAAATTATTAGGCTATTTCATTTAGAGCAGTTTCTAAAGCTTCTTTTCTTGTTTCAATAATCCCTTCAACTCCAAACTTTGCTAATCTATCTTTTACTTTTTCATTAGCACCTGCAACAAATGCTTTTCTGGAATTATTTTTTGCTTCTTGCATCATATCTTCTATCGCCAGAGTCGCGGTCACTCCAAGTCTTGGAACATCAGTGATATCTAATATCAAAACTTTGTAGTTTCTCACAAGCATCATTCTCTCAGATATACCTTTAGCTGCTCCAAAACTAAGTGGTCCTTTAAGTCTAAATAGCATTACTTCTCCTGAACATCTATCTAGTAGTGCTTTTTCATCAGCAGGTAATGCATTTTTAGCTTGATCATCTTTTGATAAAGGATTATCCTCATCCATACCTTCTAGTTGAGTTTCAGTTATTGAATCAATAGTAAGCATATTTGCTATGAATACACCGACTAAAACTGCCCAAATTAAATCCCAAAAAACTGTCATCAAAAGTACGCCATACATTACTACTGAAGTTTTTAAAGATAATTTGTGAGCCCTCCTTAAGAATCCCCAATCAATAATATCTAAACCTACTTTTATAAGGATTCCTGCTAGTAACGCAGTTGGAATTTGCTCAGCTAAAGGTCCTGCACCAACTAAAACTATCAACAATACAACTGAGTGAACCATACCAGAGATAGGAGTTGATCCTCCAGATTTAACATTTATGACTGTTCTCATTGTTGCTCCTGCTCCAGGTAAACCTGAAAACAGACCTGCAACTGCATTTCCTATCCCTTGACCAATAAGTTCTCTATCAGAATTATGTTTTGTTTGAGAGATATTGTCTGCGACTAGAGATGTCAGTAAGGAGTCAATTGCGCCAAGTACTGCTAGGACTAATCCTGCTTTGAAAATAATTGGGAAATATTGATTAAAACTTGGGAAATTTAAAGATGGAACTCCTCTTGGAATTTCTCCAATTCTATCAATTGCTCCATCTCCAAAAATTAATATTGATATTGGAGTAACTATTAAGAGGGCCAAGAGAGGAGAAGGTACCCACTGACTTATTTTTCTAGGAGTAAGAAATACTATACCAAGTGTCATTATGGCAACTCCAATAGCAGCACCATTGGGCTGGAAATTTGAAAATACAGTAGTTAAAGATTCGACTACTCCACCTCGAGTGCTAATTCCAAGTAATGGTCCAATCTGAAGCGCAATGATTATTACTCCAATACCAGACATAAATCCTGAAACAACAGAATATGGAACTAAAGTAATGTATTTACCTAGTTTTAGAATCCCGAATAATATTTGCAGTAAGCCGCCAATGACCACCGCTGCCATAACTAAAGGTAAAATTTGTCCTGCAGAAAGATCTCTTGGAACCCCTACTGCGGCCAAGCCTGCTACTACACCTGCAACAGTGACACTCATGGGACCGGTAGGTCCACTAACTTGAGCAGGTGTTCCGCCGAATAATGCGGCTAAAAAACCAACTACTACTGCTCCATATAGTCCATAAATTGCTCCGCCAGGTCCTAACGCAGCATTTCCAAAAGCAAGAGCGAGAGGTAAAGCCACTACTGCGGCTGTGATGCCTCCTAGAATATCGCCTCTTACATTTTTCAGATGAAATCCATTAATTATGTTCAAAGATGCTTTCCTCAAAATAAATACTTAACTAGAAGATATTATCTCTAAATGATGTAAATTTGTGAAAAATGAAGATTGTGCAAAATATTTTTGTAACTTTTTTTGCTCTTATTAAATAAATTTTAGTTAATTTTCCTGAACAAAAGTAGTCTCTGATTAATTTTTGTGCGAGGCAAGCGATTAATGTATTAGATAAATATTTTTCAATTTAAATAATATTCAAATGAATTCGATTATTCGTCCAAGAAGATTAAGAAGAAATGAGGCAATTAGAGAAATGGTTAGAGAAAACCATCTAACTGCATCGGACTTCATATATCCATTATTTATTCATGAAAAAGATTTTAAAGAGGATATTTTAGCAATGCCCGGAACTTATAGATGGGATATTAATGGCTTAATAAAGGAGGTTACTAGGGCATGGGAATTGGGAATAAGGTGTGTGGTTCTTTTTCCAAAAATTGACGATAGCTTAAAGACTGAAGATGGAGCAGAATGTTTTAATGAAAATGGTTTAATACCTAAAGCTATTCGAATATTAAAAAAAGAGATTCCAGAAATGGCAATAATGACAGATGTTGCCTTGGACCCATACTCTTGTGATGGTCATGATGGATTAGTTGATGAAACTGGCAAAATATTGAACGATGAAACAATCGAAATTTTAAAAAAACAAGCTTTAACACAAGCAAGAGCTGGAGCAGATTTTATTGGCCCTAGTGACATGATGGATGGGAGAGTTGGAGCAATCAGAGCTGCTCTTGATAGTCAAGGATTTAGTGATGTAGGTATTATTAGTTACACAGCAAAATATTCATCTGCTTATTATGGACCATTTAGAACTGCTTTAGATTCGGCTCCTAGAGAAAATAGTAAGAAAATAATTCCAGACAATAAGTCTACATATCAAATGGACCCTGCCAATTCAAAAGAGGCTTTAATTGAATCTGCATTGGATCAGTATGAAGGAGCTGATATTTTGATGGTAAAACCAGGAATTTCATACTTGGATATTGTTTATAGATTAAGCACTTTTTCAAATAAACCCATAGCAGCATATAACGTTAGTGGGGAGTATTCCATGGTAAAGTCTGCTGCTATGAAGAACTGGATTAACGAAAAAGATATTGTTTTAGAAACATTGCTTAGTTTTAAAAGAGCAGGAGCAAAATTAATACTCACTTATCATGCTTGTGATGCATCTCAATGGTTGAAGGATACTTAAAAACTCATTATTAACAAAAATTTGGTTTATTCTAAGATAAGTAATAAAATAACTTCTTTGTTTTGAATTTTTCACAAAGGGTAAATAGGATTGGTCACGTTGCGCTTAGAGTAGAGAATCTCGAAAGGGCGAAATCTTTTTATATTAAGCTGGGTATGAATTTGGTTTGGGATGATAAAGATTGGTCTTATTTAGAGGCTGGTAAAGGGAAAGATGGACTTGCCTTGTTAGGCCCTAGTTACAAAGCTGCAGGACCTCACTTTGCTTTTCATTTTGAAAATAAAAAAGAAGTGGAAAATATTCAAAATGATTTAAAAAATTCTGGTGTAAAAGTTGGTCCTTTACATGAGCATAGAGATGGAACAGCATCTTTTTATATGAAGGATACTGAAGGAAATTGGCTTGAGATGCTTTATGTTCCTCCTGAAGGGATTCAATCGAATGTTTGATTCTTTTTTTGTATGCAAGAGAAAAGTTATTCTAAAAAATCATTTTCAGATAACACCTTAGAAGAAGAATCTATAAACCTTTTAGAGTGGGATTCATTAAAAACGCATTTATCTTCTTTCGCCTCGACGGAAATGGGTAAACGATCAATTTTAAGTTTTGTTATTCCTTCAGAATACGATGCATCTAAAAGACTTTTGAATGAAACTGTTGAAATTAATGAGTTAGAAAAAAATTTAGATAAATCAATTAGTTTTTCTGGTGTTTTTGATATTAGTAGAAATATTGAAATTTGTTCCAAGGGAGGTGTAATTTCATCTTCTGAATTGTTAGAAATAGCGAAAACAATTTCTGCAGCAAGAAATTTAAAAAAAATCTTATTAGATTTTGAACAAAGGCCTTATATTTCATCATTTACAAAAAATTTAATTGACCATCAGAATATTGAAACGATTTTTAAAAAAGGTATTGAATCGAATGGAAGAATTTCAGATAATGCTAGTAATGAACTATCTATTCTTAGAAAAGAATTTTTATCTAAGAAACTTGAAAGAAAAATATTAGTTGAGAAATTTATTCAAAAGAATTTAGCTTATTTGCAAGATACTACTATCGGAGATCGATATGGAAGGCCTGTTTTAGCGGTGAAAGTTAATTATGTAGATAAATTTAAAGGCATAATTCATGACTCTTCATCTTCAGGAAATACAGTATATTTTGAGCCTGAAAGTGTAGTAACTAAAGGTAATAAGATTGCTTCTTTAGAGGCTAGGATCACAGCAGAAGAATTTAAATTACTTAAGAAATGGTCCCAGGTTGTTAGTGATAATTCAGAAAATCTTATTGAAATGGCATCCATTTTATTGAGATTAGAAAATGCTTTAACTCGTTCAAGATATTCGAAATGGATTGGAGGCAAAACTCCTACGTTTGAGAAAAGTCCTATTATTTCTTTAATTGGTTTTTCTCATCCGTTATTGATTTGGGAACATAAGAAAAAAGAAGCCCCTCCACCAGTAGCTGTCGATTTTTATATAAATAGAAATATTAAGGTTGTAGCTATTACAGGTCCAAATACTGGAGGTAAAACAGCAGCTTTAAAAGGTTTGGGCTTGTCTTTGCTTATGGCTAGAGCAGGATTATTGATACCTTCAACTACTAATCCTATTATCCCTTTTTGTCCAAATTTATATGTCGATATAGGAGATAATCAATCATTAGAAGAAAATTTATCTACCTTCAGTGGCCATATATCCCGTATAAAAAAGATATTAGATTCACTTGATGATAAGAAAGGATTATCAGTTGTTTTGCTAGATGAGATTGGATCTGGCACAGATCCTCTTGAAGGAAGTGCTCTTGCGATGGCTTTGTTAAAAGAATTTGCAAATAAATCTGATATCACTTTTGCAACTACACATTATGGAGATATTAAGGCTTTAAAATATAACGACTCAAGATTTGAAAACGTATCAGTTGCCTTTGATGAGGATTCTTTGCAGCCAAAATATATACTCAACTGGGGTATTCCTGGGAGAAGTAATGCTTTGTCAATTTCAAAGAGAATTGGTCTCGATGAAAGCATACTAAATGAAGCTGCAAATTATCTAAAGCCAAAAAAAGTTGACAATATTAACAGTATTATTAAAGGACTTGAGGAAGAGAAGATTAAACAACAAAATTCTGCAGAAGCTGCTGCAGAATTGATTGCAAGGACTGAAATATTACATGATGAACTGAAGAGAAATTATGAATATCAAAAAATAAATGCTGAAAAAATCCAGGAAATTGAAAGGTCTAAATTATCAAAACATATTGTATCAGCTAAAAAAGAGGTGATAGATTTGATTAAAAAATTAAGAGATAAAAACGTTAATGGAGAGGATACGAGAATTATTGGAAAAAGATTAAAGGAAATTGAAACGGAACATTTAACCCAAAAAAAATCTGAAAAGTCAATATCGTGGGACCCTCAGGTAGGTGATTTTGTAAAAATTAAAAGTCTAAATAGTACGGGACAAATTGTAGATTTAGATAAAAAAGGTGGTTTTTATGAAATTAAATGTGGTTCATTTAGAAGCACATTATCTTTAAATGACTTTGAAGGTATTAATGGAGAAAAGCCTAATTTCAAAAGGTCAAAAATTGAGATCAAGTCTACAAGAGAAGATTTTTCTTTTTCTAAAATTAGAACGAGTAAAAATACAATTGACGTAAGAGGGTTAAGAGTTCATGAAGCCGAAATAATAATTGAGGAGAAAATAAGAAAATTTCATGGACCGCTATGGATTGTTCATGGAATTGGCACAGGAAAATTAAAAAAAGGACTAAGAAATTGGTTATCAGGTTTAAATTATGTTGATAAAATTGAAGATGCAGCCAACAACGAGGGTGGCCCTGGTTGCAGTATTGCGTGGATAAAATAAAATTTAAAATACCTAGAAAACAATTTAATAAGCGTATTAAGTGCAATTTATTGATCAAGCCAACATTATTCTTAAAGCTGGAAAAGGTGGAAATGGAATAGTTTCATTTAGAAGAGAAAAATTTGTTCCTGCTGGAGGACCTTCGGGGGGAAATGGTGGAAGAGGGGGTTCAATTATTTTGATGGCTGATAATAATCTACAAACATTATTAGATTTCAAATTCAAACGTGAAATAATTGCTGAAGATGGATGCAAAGGAGGTCCTAATAAGAGATCAGGTGCTTCAGGTGAGGATACAATCCTTAAAGTACCCTGCGGTACAGAAATAAGGGATATTAAAACCGGTATTATTTTAGGAGACTTAACTAAAGATAAACAGAATTTAACTATTGCCATTGGAGGAAGAGGTGGACATGGTAATGCTTACTATTTAAGTAATCAAAATAGAGCCCCAGAATCATTCACTGAAGGAAAAGATGGTGAGATATGGGAGGTTCAATTAGAACTAAAACTTCTTGCAGAGGTTGGGATTATAGGCCTTCCAAATGCTGGGAAAAGCACCTTGATTTCTGTTGTGTCATCTGCCCGTCCAAAAATCGCAAATTATCCTTTCACAACTCTAATACCTAACTTAGGTGTAGTAAGAAAAATGGATGGTAATGGTTGCCTTTTTGCGGATATTCCTGGATTAATATCAGGGGCAGCTGATGGAGTAGGTTTAGGCCATGATTTTTTAAGGCACATCCAAAGAACGAAGATACTTGTTCACTTAATTGATGCAATTGCAGAAAATCCTTTACATGATTTTGAGATAATTGAGCAGGAATTAAAAAAATATGGAAAAGGTCTTTTAGATAAAGAGAGGATAATAGTATTGAATAAAATGGAGTTGGTAGATGATGATTATTTGAAAATAATTTCAAAAAAGTTAGAAGATTTATCTAAAAGAAAAGTTTTAGTTATTTCTTCATCTTTGAAAAAAGGTTTATCTTCACTGCTTTCTGAAGTATGGAATAGGATCTAACTTGAATTTAAAATTTTTTTGTAAAAAAAACACTTGATTTAATAATGAAAATTAGTCATAAATAAGATACTTCTTTAAACACAATATGAATTTCTATACTTGCTTTGATCAACAAGGAAAAATAATAGCTAGATGTCAAACTATTCAAGATATTGAGGTTTTGAAGAAAATGGGAAGACCGATTGTAGAAGTCAAGGAAATGAAAAATGAAGAGTCTGTTGTATGTTCACTTACAGGAAGTCCATCCGACTTTAATAGAGATTACTAATAGAATTAATAAATAAAAAAAAGGGCTTTAGAGCCCTTTTTTATTGTGCATTATCTATCAAAAGAAAAATTAATCATCATAAACAAGACATTCTGGTTCATCCGGGTTGGCATCGCAGAATAGTTCCAAAGCATTAGGATCATGTTTATCCTCTGGATGATGATCCTTATATTCTTCGAGTTCTTTTAGTTCTTCAGTTAAATGTCTGACCTTTGGAAGATTGCCCTCTGCTTTTGCAGATTCGATTTCCGATTGATCTTTTTGGATGTGTTCGTCAATGGATTTCATTTTAAGCTTTTCGTACTTTAGTAGACATACATAACATAGTTAATTTCTAATGAAATTGCATTATCTATGAACGAAATAAGTGTTCATTACAACA